>CANLKN010000058.1 GCA_947491475.1 Akkermansiaceae bacterium | reverse complement strand
TTGAAAACGAACTGGTAGCAGAGGGCGGATTTGAACCGCCGACCAAAGGCTTATGAGTCCTCTGCTCTACCCCTGAGCTACTCTGCCAGATTCATTGTCCCGCGCGGCGGGAGCGGACGCTTAACGTCCGTGCGGCGGCTTGTCCACCGGAAATTTCATTCCCAGCACGACACATCCCGCCCACGGTTTTCCGTAAAAAGCACGGATTCAAAGAGGAAAGCATGCGGGTTGCATTCCGCAAGATGCCACCTACAGTCGCGCGACAACAGACAAAAAACATGTCAGAAGGAACAAAAAAACACGTCCTCATCGTAGGCGCCGGGCCCGGCGGCCTGACCGCCGGCATGCTCCTCACCCACCGCGGTTTCCGCGTAACCATCGTCGAGAAAAGCGACCGTGTCGGCGGGCGGAATTCGGAACTCAATGTGGATGGGTTCTCCTTCGATGTGGGCCCCACGTTTCTTCACCAGAAATTCTGTCTCGATGAAATCTACGCAGAAACTGGCCGCGACAGCGGCGACCACCTCGATTTCGTGGACCTCAATCCCATGACGCGCCTGAGCTGGGGCGACACCGCGCTGCACACCTACAGCGACGACACGAAAATGGCAGCCGAGTTGGAGCGCGTGTTTCCCGGTAGCAGCGACGGCTTCCGCCGCTACATGGTCGAGCAGGGCGACAAATTCCGGACGATTTATCCCTGCCTGCAGCATCCGTATCACAAGCTGACAGCTTTCCTGCGCCCCACTCTGCTGCGTGCGCTGCCGCACGTGCTCACCACACGCAGCGTGCACGATGTGCTGGGCGATTATTTTCAGGATGAGCGGCTGAAACTCGCCTTTACCTTCCAGGCGAAGTATCTCGGCATGAGCCCCTGGCACTGCCCCGCCCTTTTCAGCATCCTCTCCTTCACCGAATACCGCTACGGTGTTTATCACGTGCAGGGCGGCCTCAACCGCATCTCGCAGTCGATGGCCTCGATCTTCGGCGAAAGCGGCGGCGAACTGCGGCTCAGCTCGCCAGTTAAACAATTGCTCTATCAGGGCCGGCAAATGACCGGCGTGGAACTTCAAAACGGCGAGCGCATCCATGCTGATGCAGTGGTGGTCAATGCCGATTACGGCAATGCCGCGACCAGTCTTCTAAACGGCCGCAGCATACCGGAGGAATCCATGCGCCGGAAAAAATTCTCCTGTTCCACCTTCATGCTCTATCTCGGACTGGACACGATTTATCCCGACGAACCACACCACCACATTCTATTTGCCGATGACTACAAGGCGAACGTGGCTGACATCCAGAGCGAGCGTCATGTTTCAGAGGACATGTCGATCTACGTGCGAAACTCCTGCATCACTGATCCGCACGTCGCCCCGCCCGGGCAATCCGGCCTCTACATTCTGGTGCCCACGATCAACAACCGCCATCAATACGATTGGGAAAACCAAAAGGAAGGATACGCGGATAAAATCCTCGCCCGCATCGAACAACGCACCGGCATGAAGGACCTGCGCTCGCGGATCATCGCCAAACGCATCATCACCCCGGCCGATTGGGAGAGCGGCTCGATCTTCATGGGAGCCACCTTCAACCTTGCCCACACGCTCACCCAGATGCTGTATTTCCGCCCGCACAACCGCTATCAGGGATTCGACAACTGCTACCTCGTCGGCGGCGGAACCCATCCCGGTAGCGGCCTGCCCACCATTTACGAATCTGGCCGCATCAGCGCCAATCTCATCTGCGACCAGTTCAATATGCCCTACCAACCGGTGGATCTCGCCTCGGGATACCTTTCTCAAGCGTGAAAGGGCGGTCCCCCTGCGCAAAAATCCTTCCATTTGCGATAATCGTTTGAAAAAACCTCGGCGTTGACAGGAGCCACACGCTGCGACTAGCGTCGCGTAGTGACTTGCAACTCATGAGTTTTTAAAAAACGCCCCCCCTTGGTTTGATTGAAAATAATGATGAATTTCTAATTTCTTCTCAATTCCCCCACTTTTTGACGCTTGAAGAAGCCACGGTCACGGTAAATGTTTAAAAAAAGCAAACCTTTATACGCCCACTTACACCGTGAGTCTTGAATTAAATCTCATGCATGACCAATCTCTTAGCGAGCGATTGGAGGAAAACCCTGCCGATTGGAAAACCCGCCTACGGACGGCTTGTTTGCTTTACGATCAGGACGCTCTCCACAAAGCCGCCACGCTCGTCTTGGAAGCGCCCCAAATTCCAAGCACTGACCTCGACCTGGCCTCTGCCGCACGTATCCTTGCCAAGAATCAGCCCCGCAAGGCCATCCGCCTGCTCACCGCAGTCTGCGAAAACAATCGCGGCAAGGCCGAGCAAAATTTGGCCATGGCCAACGCCCTCCTCAACCAGGGCATGGTGCTGGAATCAGCCCGCTTTTACGGGGCAGCCCTTGAAATCAATCCGAATCTCGTCAACCCCGAACTCGAACATTTCATCCTCTGGACCGACGACGAACAATCCATGTGGGGGGGGATTAAAGGACCGCCGCCCCCAACTCGCCGAACTGCCATGGATGATGCGCGATGCAAAGGAGGCGATGAAGCTCACCAGCCGCGTGAGCCAACACACCACTCCCATCGCGCTCCCCAGGTTCACGATGGTCGATGGAGTCGCCGTGCTCGCCCACTCCTCCGTCCTCGGAGCGAATCCAACGGGGGTGCGCGACGAAAAGCAGATTGCCGCCTGCGATGACCTGCGTCTGAAATTACAAGCAAATTCAGGGGACTGGGATAGCCGCCAACAACTGGTTTACATGCTCTACGATCAAGGGGTATTCCACGAAGCCGCCTCCGTCATTTGGGATGCTAATCCCATCCCAAGCATCGATCTCGACCTTGCATTCGCCGCCCGCATCCTCGCCAAGGACCAACCGCGGAAAGCGATCCGCCTGCTCACCACAGTCCTCGAACTAAACCGCGGAAAAGCCGTGCAAAACATGGGCTTGGCCAATGCCCTGCTGCACTACGGCATGGTTCTGCAAGCAGCACGCTTCTACGGCGCCGCCCTGGAAAATGATCCAAACTTGGTCAACCCAGACCTCCAACATTTCATCCTCTGGACCGACGACGCGCAGTTTCTCTGGGAAAACTTCAAGCAACGCCGCTCTCCACTCGGAAACCTTCCTTGGCCCTCGGTCAACCCAATGGAAGGCCTCGGGATTCAATTCCAGCCCCCCCGTCGGGCTCGCTGCGCTCAAGCCTGTCAAAGGCGAGGAGCTCCATAACGACCTCTATGAACAGTTCGCGAGTAAGAACGCCAAGATCACCCCGCCACCCGCCGTCACCATCCCTGCGGACCGCGTCGCCCCAAAAGACCGTCTTTTCGACTCCACTTATGGAGCCTCCACCGGCGAGAACACCAAGCCCAAGTTAAACGGCCACGGCATCAAAAAAGTCGTCTTCCCGCATGCGCCCTTAAGGGGCAATCCCGTCCTACTTGCGGCCAAAGCGGATGAGGAAAAAGCCGAGGTCGCCAGACAAAAGGCCGCGCAAGAAGCCAAGGCTGAGAACGAAAGCAAACAGCGCGAAGAAGAAGCTCAGCTCCTCAAGGCCCGGCAGTTGGAAGCTGAGGAACAAATCAAAGCCGAGGCCGCAGCCCGACGCGCCGAAGAGGAAGCAAAAACCACCGCCGCAGCAAAAGCCCGCGTCGAAGAAGAAACGAAAGCCGCTGCCGCCGCAAAGGCCCGCACCGAGGAGGAAATTAAAGCACTCGCACTCGCCAAACAACGGACCGAGCATGAAGAACGTGCCATCGCCACTGCCACACGACTCGCCGAGGAACAGGCCAGAGTTGTTGAAAAAAATGCGGCAGCAGAAGCGAAGGCCGCATCTCTATCTGCAAATGCCTCTCTAAACGCCAAGTCACTCATCGAACAGGCACGCCAAGAGGCGACGACCGAAGTGGCCGCCATCCGCGCCAAGGCGCAAGAGGAACTCAAGACCGCCATCGAACAAGCCCGCCAAAATACCGAACAGGAACTGGCGGCAATCCGAGCCCAGGCCCTCGAAGAAGCGGAGGCAGCCGCAGAAAACGCACGCAAGCAAGCGGAGGCAGAGGCCGCTTTGATCCGCGCCAAAGCTGAGGAAGATGCCCGCGTGGCGACCGCCGCTGCCGAGGCCGCGCGTCTGGAAGCCGCCGCCCAGGCCGAAGCCGCCGCTGCCGCGAAAGCCCGCGCCGATGAGGAAGCCCGGGCGATGGCCCAAGCCAAACAACGGACCGAAGAGGAAAAACGCGCTGCGGCTACGGCCAAACAACTCGCCGAGGAACAGGCCAAAGCCGCTGCCGAACAAGCTGCCGCCGCACATGCTGCCGCAGAAAAGGCCGAAGCCGAAAAAATCGAAGCCGAAAACAAAGCGCGCGACATTATCGAAAAAGCCCGCCTCGAAGCCGAAGCCAGAGCCGCTTCCCTATCCGCCGAAGCCGCGCAAAGCGCCAAGTCGATGATGGAACGGGCACGCCAAGAAGCGACCACCGAAGTGGCCGCCATCCGCGCAAAAGCTCAGGAAGAGCTCAAGGCGGCCATCGAACAAGCCCGCCAAAACACCGAACGGGAATTGGAGTCCATCCGAGCCCAAGCCCGCGAAGATGCGGAGGCAGCCGCCGAAAATGCCCGCAAACAAGCTGAGTCCGAGGCTGCCACAATCCGTGCCAAAGCCAGCGAAGAGGCCAAGACCGCGGCGGAAAACTACCGCAAAGAGGCGGAATCCGAAGCCGCCTCCATCCGTGCCAAAGCTGAAGAGGAAGCCAAAGCCGCTGCTGCCGCTGCCGAGCAAGCACGGCTCGAAGCAGCCGCCCAAGCTGAAGCTGCAGCTGCCGCGAAGGCACAGGCAGAAGAAGATGCCATAGCACTCGCATTGGCCAAACAACGGTCCGTGGCGGAAGAGCGTGCCATCGCCGAAGCCAAACGCCATGCAGAGGAACAGGTCAGAGCCGCCGCCGATAAGGCCGCAGAAGCACAGGCCGCTGCCGAAAATGCCGCTGCCGCACAAGCCTCCGCGGAGTTGGCACGCCAGGAAGCCACAGCCGAGGTCGCCGCCATCCGTGCACAAGCCCAAGAGGAGCTCAAGGCGGCCATCGCACAAGCACGCCAAAATACAGAACAGGAACTCGCCATCATGAGGGCCAAGGCTCGCGAAGAGGCTGAGGCAGCTAATGAAATCGCGCGCCAAAAAGCCGAGACCGAGTCCGCCTCAATCCGCGCGAAGGCTGAGGAACTGGCCCGAGTGGCAGCCACCATGGCGCATTGGGCACCGGTGACCCCACCGGCCCAACCCCAAATCGCCGCATTGACCGAGGTTCAACTCGCTGGCATTGCCCAAGCACAAGCTGATGCGGTCGCCCAAGCGGCGGCGGTCGCCCACGCACAAGCCCAAGCTGCCGTGCTGGCTAAAGCCCAGGCCCAAGCACAAGCCGAACATGAGGAACGCGTCAACGCCGCAGCCAAGCAACTCGCCGAGGAACATGCCAAAGCCATGGAAGAGGCCCGGCTGCAGCGGGAGGAAGAATTGAAGGCAATGGAACAGGAGAAGGAAGCCAGGAGCAAGAAGGAAGAAGAAGCCAGGTTAAAGGAGGCTGAGGAAGCCAAAGTAAGAGCCGCCGCGCGCGCTGCCGCCCGCATCGAACGTTTCAATGCCGCCGCCCTAGGACTACCAATACCAGGCCCCGAAGCCAAATCCGGTGAATGGTTTTACATCATGGATGGCGAAGTCGCAGGCCCCATTCTCGTGGAGGAACTCAAGCAAAAGATCGATGACCCCGAGATCACCCCACCGCTCAAAATGATCTGGACTCTCGGCATGCATCACTGGACTCCGGTTTACGAATGCGGGGAATTGTGGGTTCATTAAAACGAGGCCCACAGCGAAAACTGAGGCGCATTTTCAGCTAGGCATAGGGCAATGGTTCTGTTGCTGGCAGCAGGGTGACGATTTCATCCAGCCTTCCAAACGCGGGCTTCTGCGGGCGGAAGGCGGTGCATGCCCGGAAGTGCATGGATGCTTCCACTCCGCAAATTCTGCCATTCGTATGACCGATCCTGCCTTGCCTGGACTCTCCTCTTGAAAAGCCGCGCTCCCCCGCCTATTTCTCCGCGCGGCCAGCGCGGCCACTCTCCACAATCGTCATGAACGCCCTCACCCGTTGCCTCGAAACGTATTGGTCCTCCTCTATCGGGAAAAAGCTCGTCGTCGCTGTCACCGGCATTGTCCTAGTGCTTTTCCTTGCCGGTCACTTGATCGGTAACCTTGTGGTCTTCATGGGACCAGAGCCTTTCAATGCCTACGCGTATTTCCTCCATCACATGCTCCACGGTGCCGGCATCTGGATTTTCCGCATCGCGATGCTGGTGATGATCGCCGCCCACATCATCGCCACCATCGCGCTCACCGTGCAAAACCGCGCGGCCCGCAAGTCCTACGAGCATCCGGCCACCATCCAGGCGTCGAGATCGTCCCGCTACATGATCCTCTCCGGCCTCACCATCCTCGCCTTCGTCATCTATCACCTGCTGCATTTCACCGCACGCGTCGGCAATGAATACAACAATCCGGAGCTCTACAAATTCATGCTCGACGGCAAGGAGGTCCACAATGCCTGGAAAATGGTCATCGATGGCTTCAACTGGTGGCCGGCCACCCTCTTCTACGTGATCGCCATGACCCTGCTTTGCTCGCACCTCATGCACGGCGTCGGTTCGATTTTCCAAACCCTCGGCTTCCGTTCGAAAAAATCGGAGAGTCTCATCAAGCAGATCTCTATCGGCTACGCCCTCTTCATCTGGCTGGGATTCATTTCCATCCCCATCGCCATCCTCCTCGGCTTTGGCCGATGAAATAATCAAAATTTAATCTCCAATCATCAATCCCATGACTCTCGACAGCAAGATCCCATCCGGCCCGCTTGAACAGAAGTGGTCCAAGCACAAGATGGATTCCAAGCTCATCAATCCGGCCAACAAGCGGAAATACTCGGTCATCGTCGTCGGTTCAGGCCTCGCGGGGGGGGCCGCCGCAGCCTCGCTTTCCGAGCTAGGCTACCAGGTAAAATGCTTTTGTTATCAGGACAGCCCTCGCCGTGCCCACTCGATCGCCGCACAGGGTGGCATCAACGGTGCGAAAAACTATCAGAACGACGGCGACTCGGTGCGGCGGTTGTTCTATGACACCATCAAAGGCGGCGACTTCCGCGCCCGTGAGGCGAATGTCTATCGGCTTGCCGAAGTTTCCAATGCGATCATCGACCAATGCGTGGCCCAGGGCGTGCCCTTCGCCCGCGAATACGGCGGTTTGTTAGACAACCGCTCGTTCGGTGGCTCGCAGGTATCGCGCACCTTTTACGCACGCGGCCAAACCGGCCAGCAACTCCTCATCGGCTGCTATCAGGCGCTTGAGAAGGAAATCGCTCGTGGCGGCGTGAAAATGTATTCGCGCACCGAGATGCTCGATCTGGTGCTGATGGACGGCCATGCCAAGGGCATCGTCGTACGCGATCTCGCCACCGGCCAAATCAGCACCCACGCCGCGGATGCGGTCATCCTCGCCACCGGCGGCTATGGCAACGTGTTCTTCCTCTCCACCAACGCGATGGGCTGCAACGTCACCGCCGCCTGGCGCGCCGCCAAACGCGGGGCCCTATTTGCCAACCCCTGCTTCACGCAAATCCACCCGACCTGCATTCCGGTTTCCGGCGATTATCAATCCAAGCTCACGCTGATGTCCGAGTCGCTCCGCAATGACGGCCGCATCTGGGTGCCCAAATCCAAGGAAACCGCCGAAAAACTGCGCAAGAAGCAGATGAATCCGGCCGACGTCCCGGAAGATCAGCGCGACTACTATCTGGAGCGCAAATATCCGTCCTTCGGAAACCTCGCACCACGCGATATCTCATCCCGCGCCGCCAAAGAAGTCTGCGATGCCGGACTCGGCATCGCTCCCACCGGCCTCGGCGTCTATCTCGATTTCCGCGATGCCACCAAGCGCCTCGGTGAAAATGTCATCCGCGCCCGCTATGGCAATCTGTTCCAGATGTATGAAAAGATCGCCGGCGAGGACCCCTACAAAGGCCCAATGATGATTTACCCCGCCGTTCATTACACCATGGGCGGTCTGTGGGTGGACTACAACCTGATGTCCAACATCCCCGGTCTCCACGTGCTCGGTGAGGCGAATTTCTCCGACCACGGAGCCAACCGCCTCGGGGCCTCCGCCCTGATGCAAGGATTGGCCGACGGATATTTCGTAATCCCCACGACCATCGCCAACTACCTGGTCACCCAGAAACCAGGCACCGTCACCACTGACATGCCAGAGTTCAAGCAAACCGAGGCGGAAACGCGCGATCGTGTTTCGAAGCTCTTCTCCATCCAAGGCAAACGCACCGTGGATTCCTTCCACCGCGAACTCGGCCAGATCATGTGGGACGAATGCGGCATGGCCCGCTCCCGCGATGGCCTCGACAAGGCGCTCGAAAAAATCCCGCAAATCCGCGAGGAATTCTGGAACAACGTGCGCATCCCCGGCTCCGGCGAGGGCGTCAACATGGAGCTAGAAAAGGCCGGCCGCGTAGCCGACTTCCTCGAATTCGGTGAAATCATGTGCTACGACGCCCGCGACCGCGAGGAATCCTGCGGAGGCCATTTCCGTACCGAGCACCAATTTTTCGACACCGATCCGGAAGTTCAATCCGGCAGCACTCAGGCCGGCGAGGCCAAGCGCCACGACGACCAATACTCATACGTTTCCTGCTGGGAATACAAAGGCCCCGGCAACGCGCCAATCCTTCACAAGGAACCGCTGGTCTATGAAGAGGTCAAAGCCTCGATCCGCAGTTATGCATGAATTCGCCGCCGCGTCTGGAGCGGGATTTCCGGCCATCTAACATCAGCACGTCTGGCCTCGAGCCTGGCGATCACCGTTTCATTTGCAGAAAGGCGGCGGGAGAGACGCCCGCGCCACTATGATATACTGCATGACGTCGCCTCAGCGGCCCTCCCAACTTTCCACCTGATGTTCGGCGGACTTGGGTTCGAGATGTGAGATCACCCTGCCATCGGGATGGAGCATGCCGGCCACTCTGGACTCGATGGCCGTAGCCAGGGTGTGAGCCTCGCCCACTGACAGCGAGTCGTCGAACACCAGGTGAAACTCCACCCAATGGGTGCGGCCGGAGTGACGGTAGCGGAAATTGTGGTGGGTCAAACCGGCTTTGGCCACCTCGGCATCCAGCATGGTGCGGATCGTTTGCTCGGCCGCCGGGTTCGCCTCATCGAGCAGGCCGCCCAGGCTTTCGCGAATGAGCTTGTATCCGACACGCAGGATGTTGAGTGCGGCAAAAATGGCGGCGATGGGATCCCACCAGACCCAACCGGTGAATTTATAGAGCCCAAGGGCGATGAGCACCGCCACGCTCGACCAGACATCGGTGAGCACGTGGTGACCATTGGCCCGGATCAATGGGGAGCCATTGCGTTTTCCCACGGCAAGCAACGAGAGCCCTAAAACCAGATTGATGCCTGCGGCGCTGGCGGTGATCGCCAAGCCGAGAGCCAGATTGGAAATGCTCACCCCAAAGATCATCTGCCGGACGGCTTCATACAAAATCAACAGCGCCGCCGCAGAGATCATCGCCCCCTCGAAGCCCGCCGAAAGAAAGGCCACTTTGTCATGGCCGAAATGGTGGGTTTCATCGGCCGGTTTGTGTGCCAGGCGCAGCGCCCACGCGGCGAAACAAACCGCCAGCAGATGGACCACGGACTCGGCCGCGTCCGAATAGATGGCGGAGGAACCAGTGATGGCCGCCGCAGTAACCTTGGCGCCCAGCAGCACCACCGCCACCACCAGCGAGAGATTCATCACCCGCTTCTGTTGTTCATAACCCGTCACGCCCAAAGACTGCATGACTCCGCAAAAATGACAACCGGGATTCAGCAGTGCAGGATATGCCGTGAGAATGGCAATTCGTGCCCATTGCTGCGGGCAAATCTGTTCGCCAATCGGAATCCACGGTTCTAACCTTTGCCCGACCCCGCGGGCAAAACCCCGCAACCCTCCAAACTCCCATCCACACATATCCCATGAAGCCCGTCACTTTCAACAACACCGTCCTGCGCGATGGCCACCAATCGCTGGCCGCCACCCGCATGAGCACCGCACAAATGCTGCCCGCAGCACCCATTCTCGATGAGATCGGCTTCAGCGGTCTCGAAACATGGGGCGGCGCCACCATCGACTCATGCCTGCGCTACCTCGGAGAAAACCCCTTCGACCGCCTCCGCGCACTCAAAAAAGCCGCGCCCAAGACGCCGCAAATCATGCTGCTTCGCGGCCAGAACATCGTGCAATACACCAGTTTCCCGGATGATGTCGTCGAAGCCTTCGTGCGCGCCGATGCGGCGGCCGGTCAGGATGTGTTCCGCATTTTCGATGCGCTCAACGACACCCGCAACCTCAAGACATGCATCGACACGGTGCTCGATTGCAAGAAGCACGCCCGCGGGGAAATCTGCTACACCACCAGCCCGGTTCACACCATCGAGGCCTTCGTCAAAATGGGCGTCGAGCTGGAAAAAATGGGCTGCCATTCCATCGGCATCAAGGACATGTCCGGCATCATCACGCCGAAAATCGCCTACGATCTGGTCAAGGAGCTCAAGAGCAAGGTCGGCATCCCGATCGTCTTGCACACTCACGATACCGCCGGTCTCGGCGCAGCCGCCTATCTCGCCGCCATCGAGGCGGGCGTGGACACCGTGGAAACCTCCATCGTTCCGTTTGCAAATGGCACCGGCCAGCCGGACACCGTGCGCATGCTTGCCCTGCTCGAAGGTCACCCGCGCCGCCCGGATTACGATCCTGCGAAACTCCAACAACTGCGCCTCCACTTCGAGGATGTCTATCAACAGCTATCCAAGTTCACCAGTCCAGCCAACGAGCGGGTGGATTCCGACATCCTGGTTTTCCAGGTTCCCGGTGGCATGCTTTCCAATTTCCGCAACCAACTCGCCGAGCAAGGCATGGCCGACAAGTTTGATGAAGTGGTGCGCGAAATCCCGGTGGTCCGCGAGGCCCTCGGCTGGATCCCTCTGGTCACACCCACCTCGCAAATCGTCGGCACCCAGGCGATGATGAACATCAAGTTCGGCCGCTGGAAAGTCATCTGCCAACCGGCTCAGGACATCGCGCTGGGAAAATACGGCAAGGCCCCCGGTCCGATCAATCCGGAGATCCTTGCCAAAGCCGAGCAACAAAGCGGCAAGAAGGCCGTCACCTGCCGCCCGGCGGATTTGTTGGAACCCGGTTTGGAGGGATACCGCAAGCAATGCGCCGAAAAAGGCCTGCCCACCACCGACGAGATCGCAGTTCTTTTCGCAATGTTTCCCCAACAGGTCGAAGCACTCGTCAAAGGAGTGCCTACTGCGGAAAGCCAAGCCGCCCCGGCCAAGCCCGCTTCCGCACCAGCCGCAGCTCCAGTTCCTGCACCTGCACCGGAGGCCACCAATGGCCGCGTGTTGAGCCGCACCAGCATGGTGCTCAACATCGATGGCCAGCGCCACGAGGTGTGCGTGGAGAAACTCGGAGCCTGATACCCATGGCGAAAACCTGCTGTGAATCCGGCTTGCCCAAAACAATCCGGCGAGGCATGGAGAGCGCGTGACGCGTGACCTCTCAGCCGAGCCGGCATGGCAGGAAAAGGATCTGGGGCTGCCGCTGCCGGATTCCCCCCATGCGTGCTCGGTCTGCCTGCCCACTTGGGATTCGATCATCGGCTACGAAGAAGGACGCGAAAAAATCATGAAACGCCTGCGGACGGGCTACCCGCGGTTTTTCAAGCACCCGACCGTCGAGCGCCTGTTCGATAACGCCAAAGCCGAGGTGGCAGGTGAAAACGAGGAGATCATCGTGCTGCCTACCCGCAGCGCCGTGCAGCGCGCCCACCGCTGGGTGGAACGCCGCGCACAGACCGCCGTGCGCTCCACCAGCTTCAATGGCTTGCATGCGTTGATCGTTCCAGCCAAGGCCAAGGCCGATGCCGACGCTTATTGGCGCTTCTCCGGCGAAGTGGTCAGCAGCCGCCAGGCTCAGGATTTCCTCGATGGCAAACCGCGCGAGGGCACCAAATCACACCTCATCGCGCGGGCCCTCACCAAGTTCACCGGCAGCACGCTGGAAAATACCTTTGTTTTCGCCAGCGGCATGGCCGCCGTGACCAGCGTGCTGCGCGCCCTGCCCGGAGTTCAAAATGGCAGAAAAACGCTGCAACTCGAGTTTCCCTACGTCGATTGCCTCAAAGTGCAGGAACACTTCGGCCACGGCGTGGTCTATCTGAACGAGGCCACCGGGGAATCCTTTGATGAAGCGCTGCAACGCATCCGCCAAGGTGAGTTCGCCGGCGTCTTCACCGAGTTGCCAAGCAACCCACTGCTGCGCACCGTGGACCTCGCCCGCGTCGCACAAGCCTGCCGCGACGGGGCCACTCCACTTATCGTGGACGACTCGGCCGCCGGGCCTTTCAATGTCGAGGCGTTGCGCTTCGCCGATGTGGTGACCGGCAGCCTCACGAAGTGGGTTTCCGGCGAGGGCGATGTGATGGCCGGCATGGTCGCACTGCGCGAGGACTCACCCTTCGCCGCCACGCTACGCGAAACACTCGCCACCGACTCCGCCGATAACGCCCCTCTTTACATCGGCGATGCCGAGGTGCTGCTCTCCAATCTCAAGGACTATGCCAAGCGCATGAAGACCGTAAATGCCAACGGGCTCGAACTCGCTAGCTGGCTCGCCGAGCAGACAGCAGTCGCCCATGTCTGGCATCCCTCTCTGACCACCCGCGAAAACTACGATGCCGTCCGACGCCCGAACGGCGGCTATGGCGGCTTGCTTTCATTTGTTCTGAAAAATCCTAAAAAAACGCCAAAAGTATTTGACGCTCTGCGGCTTAGCAAAGGCCCAAGCTTCGGCACCCCGTTCACTCTGGTGTGCCCTTACGTGATGCTCGCACATTACCCGGAGCTCGACTGGGCCGAGGCCTGCGGCGTGCCTCCCCACCTGCTGCGCGTCTCTTGCGGGCTTGAATTAATCGATGATATCAAACAAGCGTTTGAAGAGGCTTTCACAATCGTCTGATTCATCAACTGGCTCTGAGTGAGGATCCGATATTCACTCCCACTCGATGCTGGCCGGCGGCTTGGTGGAGACGTCGTAGAGCACGCGGTTGACACCTTTGACCTCATTGAGAATGCGGTGGCTGGTCTCGCGCAGGAGTTGGTAAGGCAGGTCCACCCAGTCGGCGGTCATGGCATCTTCGGAAACCACGGCGCGCAGGGTGATCGCCCATTCATAGGAGCGTTCGTCGCCTTTCACACCGACGGTTTTCACCGGGATGAGTCCGGCATAGGCCTGCCAGACGCGGTCATACCAACCGTGTTCCTTGAGCTTGCCGATGAAGATAGCATCGCACTCGCGGATGATGTGCAGGCGGTCCGGGGTGATCGCGCCCGGGCAGCGCACTGCGAGGCCGGGACCGGGGAACGGGTGGCGGTGCAGGATGTCATGTGGAATGCCAAGCGAGGCACCGAGGGCGCGGACCTCGTCCTTGAAGAACTCTGCCAGCGGTTCGAGCACCTTGCCCTGTGCCTGGAGTTCCAGAATCCGGTCCACCCGGTTGTGGTGGGTCTTGATCTTGGAAGCTTTCGACTTCGCGTTGGAGGCACTCTCGATCACGTCGGGATAGAGTGTGCCTTGGGCGAGCATTTCGGCATCGCCGACCGAATCCCAGAAGACATCGATGAAGAGATTGCCGATGATCACGCGTTTTTTCTCGGGATCGTCCACGCCGTCGAGGGCGGCGAGGAAACGATCGGCACAATCGACGGTTTCGATGGGCACGCCCATGCGATGAAAGTTGCTGCGGACCTCTTCGCCCTCGTCTTTGCGCATCAATCCGTGATCGACAAAAATCGCACGGACCTTGGCACCGGCCTCATGCAGGAGAACCGCGAGCACCGTGCTGTCCACGCCGCCGGAGACGCCGCAGACGATCTGCTTGCCGGCCACCTTCTCGCGGATGCCGTTGATGATCTCGCGCTTGAGGTCATCGATGCGGAACGGCAGGAGGTTTTCCGCCTCTAACAGGAAGTTGTGCAGGATGCGCAGCCCCTCGTGGCTGTGGGTGACTTCCGGGTGGAACTGGATGCCGAAGAATCGTTCGTTGAAACGCAGCGAGACCGGTGTGCCGTGCTGGTTGGTGGCGATCACCTCGGCGCCCTCGGGCAACACCTTCACCGTATCCGAATGGCTCATCCACACTTGCGATGACGCGGAAACACCTTCGTATAACCCCTTGCATTCCGCCGGAAAAAGGTTGGCCGGGCCGTATTCCCGGCGGTCACTGGCCTCCACGCTGCCACCGAACTTGATATTGAGAAGCTGCATGCCGTAGCACACACCGAGCACCGGCACCTTGAATGCTTGGAGTGCCGCGAAATCGAGATCCGGAGCGTCCGGCTCGCTGGTGCTCTTGGGCCCGCCGGAGAGAATGATGGCACCGGGTTTCCCAATGTCGGGAAAATCCTCGATGGCATAAAGTTTCGCGAAAAATCCCAACTCCCGCACGCGGCGGACGATGAGCTGGGTGTATTGGGAGCCGAAATCAATGACGGCGACGTGGTTGGAATCGTGCATGGGATGTGGGAGAAGAGTTATTGGTTATTTGTTATTGGTTATTAGGAAAGAAAGTGGAGACGCCTACTCCTGATAACTTCTAACCAATAACCTTTAACTTCGCTCAACCGACAGGTTGATAATTCGTCGGCTCCTCGGTGATGACGATGTCGTGGACGTGGCTTTCGCGCAGGCCGCCGGCGGTGATGCGGGTGAATTGCGCGCGCTCGCGGAGTTCCGTTAGATTGGATGCACCCACGTAGCCCATGCCGGATTTGAGGCCGCCCATGAGCTGGAAGATCACCTCGGAGAGCGGCCCCTTGTAGGGCACGCGGCCCTCCACACCTTCGGCCACAAGTTTGCCGGAGCTGTTCTGGCCGTAGCGATCACCAGCTCCCTTTTGCATGGCCCCGATCGAGCCCATGCCGCGGTAGGTTTTGAAACGGCGGCCTTGGAAATTCACGGTCTGGCCCGGGCTCTCACGGGTGCCGGCGAGCAGCGAGCCGAGCATCACAAGGTCCGCACCGGCGGCGAGCGCCTTGACGACATCGCCGGAGTAGCGGATCCCGCCATCGGCGATGACTTTCACGCCATTTTCACGGCAAACATCGGCCACATTGCGGATGGCGGTGAATTGGGGCATGCCGACACCGGAAATGACGCGGGTGGTGCAGATGGATCCCGGGCCCACACCCACTTTAACGGCGCTGGCACCAGCCTTGACGAGATCGCGGGCACCTTGCTCGGTGACCACGTTTCCAGCGACCACGGGCACATTGGAAAGCGCGCGGAGTTTTCCGATCACCTCCATCACATGGCGGGTGTGGCCGGTGGCGGCATCGATGAAAAGCGCGTCCGCGCCGGCCTCGATGAGCGCCTTGCCGCGGTCGATGCAATCCGGTCCCACGCCCACGGCGGCGCCGCAGCGGAGGCGGCCCTTGTCGTCTTTGGCGGCGTTGGTGAAAGTGATTCGCTTTTCGATGTCGGATCCGGTGATGAGCCCTGCGAGGCGGCCATCGGGATAAACGAGCGGAAGTTTCTCGATGCGAGCCTTGTAGAGAATCCGCCGCGCTTCTTCCAAGCCGGTGCTCGGCGGCGCGGTGACCAGGCGCTCGAGCGGCGTCATCACATCGGCCACGGTGGCATCGAGGCGTTCGAGGTAACGCACGTCGCGCCCGGTGACCATACCCTCGAGGACGCCTTGCTCATTGACGACTGGAAATCCGGAAAACCCGTTGCGGGCCATGATTTCGCGCACGCGCTCGACCGTGTCCTCCTTGCTCACGGTGAGGGGATTGCTAATTACCGCGCTTTCCGAGCGTTTGACCCGTGTCACCATGGTCACCTGCTCATCGATCGGGCAAGCGCGGTGGATGACACCCATGCCACCCTCACGTGCCAGTGCGATCGCCAGATCGTGTTCGGAAACCGTGTCCATCGCCGCTGAAACGACCGGCAGGAACAAGGGAATGTCTGCTGTGACGTATGTGGAAAGATCCGCCTCACCGGGCAGAACCGAGCTCAAGGCCGGCACCAGCAGCACGTCGTCGAATGATAATCCTAGGGAAATCTCCGCCATGGCGGAGTCAATAGACGGGCCCTCCCCGGTGCAAGCCCGAATCCGGTGCCTGCA
Source organism: Akkermansiaceae bacterium (assembly GCA_947491475.1). Lineage (GTDB taxonomy): Bacteria > Verrucomicrobiota > Verrucomicrobiia > Verrucomicrobiales > Akkermansiaceae > Luteolibacter. The sequence continues at coordinate 7,417 of CANLKN010000058.1, read as the reverse complement.
TCGTTGCATGGCCAACGACGGGCGGGATTTCAGAGGCAGGCGGAAGAAGAGGCTTCGCGCGGTTCATTGGCTTCGACGGTCATAGACCGCGCTACATTGCGGTTCACATTCCTGGGAGCTGGACCAGTTTGGAAAACTGATAGCTGTTTTTGGCGAGCCATTCGGCATCGTTCGCCAGATCGTTGGCCTTGCGCAACTGCTCGATGCCGGAATCCGCCAGCACGCTGACCGAAATGCCCACTGCGGTGATTTTACCGGCCTTGAGTGCGAGATCCACAGGCATCGTCTCGATGCCGCTTCCCTTGATGCTGAATTTTTGCATCGACCCGGACGGTCCGATGGTCACCAGCCTGTTTTCGATCGTGGTGGTGGCGGGCGTGCCGCTGGTCACCGCTACTTGGATATGGAAGGTCAAAGTGAATTGGAAAACATTCTCGCAGACGAAGTTCTGTTGATCGGCTAGTTCGGAACCGTAGGTGGACAGGAACAGCTGGCCGATCTCGGTTTTGCCCAAAAGATTTTCAAAGGTCGGCTTGGGATCGACCAGATGGCGGTTGAGGACAAACGTCTGAAAAGCACCACCCGAACCTGCGGAAATGGGATCCCTCCATTTCAGTTGGTAACCCACACATGAAACATCACCGCCGAGATCGGTGCTGGAGCCGATCTGACCGTTGTAGCGATCCGTGGCAGCGGTGAAGAAGACCAAAGTGGCTGCGCTGGAGCTTTTATCCGGAGATTCTTCCATGGCGGAGAGCCACTCGTAATCATTGCCGCGGCGGATCACCAGCGATTCGAAATCCCGGGCCATGGTGTCCACCATGGATTTGGCTTGGCGGGAGGCGCGCAGTTCGGAGCGGCTGCGGTTCCATGTGTCCATGGCGATCGAGGTGATGGCGACCAGCGAGGTGACGATGAACGTGGTCACCGTCATCGCGACCAATAGCTCCAGCAGGGTGAAACCCGCGCGGCGTTTGGATAGGTTTTTCATGGTTTGAAAGCGGTTGAATCAGCGGCGCACAGCCAGATTGCGGGTGAAAACGGGATTTTTCGCGTTGTTGAAATACTTGGTGAATGGAGCGCCCATGAAGCCCTCAGACTTGCCGGGCAGCGCGTGGAACTCTGCGGTAAAGGCGATCACCGCTTCGGGATAGTCGTCCGCACTCTGCGACGCTGCCGTGCCCTTGGGATCCCGGATGCTTCCCGCCGTGCCAGGCTTCAGTTCGCCACCTTGGAAGACCAGTTGTGTGCACTTCACCAAGTAAACCCCACCTTCCACGGCGGGAAGATCGGCGGTGAAATTGGCATCGCCCTTGCGGCGGACCATCGAGAGAACGGCGAAATCCTTGCCGGCGACCTTGCTTGCCGCGTCTGCCACCGGTTCCGGCGTGCCGTCGGCACGCTGGCTGGAAAGACTTCCGCGGTATTGATAGACGAGCAATGCGTTGTTGGCCACGTTGGATTCCTTGATCCATTGGAATGCCTTGGAGAATCCGGGTGTGGGCTCGGTCCCCCTGGATGTCACCAACTCCTGCTCAAGCGTGGATGCCAAGCGGTCGGCCTCCTGCACGTTGATGGATTTTTTGATGCCGGCGGCGGCTGGCGCGAAGACAATCACGAATCCGGTGAGCAATACGGCAAGCACGCCGATGGCGATGACCGTCTCAACCAGGGTGAAGCCGCGGGACTTTCGAATGTGGCAGAATTTTTTCATGGATCAAAACTCGGTGACGGTTTCCGGGATGTTCATCTGTTCAGGACTGCGGAAGACGGAGGTCCGGCCATTGCGCCAGATGACGAAGCCGCCGAAATCGCGCTTGGCGGATGAGGTGACGCGCGGCGGTTGGTTGGTCGAGGGTTTGCTCGTATTCCTGGCACCGCTGCCGATGATGAAACTTGCTCCTGGCGTATTGATGATTCCTTGCGAGTTGAACTCGTAAATGAAGTAGCTGCCCATATGCCCGCTTTTCGGAGTGAGGATACTGGTATGGGTGATTTCATCAAGCGTGCCGCCGCTTTGATGGTCCTTGCGGCTGAATTGTTGGCTGAAAAACGTTTGATCGGGCAGCAGCACGCCGCGAGAGGAAAGCACCCATTTCGGTATGGCGGGTGGAGGATTCTTGGGGGTGCCGTCGGCGTTGGACTCCTCGTAAGCCACAACGATCCGGCGCAGGTCTTCATCCGGTTTGTTGGTGAGGGCCTTGGCCACCAGCACGCAGGAACGCAGGTTCCGGGCAACCGCAGTGGAGCGGGCTTCATCGAATAAAGCCTCCGCCGTGGCCACGCCGCTGGTCACACCTTTTCCGCCCATGCTGCTGATGCCGATGGACCCCACGGTCATCAGAATGGAGATAATGGCAATGACCACGAGCATCTCGACCAGAGTGAAGGCTCGTTTGCTGGTCCCGCAGGGTGGATCAATCATTTGTAAAGACATGGGGTGCATTTTTTGAGAAAAAACAGACTAACGCCGCCGTTAGCAAGCGGAAAGATTGGAATCGGCACGGGTCGCCAAATCGAGTGACGGATCGGCCCACGACTCCACAAAAGCGGAAAATTTCATGAACCCAGCCCCTCCACCTGCCAGCCGTCGCGATAGGTGCGGTGCAGCAGCGCATCCGCAGCAGGATGGTTTGGGAACTTCATGGCAGGAGCATCCCACTCAAGCAAGGTGTCTGGCAGGCGCACCGCCACGGTGCCGAGCAGGATGGACTCGGTCATCGGCCCGCTGAAATCAAAGCTGGAGACGGCTTCGCACCTGCCGAGGCAGGCGTCGAGGAACGCATGATAGTGGTTGTGCGGCTCCAGCTTCGGCCGCAGCAGGTCCTTGAACTTTTCCCGTGGGTAAAGAATGGGCCCGGACGTGTGAGGCTGCAGCAATGAGCCTTCGGTGCCGATGTAGATGACACCTTCCTCCGGAAATTTTCCGCTGTGGATGGCGCGGATTTCCTCCGGCGGATAAAACTCGCCGTCATGCCATTCCAGCACCAACTCGTCTCCGGCCGTCATATCGTTGCCGGAAAAACGCCAGATGATGTGGTTGGATTGCGGCCAGTTTCCGAGGCGGCGCGCGGCCGAGTCCTTCCATGTTTCCTGGACTTCCGCGATGATCGAGCGCGGCGCGGTGAGACCGAGTGAACGCCATACCGCATTGAAAAGATGACAACCGATGTCTCCCGACCAACCGGTGCTGAAATCCATCCATGAGCGCCACAGCGAGGGATGATAAACATCCGGCGCATAGTCACTGTGTGCCGCCACCCCAAGCCACTTGTCCCAATCGAGATGGGCCGGCGCGGGCTCCGCCTTGAGCGGCGGATTGGCCATCCGGTAGCGCTCGATGTTGGAACGGTTCGCGACCAGATGCACGTGGCGGATTTTTCCGATAGCTCCATCGCGCAGGAGTTGGACTGTGGTTCGGTCGCCAATGCCGGAAGCGTGCTGGGTTCCAAGCTGGGTGACGACGCCGGACGAACGGGCCATTTCGGTGAGCGCGCGCACCTCCGCCACGTTGTGGCACATGGGTTTCTGGCAGTAGATGTGATAGCCGGCGCGCATGGCGGTCATCGCGATGGCGGCGTGCATGTGGTCGGGCACGGTGATGCTCACCGAGTCGGTTTTGCCGCGTTCCTTTTCGAGCATTTCGCGCCAATCGCTGTAGGTGCGGGCCCCGGGTGCACGGGCGTGGGCCTTTTCGAGAAATTGCGAGTCCACATCGCAGATGGCCACCACATCGGTATCCGGATGGGCGAGGAAGTTTTTCAAATCAGTGGCTCCCATCATTCCACCCACGCCGATGCAGGCGTGGCGCAATCTGCCTGGATTTCCGGCGGCAGGCTGCGCCCTGAGTCCGGGTGCGATGACGGGGGCGGCAAGTCCAAGACCCGCGGTTTGCAGGAACCCACGGCGGTCAAACAGGCGTGTTTTCATGATCTGCAGCCAAGACTATCGGCCGCCGCGGGGCGGGCAATGGGATTCTCGCAACATTCCAGAACTGCCCCCCAACGGACACCACCTATCAAATCACGTCTTGACTAGGAAGGCCGGAGATCCATCGTTTGCGCCATGAAGCGCCTTCTGAAATGGATCGCCTTGGCAGCCATGCTGCTCTCGCTGAGTTCCTGCGGCATCCCGCAACTCGCCGGCCGCACCTTGGGCAATACGCTCAACAGCGTGGGAGCCTTGGGCAGTGGCGGCTGATCATGTCCCGTGCTCGCTGATCCTGCGGCTGCCGTCCCCTTCCATGCTGAAGTGCAGCCATCTCGCTTCAGGCGGCAGCAATTCCGGAAATTTATCCCCCCACTCGGCGATGACCACACCACCGGCATCGAGATACTCATCCCAGCCGATCGCGATCAACTCCTGCACATTTTCCAAGCGGTAGAAATCCAGATGAAACACCGGCATTCGTCCGCCGGGGTATTCATGGACAAGACTGAAAGTCGGGCTGGTCACTTCCGCATCACAACCCAGCCCCGCCACCAACCCCTTGGTCCAATGGGTTTTCCCGGTGCCCAATCCGCCAACCAATGCGACAACCTCACCCGGACGCATCCCGGCTGCGGCTGCGCGGCCCAGTTCCATCATCGCCTCAGGAGTATCGGCTAGGGTTTGCATGACAAAATCAGTGAAAATGAAACACATCACTCCTTATGCACAAGCCGGGCAGATCCCGAAAAACTCAAGTTCGTGATAGAGATTGCGGTATCCGGTTTTTTCGCGGATTTCCTCCTCAAGTTGATGCACCGGACATGGTGCCTGGATTGCCTCGATGCTGCCGCACCTGGTGCAGATGAGATAGTCGCTGTGTTTCCCCGGCACCAGCAGCGTGAAATAAGCAGCCCGTTCGTGCAGGCCGAGGCGGCGGACCACACCATGCTCCGCCAAACGCTGCAAGAGCCGGAAAACCGTGGCCTTGTCGCACTGGTCGGAGAGCCGCTCGGACGCGGCAAGCTCCGCGAGCTTCATCGGCCGCTCGCTTTCTAACAGGGTAATGATCAACTCTTCCAGCGCCTTGGTGCGGCGAAGTCCGGCACTGCGGCAACGCTCGACGGTTTCCCTGATCATTGGATTGATGGATTTCTTCATGCTTCAACTCGAAAAAAGGTCCTGTTGCGGCTCGTCCGGACGTGGTGGCGGTGCGGGAGCGCCGATTTTCTGATAGGCGGCGGGCATCGCCGTGCGGCCACGCGGTGTGCGCATCAGATACCCCTGCATGATGAGAAACGGCTCGTGAACTTCCTCGATGGTCGCAGCGTCCTCACCCACCGCCACCGCCAGCGAGTTGAGTCCCACCGGGCCACCGCCAAATTTGTAGATCAACACCTCTAGCAAACGCTTGTCCATTTCATCAAGCCCTTGCGAATCGATCTCGATCATCGCCAGCGCCGCATCGGCGATCCTGCCATCGATGCGGCCCTCGCCACGCACTTGCGCGAAGTCGCGCACCCAGCGCAACAGCGCATTCGCCACCCGCGGCGTGCCGCGCGAGCGCGACGCCACTTCCAGCGCACCCTCGCGGTCAATGGGCACATCGAGCAACCCCGCCGAGCGTTCGATGATGAGCGCGAGTTCCTCATGCGTGTAATAGTCGAGCCGGTTGACCAGCCCGAAGCGCGAACGCAGCGGTGCCGTAAGCATCCCCGAGCGGGTGGTGGCTCCCACCAAGGTGAAACGCGGCAGGTTGATCTGGATCGAGCGTGCCGAGGGTCCGGAATCGATGATGATATCAAGCCGGTAATCCTCCATCGCCGGGTAAAGGTATTCCTCGATGGCCGGATGCAAGCGGTGGATTTCATCGATGAAAAGCACGTCACCCTTCTGGATGTTGGTGAGGATGCCGGCGAGATCGCCCGCCTTTTCAATCTGCGGCCCCGACGTGGTATGAAGCTGCGTTCCCGCGGCCTTGGAAATCAGGTTCGCCAGCGTGGTCTTGCCCAGCCCAGGCGGGCCGGAGAGCAACACGTGGTCCAGCACATCACCGCGTTTTTTCGCCGCCTCCAGCATCAACAGCAAACGGTCCTTCACCTTGTCCTGGCCGATAAACTCCGAAAACGCCGGCGGACGCAGCGAGACATCGAAAGCCGTGGCTGGCGCGGCAGTGGTTTGTTGGTAGAAATTTTCGGACATCAGCAGTTCGCGCGACAGTGGAAACCATGCACGCCCCGGAGAGAAGCGCGGATTTCACCTGCGGCAGCAAGATCGCGATTTGCCCGTCGTGATCCATCGCGGCGTTGACGAATCCACACCTCCCCCGCACGCTCCGCCCCATGTCACGCCCGGGTTTAATCCTCAAACTCAGTTGCCCCGATCAACCGGGCATCGTCGCCAAAATCGCCAACTACGTCGCCGGCCATCGTGGCAACCTCGTCGAGTTCAACCAATTCTCCGATTCCCTCGGAAAAAAATTCTTCGCCCGTCTCGAAATCGAAACCGCGGATCTCGACGTCGATGTCCAGGATTTCATCGATGGATTCGGCACTCTCGGCCGCTCGCTGCAAGCCGATTGGCATTTCCGCCGCCTTCCTTACCGCATGCGCGCCGCCGTGCTCGTCACCAAAACCGATCACTGCCTCAATGAAATCCTCTGGCGCACCGAACTCGGCGAACTGCCCGTCGAAATCACCTCCATCATCGGCAACCGCCCAAACTGCCGCAGCCGCGCGGAAAACGCCGGCATCCCATTCCATGAAATCGACATGGACGGCGAAAAACGCGCCACAGGCTTCGCCGAAATCCGCCGCCTGCTCGAAGAGCAGAACGTCGAACTCATCGTGCTGGCCCGCTTCATGCAAATCCTTCCAGACGACTTCTGCGCCGCTTTCGCCGGCCGCATCATCAACATCCACCACAGTTTCCTGCCTGCATTCATCGGTGCCAACCCCTACAAACAAGCCCACGAACGAGGAGTCAAACTCATCGGTGCCACCTGCCACTACGTCACCGGCGAGCTCGATGCCGGCCCCATCATCGAACAGGAAGTCGAACGAGTGCACCACTTCCACAGCCCGGCCGACCTTGTCCGGCTCGGTCGCAACTGCGAGCGCATCGCCATCGCCAAAGGCATCCGCTTCCACGTCCACGACCGCACCATCATCGACGGCCACCGCGCCATTGTTTTCCCCGACTGAGCGCAATTGCAGGCTTTACAAGGCCCACCCATCATTCAATTTTCGTGCCCGCAACGATGCGCCAAGGAGAGGTGGTCGAGTGGTCTATGGCACCTGATTCGAAATCAGACGTAGTGTAACAGCTACCGTGGGTTCAAATCCCACCCTCTCCGCCATCGTGTTGCCAAAACGAAGCAACTCGCTCTAAATCAACAACTTACGAACCATCAGAACAGGCCGCGACAGGTTTTTCTGACAGTTTTTCTGACAAGTTGACTCGAAAGCCGGGTTCGATGACCCGGAAACGC
>CANLKN010000057.1 GCA_947491475.1 Akkermansiaceae bacterium | reverse complement strand
CCAGCCCACCGCCGCTGATACGCCAAGGTTGGCCGCGTGCTTTTCCAACCGCTGAAACAGGAATTTCAAACCTTGCCTCGCGGATCGTCCTCGCCTTTTCTCCCGCCCGCATGTCCTCACTTCCCACCGCTGACCTCCTGGCGCTCGATCTGGACGGCCTGAAAAGCCGCCTTTCGAAACTCAGGAGGTATCTTTGACGTCCCCGCCCTCGAAAACGAAATCAACACCCTCGAGGAAGCCATGGGGGCACCCGAGTTCTGGAACCATGCCGATAAGGCCAAGTCCATTTCCTCCAAGGCCGCAGGACTGAAAAAGAAACTCGAGGCTTTCCTCAAACTCGAAAGCCGCGTCTCGGACATCGATGAGGGCGTCAACCTCGCCAAGGAATTCGACGATGGGGATCTCGCTCGCGAGGCGCTCGAAAACGCGAAGAGCCTGGAAACCGACATCCGTTCGTTCGAGCTCCTCACCCTGCTCAACCAGCCGAGCGATATCTCGCCGTGTTTCCTCGTCATCTCCGCCGGTGCCGGCGGCACCGAGGCCTGCGATTGGGCGCAAATGCTCCACCGCATGTATGCCCGCTGGGCGGAAAGCAAGGGCTACACCGTGGAAACCCTCGACTGGCAGGATGGCGACGAAGCCGGCCTGCGCACCGCCACTCTCAAGATCACCGGCGACTACGCCTACGGCTTCCTGAAAAACGAACGCGGCGTCCACCGGCTTGTGAGAATTTCCCCCTTCGATTCGAATGCCAAGCGCCACACGTCGTTCGCTTCCATCGACTGCACGCCGGAAATTTCCAAGGACATCAACATCGAGATTCTCGACAAGGACATCGAAATCACCACCACCCGCTCCGGCGGCAAGGGCGGCCAGAACGTCAACAAGGTGGAGACCGCCGTCATCCTGCGCCACCTTCCCACCGGCATCCTCATCCGCTCCACCGCCGCGCGCACCCAGGGTGCCAACCGCGAGCTCGCCTTCGATATCCTGAAAGCCAAGCTCTACACCATCGAGGAGGACAAACAGAAAGCCGAGGCCGACCGCGCCTACGGCGAAAAAGGCGACGTGTCATGGGGCAATCAGATCCGCTCCTATGTCTTCCAGCCCTATCAGAAAGTGCTCGATCTGCGCACCGGCGAGGAAACCAACAACATCCAAGCCACCATGGATGGCGAACTCGATGCCTTTATCGAGGCCAAACTCCGCGGCAAGGTCCGCGTCAAAGGCGCGAAGGACGAAGAGGATTGAACCCGGATTTCGAAGCGGAAATCCCGGTAGAGATCAGGATGTCTGATGCTGGTGCTCGAGCCGCTCAATCAACCGGCAATCCATGGTTCACTTCGCGAAGCGCAGGACGTGGGTGCCGGGTCCGATGAGGGTTTGCAGCAGCGGGCCTTCATCGGTGGAAATTTCGTGCAGCGCCGGTTTCGCGCCGTCAATTTGCAGCGACGCCGCGCAGGCGGCAGGCAGTTCGACATCCGCTTCGACATTCGGTGGCAGGGTGACCGTCCACTCGATCTGTTGGCCTTGGGTTTTCCAGGCACTGGAAACCGGGCCACGGATCGTGCGATGCGTGCAGGCGGCGGATTCGAAAACGAAGTGCGGGCGCAGGCCGATGCGGCTGAAGCCCGGTTCGCGCGGCTGAATACCGGCCACGTCCTCGAACAACCAGGTGAGCAGGTCGCCGAGAAGCATCACGTGGTTGCGTGAGTTCATGTGAGGCTCGGCGGTATCGCCGTTCCACAGTTCCCAGATGGTGGTGGCGCCGTTGCGGATCATGTAGCCCCAGCTCGGGTAGTCCTCGCGGCAAACCAGCGCCGCCGCGATGTCGGCGCGGCCGTATTTCGTGAGGGTGCGCATCAGCCACTGCCCGCCGATCAAGCCGGTGCCAAGCGCCGGGCGGCCGGACTCGTTGATGCGTGAAACCAGATAGTCGAACACCTTGCGGCGGTTTTCCTCCGGCACCAGTTCGAAGGCCAGCGGCAGCAGAGCGGCGGTTTGCGAGCCGTTGTCATAACTGCCAGCGGCGGGATCAAAATAGCGCGCGTTGAGGGCGGCGGCGATTTCCTCGCGGCGGGCGCTCCATTTCTCCGCAAGATCATTGCGGCCTAACAGGCGCGCGAATCCAGCGGCCAAGCCGAGGTTTTTCGCGAGATAGGTGGATGCCAGAATGCTCGCGGCGGTCTTGCGGTCGGCCCGCTCGGAGTGGATGAGGTGGGCCGTTTCCGGTGGCACGCACCAGTCGCCATAGATGTCGCGCGGAATAATACCGTCCTCCAGATAACCGCACATCAGGTCCAGCCAGCGCTCGATCGCCGGGAAAGTTTCCTTCACCACGTCCGTATCACCATAATGGCGATGCAGCCAGTATGGGATGATTGGCAGGCAGCTCGGCCAGGTGACGTTGTCGGAATACATCCGCCAGAATGCCGGGGCGATGTCCGGGATGCTGCCGTTGAGGCCCTGCGCCTCGCGGATGTCGCCCATCCACTTGCGGTAGAGTCCGGCCACGTCGTATAGAAACATTTCGCCCGGCGCGCCGCCGGCGCGGTCGCCCAGCCAGCCCATGCGCTCGTCGCGCTGCGGGCAGTCGGTAGGCATGCTGCGGTAGTTGCCGCGGATGCCGCGCGCGGCCGCATCCACGATCCGGTTGACCAGGTCATTCGAGCAGGTGAACAAACCGGCTTCCGGCACCTCGTCATGCACGAAACACGCTTCGAGTTCGACTGATTCGGCCTCGCCCCGCACTTCCACATAACGGAAACCATGATAAATGAACTTCGGCTCGAATTCGGTGAGCCCGTCCTTGAGGATGGCATGGTCCGCACACTGCGCGGAACGGAGGTTTTCCAGTGAAAGCGCATCGCGCGATTCGAGTTCTTCGGCGAAACGAAGTGTCAGCTTCTGCCCGGCGGCACCGTGGATGCGGGCGCGGCACCAGCCCACGAGATTGACGCCGAAATCAAACATGCGCGTGCCGTATTTCGTTGTCCAAGTTTCCACTGCGGGAATGATGGCGCTCTTGTGGATCGGGTTGCTGGTTTGCGCCCGGACATTGCCTTGCGGCGCGGCGACCGGCTGCACCTTGCCCCAACGGGCGTCGTCATATCCTGGCAGGGCCCATGCGGGATCGTCCTTGCGGGCGTCATAGTGCTCGCCATCGAACTCGTTGTTCCAGCCGATCGCTCCGTCGGTGCTGATTTTCCACGTGCTGTCGGAAACCACGCGCGTCGTAGTGCCATCCGCGTGGGTGATTTCCAGCTGCAGGAGCAGTTTCGGGCAGCCATAACTTTCCATCGGAAACGGCACCCGGATCCGCGGCGCGAAGTAGCGGCCATTTCCGAGGATACAGCCGACCGCATTGTCCCCCTCGCGCACCAGACCGGTCACATCGAAGGTGCGGTAAAACACGGTCTTGGCATAATCCGTGGCGTGCGGGGAGAGTTCTTCCTGGCCGATTCTTTGGCCGTTGATGACCGCTTCGGAAAGCCCCAGCCCGGAATAATACAGCACTGCTTTTTGAACCGGCGCGGGCGCTTTGAACTCGCGCCGCAGGTAACGGGCGGGAAGGTTCGGATATTCGTCGGTGCGCTGCAAATGCCACGGCTGCGCGCCGAAGCTGCCGAGATCCTCCACCGCCTTGCCGCGGCAGGTCCAGGTGGCGTCGGTGACCACGGTGATGCCACCCTCGAGGCGGCGCTTGGTCGTTGGCACAAAGTCCACTCCCGGAACGCGCACTTCCTCGATGACTTCGCGGCCGCCGGCCACCAGACGCAGGATAACACCGCCGTAGGGATCGCGATCATGGCGCTTGCTTGCCCGCACGACCACGGTGTTTTCACCCTTACGAAGGTTGTTGACCGGGATGCCCAGAGGCAGCGGGAAAATATTGAAGGTGGCCTGCGCCCGGTCGAGTTGGGCGATCGGCTGGCCGTTGATCTCGACTTCAGCGGCGTCATCGGCCAGGCCCCACAGCTCGCCATCGCAAGCTTCTGGCAGCGTGAAGGTTTTTTCGAAAACCCGCTCGCCCGGCGCGCTGTCTCCATTCCAGATCCAGCGCGCGCCGACCAGCATATCGGCAGGAAATTCCGACATGGTATCCAGCCCGATCCAACGCGCCGCCCAATCGGATTTTTCTAACAAACCCATCGTCCATGAGGCCACCTCGCTGGATGTTTCCGTGCCGGATTCATCGCGGCAGATCACTTTCCAGAAGCACTCCATGCGGCTTTCAAGAGGCCGCCCGGCATATTCGATGAAGGACGTGCGCCCGTCCTCGATCCAGCCGCTGTCCCACAGATCGCCCGTGCCGGCCGCCGCACCTTCGCCAGTGGAAGCCACCACGATGCGGCGGGCTTTTTGAAATGAGGAACCGGGAGCTGGATCTTGCAATTCCCAGCTCAAGAGCGGCTGGAGTGCATCGATGCCACGGGGTTCGGTTAGAAGCTGACAGCGGAGGTGGAGGATTTTCATATAATGATGGATGATCACTACGCCCAAGTGCGGCGTGAAGTTGGCGGTGACGCTTGAGGGTCGGCCCCGCGATGTCAAAAGTTTTCCCCTGCGACGGCATCACAATCACGGAGGTGGCAGAAAACGTTGTTTCGATTCTTCGCGGTGGAAGATTTGATCCATGCGGTCGAGGTAGGCGGAGAGGTCGTCCTTGCGCTGGTGGGGATTGGACTTGAGACGTTCCTTAAGGCGCTGGTAATCATCGAAAGCCCCGCTGGTTTCCCGGGCGCGGGTGATCTCAAACCAATCCAGGTAATCGCGCCCACGAGCGGCGCGGGCGTGCATCGTCTGGCGCGTTTCATCGAGCGTGGCAAGCCGGGCCTCGACATCGGCAATTTGGTTTTTCGCCAGCGAATCGAGCACGCCCTGATACTCCATAAGCAGCGGGCGGAAGGATGGAAAACATCGGTAGCTAAGGCGGACGAGTGCGTCCTGTGCGAGCCGCACGGCGGCGAGCCGCTCCGGCGGCTCCAGAGCGGCGAGCTCCGGCCAGACAGTGAGCGGCTTCTGCTGCATGATGCCCTCGGCGGTGCGGAAATTGAGCCGCAGCGCCTCGGCCAGCGCCGCTTCAGTCTGCTGGATGGTGAGGATGTCGGTGAGCAGGTTGAGGCCGCCCTTGGTGGCGAGTTGCAGCGCCCACCACTTGGCAAGACTGGTTTCCGACAGGTTGAGTTCGGGGAAATATTTGCGCAGCAAGCCCGGCATTTCGCCTTGGTAGGCCGCCACTTCGGTGAGAAACGCGCGGAAGCCGTCCATGCCCTGCGGTTGTTCCAGCAAAGCCATCACCAGAGCTCCGGAGGAAACCCGGAAGGCCGCGCGCGTCGCTCCGTCCATATCCTCGAAGGCCGGGTCCGTCATCGCGAAGAGATCCTCGAGCTTGAACAAGCCGCCGCGTTTGAAGAGCGCTTCGTAAAGCCGGCGGTCACTCTGGTTGAGCCGCCAGGAAGTGGCCTCGCGCAAGCCGTCGGTGAGCCACGGCGGCACGTCCAGCGTGATTTCCGGATCACCGCCGGTGCCGGCTTGCAGGGCGCGCTCGTAGAGCAGTGCCGCGGTGACTTCGCGCTTGAAGCGCTCCTGCTCGATGCCGCGGCTGAGGTGGATGTCGATCCGCAATTCCTTGAGGTCTTCGACGAGTAAAAGGCGCATGCTCACGGTGCGGGCCGGCATGGGATCGCCGGGGCGGCCATGAAGGCGGATGCTGGCTGGCACCTTCCATGAATCCGTTTCCCCGGTGAGGCGCAGCAGCTCATCCTTGGTCTCCTCCGCCAGCAGGGCCACGGTGCCGCGCAGCAGGCCATCACCTCCGGCGATGCGGAATTGCTGGCTGCGGCTGATCACCGTTTCCTGCGGCTTGGCGGCGGCGTTTGCAGGCGGCTCGGTCACTTGGATGGCACGCGGGATTTCCTCCTCCGCAGTGGCGCAGACTGCGGCGAGAATCAGCGTGAGTGCCGGCAATCCTGGGTTCATGGGCATCAATCAAAAGGTTTGCGGCAGCAACGATGGATCGCCGGAAGGCTCGCGGGATTCGAGCAGCAAACGATCCGGTTCGATGCGGATGCGGGCCATTTCCTGGAGGGCCAGCCGGATTTCCTCGTAGTAAATATCCGCCAGTTTCGCATAGGCCGGCATCACCAGGATCAGGAATCCCTGCGGCACGACCAGTTTGCCAAAGCGCCCGCCACGCAATGGCTTGGACACATTTTCGTGATAAGGCCCGCCGTGGCGGTGAATCTCGGTTCTCACGCCCCGGGCTCCCTGGATTTGTTCGATTTTCACAAACATCGAGACCGTGAACGGCCGCCCGAAGATCGAGCGCTCCATGATGACCTCGGCATGGCCGTCACAGAGGCGCACCCACACGCGTTTCAGCGAAACTTGGGAGGCGAGCAGGCCACCTTGTTTGGCAATAAGCGTTTTGCCGAGCCATTGGTTGATCTCGGTCTCGGTGATGGCTACCGGGTAGCCGCGTTCGAGCGCGCTGTTGAGCACGGTTTTCAAGTCGCGCGGGTCAGCGCCAAGAGGGGCTTGGCCATAGCCGCCTACATCGTTGAGCGTCTGCGGTTGTGAGATGAAAAACAAGGCTGCTGCCAAGGCGCAGGTGCCCGCCAGCAGGATCAGTGAAACGAGTTTCGCTAGGCAGCCACCACCGGATTTGGTTTTTGAGGGATCATCCATGGGTGGAACACGCTAAGGACGCGGGTATGGGATTGCAAAAGCCGGCAACCGCAAGGCCGGGATCAATCCGCCGCTGCGGCAGCCGCAGGTTTCGCCGCGGCCGGGGCGGCCGGGGCTTCCGTTTTGGTGCCGCCGTTTTCCGCCTTGGCGGCGGCTTGATAAGACGATGATCGGTAATCCGTCTGATAGAAACCAGCCCCTTTGAAGAGGATGCCGCCACCGGTGCCGAGCAGGCGTTTGACGCTTCCGCCACAACCCTCTTCCTGGCAGTCCGTGAGTTTCAGGTCGTTCATACTTTGAAACACCTCAAAGCGGTTTCCACATTTCTGGCATTCGTAATCGTAATTCGGCATGGCTTGGGAAGGGAGAAGTAGCATGTTTCCCCGGCGGCGCAACTCTTGGATTGGGGCATGCAAATCACGGCCAAGCGCAGGACAAAAACGTCAGGCTTGGGCCGAAGCCTGTTTTGGAGCACCGGGGGAGCCGCGTAAGGAAACGGACTAATCACCCGCAGCAACCCGGCGGACAAAAGCTGCCACAGCTTCGGTGATTTTCTCACCGCTGACTGCAAACAAGTCGTTGTGCCCGGCATCTTCAATCACAAGCAGGTTCTTGTCCGTCGCGGCGCTCGAATCGATGATCCTTTGCCCGTGCGAAAATGGAATCACTTCGTCGTGACGACTGTGAATGACCAGCAGCGGACTCGCTATCCCACCCATCAGATCAATGTTGCGGAAGCGGTCGCCGGGAAACAATTTCACCGGAAAGGCGACTTCAAAGGCCGAGGTGAACGGGGAAATCAGCACCAGCCCGGCAGGATGCACATCGGCTGCGAGGCGCGTCGATGGTCCGCTGCCCACCGAGCGGCCGACGATCACCACCGAGTCGCGCGGCACTCCCTGTTCCAACAGGTGTTGCCATGCCGCCCGAATCGCTTGATAGGTCGTTTCCTCCGTTGCCCGGCCCGTGGAGTGACCATATCCCGGATAATCATAAGCAAGCACGCCGATTCCCATTTCACTCCATGTCTGGAAAAGCGCCATCGAATGGCCAATGTCTTCGGCATTGCCATGGGAATAAAGCAGCGTGGGAGCGCCTTTGTCCGCAGGCAGATGGAAGGCGGAAATTTGCCCGCCATCAGGCATCCCGATCCGGATCAAGCCTGGTGCGTCCGCCGGATAGGATGGCGGAGGCGGCTGGAATATCACGCGGTCTGCGAAGAACACCGCCACCAAACCAAGCAGAATATAGACGGATGCCAACGAGGCAAGGGGACGCCACCATGTCCAGCGGCCTATGAGCAATTGCCGCCATTTCATGCCATCGCCAGCACCTTTTCGACGATCCGGCGCGGATTCGGGAGTTGCTCGTTCTCAATGTGCGGCGAGTAAATCGCCGGGGCATCGATCGAACAAACGCGCTGGACTGGTGCGTCGAGGTAATCGAAGGCGTTTTCCATGATGAGGGTGGAAATCATCGCGGCGACGCCACCGAAGGGCTTCGATTCGTCGATCAATACCACTCGGTTGGTTTTTTGCACGGTTTTGATGATGGCATCCACGTCCAGCGGGCGGATCGAGCGGAGATCGAGCACTTCGGCATTGATGCCGTGTTCGCTTTGCAGCCTTTCGGCCGCCGCAAGGGCGTGGATGACCGAGCGGCCGTGGGCGATGAGCGAGATGTCAGTGCCCTCGCGTTTGAGATCGGCGACACCGAGAGGAATGACAAAATCCCCATCGGCTGGATCGGGGACTTCGCCGGAATTTCCATAGAGCAAGGTGTTCTCCATGAAATAGACCGGATCGTTGTCGCGGATGGCGGCTTTGATCAGGCCTTTGGCATCCGCCGGGGTGGCGGGGGCGCAGACTTTCAATCCGGGAAACGCCGCGAACAAACCTTCCGGTATGTGTGAGTGGGTGGCGCCCACGCCGGTGCCGCCATTGGCTGGGCCGCGCACGACGATCGGGCAGTTGCAAAGACCACCCGACATGTAGCGGACGCAGGCGGCGTTGGAAACGAGTTGATCGAAAGCCACCGAGTGGAACGACCAGAACATCAACTCCATTACCGGGCGAACGCCAAGCATTGAGGCGCCGATGCCCATGCCGATAAAACCAGCCTCGGAGATCGGAGTATCGACGACGCGCTTGTCGCCCCATTTTTTCCAAAGGCCTTCGGTGACTTTATAAGCGCCGTTGTATTGGGCGACTTCCTCGCCCATGATGACGACGTTGGGATCGCGGGCGAGTTCCTCATCGAGGCCTTCGCGGAGGGCTTCACGGTAGGTGAGTGTGCGCATTGGAGATGTGTGGTGGGATGAAGTTGGGCGTATGTTCAGGAAACGCGGTTTTTCCAGTAGCCGGGTTTGCGGGATTGGTGGGCGACGGCGAGGATCACGACGACGTTGTTTTCGATGGAGTAGGGGAGGTAGAAAGGAAAGCGGTTGAGATTATATCTGCGCCAGGATTTTTCGCGAAGCCGACGGATTTGCGGATTTTTCCTGATCACACGAATCGCCCGCGAAATTTCAAGATTGAGACGCTCGGCGAGTTCGAAATCGATTTCATGGTAAAATCCAAGTGCATCCGCAAATTCGATTCGGGCTTCAGGGTGATATCGGTATTTCATGACAGGCCGAACCGTTCGCGCATTTCCCGCATCACCTCGTCACCATCGAGGCATTGCACTTTTCCACTGCGCACTTCTTCCAGACGCCTTGCGATTTCGTCGTCCCATGCGGCTTCCACTTCAGGGTCCGCAGGATTTTCCGATTCGATCAGCCGTTGGACCAACTCCTCGCGCTCGACGGCGCTAAGCCGGGCGGCAGCGGCTTCTATCTCGTCGAGTGAAAGCGAAGCGGTGGGCGCGGGTGTCGTGATGGTGGCCATGGCGGGAAATTAGCAGGAAATTGCTTAGCTGTCGAAGAAATGGCGGCCGATTTTCGAAGCGGGCGTGTTGTTGTCACTTTCCCAATACACGTCAGTGCTGATGTCGGCGATGGTGGGTGCGGGCGATTCCTCGGCGAATTTAACGGATGCGGCGGCTTCCTCCTGCGCGGTCTTGTTGATCGCGATGGCATCGTCTTCGGTGATCACGCCTTCCTCGATCAGCTTGCGGCGGAACACGTTGATCGGATCGTGGTTCTGCTTGTAGTGCTCGATTTCCTCCGGCGTGCGGTATTTCTTATGGTTGGCGTCGGCAATACTGTGTCCGTAGTAGCGATAGGTGTCGATTTCCAGCAGCGTGGGTTTGAACTCCTTGCGGGCGCGCTCCATGGCGATGTGGGTCTTGGCGCGCACTTCGTAAATATCCGAGCCGTCGATGACATCCCACTCCATGCCATAGGCTTCACCGCGCTGGGCGAGGCAGCCGCCGTAGGCCGACGAGCGTTCCTGCGAGGTGCCCATCGAGTAGCCGTTGTTTTCAATGATGAAGACCACCGGGATGTCGAACAGCGCGGCGAGGTTGAGCGACTCGTGGAAAGCACCCTGGTTCACCGCGCCATCGCCAAGGTAGCAGAGGCAGCAGCCTTCGCGACCGAGGTATTTGAGGCCGTAGCCGAGGCCGAGGCCGAGCGGCGTTTGGCCGGCGACGATGCCGTGGCCGCCCCAGAAATTCTTGTCGGGCGCGAAGAAGTGCATTGATCCGCCCTTGCCCTTCGAACAGCCGGTTTGTTTGCCATACATTTCCGCCATGCATTCGTTCATGCCCATACCCACCGCCAGCGCGTGGCCGTGATCGCGGTAGGCGGTGATGAAGTGGTCGTCCGGCCCTCGCAGCGAAATCGTGCCCACCGCCACCGCTTCCTGGCCGATGTAGAGATGGAGGAAACCACCGATTTTTCCCGCTTGGTAGTATTTGAGGCCGGCCTGCTCAAAGCGCCGGATGCGCACCATCTGGGTGAACAGCTCGATTTTCCGCTCGGGCGTGAGCGACTTGTTGATTGGTGAGCTGGCGAAGTCGAGTGGCGAGGCGCTGGTCATGGCGGGAGGTGAAAAATCCTTGGTTTCAGGCAACCGCAACCGACCCTTGATTTCCGGGCCGGCGCGGGCGGAAACGTCGCGAAGCCCGGCCCCGGACGCAAGGTTTTTGATTACCGGCCCTGCGCCGTGGCTGCTATCGACATCTGGATTTCATTCGGCCATCTTGCGGCATGCCAGAAGATGCCGGCATCAGTTCGCCAACCGTCGTCCACAGCCGAAGTCCCGGTGAAGACAAGATTTCGCTTTTCCGCTCGTTGTTCCGGGGGCGCGAGGATGTGTATCCGCGGCGTTTCGAAAGTCTCACCACAGGCCGTGCCGGCTACGCGCCGGCCTGCGGCAATGAATGGGTGCGCGGCATCTGCGAGAAGCCCCGGGTCAAGTGTGCCGATTGCCCGCAGCGCGCGTTCCTGCCGGTGACCGACGAGGTGATCCTTTGGCACCTCTCGGGCAAGGACTCCCAGGGCAAGGATTTCGTGGCAGGCGTTTATCCGATGTTGTTGGATGAAACCTGCTATTTCCTCGCCATGGATTTCGACAAGGATTCATGGCGCATGGATGTGCTGGCGGTGATGGAAACCTGCCGCCGTTTGGAAATACCGGCAGCACTCGAACGCTCGCGCTCGGGCAACGGCGGCCATGTCTGGCTGTTCTTCAACGAGGCGGTGCCCGCCACCATGGCCAGAAAACTCGGCTCGTTCATCCTCACTGAAACCATGGAACGTCGGCCGGAACTCGGACTCGCATCCTACGACCGGCTATTTCCCAACCAGGATACCCTGCCGAAAGGTGGCTTCGGCAATCTGATCGCGCTGCCGCTGCAAAAGATTCCGCGGGCGGGTGGTCACAGCTCTTTTGTGGATGATTCCCTGAGCCCGTGGCCCGACCAGTGGGCATTCCTTTCGGCCATCCGCCGGTTATCGCGCGATGAGGTGGAGGAAATCGCGTGCAAGGCCGAAGCGGGCGGGCGCGTGACAGGGGTGCGCTTTGCCCTCGAGCCCGATGCCGATGCCGAACCGTGGAACGCTCCTCCATCACGGAATCATCGCTCCACCCCGATCATGGGGCCGCTGCCCACTGAGATCGAGCTGATTCTTGGCGATCAGATCTATCTTTCCAAAGACATCCTGCCCGCAGGCTTGCGCAACCGTCTGATCCGCCTTGCCGCATTCCAGAATCCCGAGTTCTACCGCGCACAGGCGATGCGCCTGCCGACCTACGATAAACCACGCATCATCGGCTGCGCGGAGGAAATGCCCGCGCACATCGGCCTGCCGCGAGGATGTCTTGATGAGTTGGTCCTATTGTTAGACAGCATGAAAATCAAACCATTCATCCGCGATGAGCGGGTGGCCGGCCATGCGCTTGATGCCAAGTTTGCCGGCACGTTGCGACCGGAACAGGAAACCGCCGCCGCCGCCATGCTCGCGCATGAGACCGGTGTGTTGTCCGCCACCACCGCCTTCGGCAAAACCGTGCTGGCCGCATATCTCATCGCCGCCCGTGGTGTGAACGCGCTCATCCTGGTCCACCGGCAGCAGTTGATGGAACAATGGGTCGATCGCCTCGCCTCGTTTCTCGATCTGCCCGTAAAATCAATCGGCCGACTCGGCGGCGGACATAAAAAACTCAACGGAAATCTCGATGTCGCCTTGATCCAGAGCCTCGTCCGCAAGGGTGTGGTCGATGACCGCGTGGCGGATTACGGCCATCTCATCGTCGATGAATGTCATCATCTGTCAGCCCATAGTTTCGAACTGGTCGCCCGCCGGGCCAAGGCGCGCTTCGTGCTCGGCCTCTCCGCGACCGTGACACGCAAGGACGGACATCATCCGATCATCTTCATGCAATGCGGCCCTATCCGCCACCGCGTCGATGCGAAACAACAGGCGGAAGCCCGGCCTTTTTCCCATCATGTCATCGTCCGCCCCACGGGTTTCCGTTCGCTTGCGGACCCGGATCCCGACCGGCGCATGGAATATCAGAATCTCTGCGCGGAGATCATGCGCTGCGAGCGGCGCAACGCAATGATCAGCTCTGAGGTATTGGCTGCAATCCGCGAGGGACGCTCGCCTCTGGTTCTAACGGAACGAACCGAACATGTCGCCGTCCTGTCATCCCTGCTGTTTCCACACGTGCCGCATTTGATCATCCTGCAAGGCGGGATGGGTCGCAAATCGTTGCGCGAAGCCATGGAAAAACTCGCCGCTGTGCCCGGAAACGAAGCGCGGGTTGTGATCGCCACCGGAAAGTTTGTCGGTGAGGGTTTTGATGATTCGCGGCTCGACACCTTGTTTCTCACCATGCCCGTTTCATGGCGTGGCATCATCGCCCAATACGCCGGACGGCTTCACCGCCTGCACGACGGCAAGCGAGAAGTAAGGATTCACGACTATGCAGATCTCGATGTGCCGATGTTCGCCCGCATGTTCGACAAACGCTGTGCCGGCTACGAGGCCGTCGGTTACACCATCCTGCTGCCAGCCAGCGCACTGCCAGGGTGGCCTGATGAAGTTCCCTTGCCCATCGATCCCGTTTGGAAAAAGGACTACGCCGCTAGCGTGCGCCGCCTGATCCGCGATGGTGTGGATACTCCGCTGGCAAATCTGTTTGTCGCCGCCGCGCGCCCCGCATCCGAGGACCAACCCGCCCGCAGTGCGGCAGAGGCTTTTTTGTTCCAGCGACTCGAAACCCTAACTGAGACCAAGGGTTTGTTCCGACTCAATGTGAAACTGCCAATCCCCTTCGACAGTTGGAGCGAGATGGAAGTCGATCTGTTCTGTGCAAATCTCAAGCTCGCCATCGAAATCGACGGACCGCAGCACCTTTCCGATCCCGCAGCTTACCGCCGCGACCGGCGCAAGGACGCGCTTCTCCAGGAGCACGGCTGTTATGTGCTGCGCTTCCTCGCCGATGATCTTTGCAAGCATCTCGATTCCACTCTCGATTCCGTGATACGTGCCATCATTCATTTGCGGCAAAATCGACCGGTCAACTCCGTCCCACACCCGAACCACCCCTGCCCGAACATTCGGCAAACTTAACATGGCCGCCGATTCTCGGCCATTTCACGCTGTAAATTGTCCGCTTTTTCCCCGTCGCCCACAGAATTCGGGAATGCGGTTGCAGGTTGCGGCGGCACTGTCTTTAATCCTCCTCCGTGCCCCATTTGGACATGCAAGCAGCCCCGGGTGAACTGGCGACAAACCGCAATTTTCTGCGGTCGGTTTTTTGTTCCATGCTGCGGGCGCGGATTCTGGAGAACAAGCTCTCCAGCCTCTACAAGGCGGGGAAAATCGTCGGTGGTGTCTATCTCGGGCGCGGCCAGGAAGCCGTGAGCGCCTCGCTCGGCAGCGCGCTGATCCAGGGCAAGGATTTCTTCGCCCCATTGATACGTGACCAGGCGGGTCGCACGGCATTTGGTGAGACAATGCTCGATTGCACCCGCACCTATCTCGGTTCCGCCCAAGGTCCGATGCGCGGCCGCGACGGCAACATCCACCGCGGCCGCCCAAAAGAAGGCATGCCGGCGATGATTTCCCACCTCGGTTCGCAGGTTTCCGTGGTGGCCGGCATGCTTTTTGCAAAACGTCTGCAAGGCACGCTCGATGGTCGCGTGGGAGCCACCTGCATCGGCGACGGGGCATCCTCGACCGGTGCGTTTCACGAGGGGCTCAACCTTGCCGCCGTGGAGAAACTCCCGCTGGTGGTGGTCATCGGCAACAACCAGTTCGCCTACTCCACTCCCAATCAACGGCAGTTTGCCTGCGCGGATCTGGTCGAGAAGGCGCGTGGTTACGGCATAGGCGGCATGGCCGTGGATGGCACGGATTTGCTCGCCTGCGCCTCCGTGATCACCGAGGCCGTGCGCCGCGCCCGCGAGGGACACGGACCGCAAATGGTGGTGGCCCGTTTGCTGCGACTCTCCGGCCATGGCGAGCACGATGACGCCTTCTACGTGCCCGGCGAGGTGAAACAAGGGCACTACGGCCGGGACTGCGTCGAGGTGGCCATGCACCAGTGCGTCGAGAACGGCATCGCCACCGTGGAGGAAATCCGCAACTGGCAGGAGCAATTCGCCGATGAAGTCCAGCGCGCCGTGGCCCAAGCCCAGCAGGAGGCCGCGCCCGACCCCTATCACGAAGATTGGACGGCGCTCTCCACGCGCTTTCCGCTGCCCTATCATCATTCCCCCAGCCAAGCCGTTTTCCCGTGAGCGTGACCTACATCGATGCCATCCGCGAAGCGCAGGAAACCCTGCTGCGGGAAGACCCGCGCGTGTTTCTCTACGGTCAGGACATTTCCACTTTCGGCGGTGCCTTCAAGGCCACCAAGGGCCTTGCGGAAATGTTTCCCAGCCGGGTGTTCGACTGCCCGATCTCCGAGGACGCAATGATCGGCCTGGCGGTGGGCGCGGCAATCGAAGGCATGCGCCCGATCGTGGAAATGCAGTTTGCGGATTTCTCATCGATCGCCTTCAACCAGATCGTCAACCAGGCGGCCACGCATTTTTACCGCACTGGCGTGCCGATCCCGATCACCGTGCGTCTGCCCTCCGGCGGAACCCCCGGCTCCGGGCCATTCCACAGCCAGAGCATGGAGGGCATCTATGCACAATATCCGGGATTGGTCGTCCTCACGCCCGCCTCGGTTTCGGATGCCTATCACATGCTCATCGATGCCGTGGCGCTGGATGATCCGGTCATTTTCTGCGAGCACAAGTTCCTCTACCGCTGGCTCAAGGCCCAATCGATCAACGGCGATCACCTGCCCATCGGCCAGGCGCGCATCGTGCGCCCCGGCAAACACGCCACGGTGGTTGCCTACTCGGCGATGGTCCATGAGGCGGTGCGCGCCGCCGACCGCCTGCACCAAGACGGTTGGGAAATCGAAGTCGTCGATCTGCGCTCGGTGAAACCTCTCGATATCGATACCGTGCTGGCCTCGGTCGCACGCACCGGCCGCCTGCTCGCCCTAGGCGAGGCGTTTCCCTGGGGCGGTGTGACGGCGGAAGTCGTCTCGCGGGTCACCGAAGAAGGTTTCCATCTGTTAGACGCGGCGCCCGTGCGGCTCAACTCCCGCGACACGCCGGTGCCCTACCACCCGAAACTCTGGGCCGCCCACCGCCCGACACCCGAGTCGATCTGCCAGGCGCTGCGCAAACTGCTCACCTTCTGAATTTCAGCATTTCAGTATCTCAGCTTTTACCCCAATGCCCACCGTCCCCATTCTCATGCCGCAGCTCGGCGAATCGATCGCCGAGGCCACCGTCATCCGTCTCGGCATCGCGGTGGGCGACGCGGTGCGCGCCGATCAGGAAATCATCGAGGTGGAGACCAACAAGGCGGTGATGGGTGTGACCACGCTCTGCAATGGCATGGTTTCCGAAATCAAGGCGCAGGAAGGGGTGTCTTATTCGGTGGGGTCCTTGTTAGGAACGCTCGATGTCACCGAGGAAGAAGTCGCGCGCACCGGTGTGGATACGCTGGAATCGCTTGAAGCGAAGCGCTTCGGGACCGACCAAGCCACCAGCCCGGCCCGCGCCGAGGCCAACCTGCATTTCGCCATCGAAGATGGCGACGCCTACGAGGAAGCGCCCGCCGTGGTGCCCAGTGTCAAGGGCTTGCCAGTGCCCGCGGGAACTATGGGAGCGCACTACATTTCTCCTAGAATGCGGGCCCGCATGGACGACCTCGGGCTGCGCGAGGCAGATATTTCCGCCGTGGCCGGCACCGGTGCCGGCGGCCGCGTCACCGTGGAGGACCTCGAACGATTCCTCGATTACCTCGAAGCCTGGCCAAGCACCCAGGCTTCGCCAATGCGCCTGGCCGTGGCCGATGCCATGCGCCGCAGCTGGACCCGCCCGCTTGCCACTGTGGGTCTGCCTGTTTTGTTAGATCGGGTGCTGGAACACCGCCGCACGCACGAACCGAAACCCGGCCTCACTCTCTACATGCTGCGTGCCTTCGCCCTTGCTCTAACAGAAACGCCGACCACCGCCGGATACCTGATCGGCGACAAGGTGGTGCACCCGCGCGCCTTCGACATCGGTGTGGCCGTGCAGGTCGAAGACGGCGTCGTGGTGCCCGTAGTGCGCAAAGTGGACCAGAAACCTTTGCGCGAACTCATCTCCGAATACGATGATCTGGTGGACCGCGCCCGCCGCCGCCGCCTCACTGAGGACGACTGCCGCGGCGGCATTGCCACGGTGACCAATTTCGGCACCTTCGGCCTCACCATCGGCACGCCGATTCCGCTGCCGAACGAGACGCTGATTCTCGGTATCGGTGCCGGCGTCAAAAACCCTGTCTGGAGTTCCGAGGCCGAAGTCTTCCTGCCGGCCACTGTGGCGGAGATTTTTCTCACCTTCGACCACCGCGTGGTGGACGGCGGCGGTGCCGGCTTGCTGCTCAAGCGGGTTTCGGAAATCCTGCAGTCCCCCGGCGCGCTTTAAGTATTTGGAAGCAAAAGCACCGCGACTATCACGGCGGGTATTTCCAAGTTGCTGGTTAGGAAAACGAGTTCACTGCGGGTTTCCAAATCGTAGTATCGACAAGTCGGGCGCGTAGATCGTCTTGTCCAAGTCAGGCGCACAGAGATTGTGGGCTCGTATCGCATTACGATGCGGTTCGGGCTCGGTGTTTGACACCGTCCCAGCATCCAAGCTTCGCAATTTAAACCAGCTCGCCACAGCTTGTTCTACTTCCCGCATTTCGATCCGGTCATTCAAAAAATTTGGATTCGCTGCTTTGGGGAAGTTTGTTGCAGCGCGCGGCATGGACGCTACAACGCGGCGGCATGAGGAACGCGCGATGGATTGGAGCCGTGGTGTTGTTAGTCGCGACCTTTGCGGTCGGCGCGGCGGACGGTGACTCGTTGTTGCGCGCCTTGTGGCCGGCGCTGGTGGCGATCGGGGTGATCGTGCTGCTCAAGGAGGCGGCCCTGGGGCTCGCTTGCGGCGTGGCTGCGGCGGCCCTGCTGCTGGCGGGCGGCGATCCGCTGAAAGCGCTGCGCCTGGCGCTGGCGGAGCATGTGTTTCCGGCGATGCAGGGGCCGTGGCGGCTCGGTGCGCTGGTTTTCACTCTGGTGCTGGGCTCCTTCGCGGGGATTTTGGAGCGCTCCGGTGGTTTCGAATCCTTACTGCGCAAATTTCTATCAGGAGGGAGTGACCGCGCGAGAAGTCTGTTAGGCGGAGTCTATGGGGTGGGGCTGTTGTGCTTTTTCGACGGGCTGGCGAGCAGTTTGCTTACTGGGCGGATCGCGCGTCCGCTGGCCGACCGCGCCGGGGTTTCGCGTGAGCGGCTGGCCTGGGTGGTGGATTCCACGGGCTCGCCGGTGGCCTGTGTGGCCTTTATTTCCACATGGATCGCCACGCAGTTGAGCTTGATCGAACAGGGACTCAAGGGCGCGCCGTTCGAGGTGGAACCGTATGCGATGTTTTTCCAATCGGTGCCGGCAAATGCCTATTGCCTGTTGACACTTCTGTTAGTGCCGCTGGCGATTCGCAGCGGCTACCAACCGCGGGCGATGCGGCGTTTCAAGGCGCTGCCGCCGGAGGAAATCGATGCCGCGCCGGTGGATTCGCCGCCGCCATGGGTGGTGCTCGTGCCGCTGGCGGTGCTGGTGCTCGGGATTCTCGGCGGTTTCCCGCTGTTGGCAGGCGAACGGATCAACGTGCTCTCGGTGGAGGGTTGGAAACAGGCATTCAGCGGCGACGCCGGGCCGTATGCCTTGGTTTTCGGCAGCGTGGCGGGCTGGATCGCGGCGATGCTTTGTTTTCCCGCAAAACGCCGGCACGAGGCTGCTGCGGCGGCGGTGCACGGGGCGGGATCGCTGATCCCGGCATTGGTGGTGCTTATTTTCGCTTGGTCGCTGGGTAGCATGTTCGTGGCGCTAGGCACG
The DNA here is from genome assembly GCA_947491475.1 of Akkermansiaceae bacterium. Taxonomy (GTDB): domain Bacteria; phylum Verrucomicrobiota; class Verrucomicrobiia; order Verrucomicrobiales; family Akkermansiaceae; genus Luteolibacter. The sequence goes on along the minus strand of CANLKN010000057.1, from coordinate 5,241 downwards.
ACCGGACACATCGCGGGATTGCTGGCGGGCGGGACGCCGGTGGCTTGGCTGCCGCTGGTGATTTTCGTGGTGGGTGGATCGATGGCCTTCACGACCGGTTCGTCGTGGGGCACGATGGGCCTGCTGATGCCACTGGCGCTGCCGGCCACTTTGGCGGCTGCATCAGCCGCCGGGATGCCACCCGAAGAATCCCGGGCGCTGGCCACCATGGTGATCGGCTCGGTTTTCGGCGGCGCGACGCTGGGCGATCATTGCAGCCCGTTTTCGGACACCACCATCGTCAGTGCGCTGGCCAGCGGCTGCAGGACGGTGGATCACGTTTCCTCGCAATTGCCCTTCGCCGGGATGGCAGCGGCCACGTCCTGCGCCGCCTACGCGCTGATGGCGGCGGGACTGGTTCCGGCGCTGGCAACCGCCGCTGCGGCCATGATGTTGGTCGCCTGGCTACTCCTGCTCGCTGGGCGTTCGCAGAGATTGTAATTTTTTAAAAAATCCACACCCGGGCGGCAATTGTCTTGCAACCGCGACGCCTGCGGGCTTTATTCCGCCTCCAACCATCAACCAAGGACGATCCGGCGCACCGCTGGATCCATCCCCTGAGACCATGAGCACTAAAGAAATCAACCTGAAAGACTATCAGCTCCACGAAGGAGACACCGGAAGCGCACCCTATCAAGTGGCGCTCCTCACCCAGCGGATTTTCCACCTCACCGACCATCTCAACGCCCACAAGAAGGACTTCTCGTCCCGTCGCGGCTTGTTGACGATGGTTTCTCAGCGCCGCAAGCTGCTGAACTTCATCAAGAAGGGCTCCGAGCAGAAATACCAGGAGGTCATCAAGGGCCTCGGACTCCGCCACTAACAATTTCCGCCAGGCAGCCACGGGAGAAAAGCCCGTGGCTGTTTTGCGAAACGGCGCGGGCACACAAATCAAGCCGCCCGCACCGCGGAACCCATCCCACTTTCCTCCGATCGTTCGGAGCCGTGGATGTCGTCCCGAAAAACCGAATGCCCGCACGGCAATCCCGCCGCGTGGGCTGTCCGCACAGAAAACAGAAGAAAACAGAAGAACATGAATATCCATACACTCACGGCCGACGTCGGAACCAATCCGATGACGTTCGAAACCGGCAAAATCGCCAAACTCGCTGACGGTGCCGTCACCGTCCGCTGCGGAGACACCATCATTCTGGTGACCGCCGTTTCCGCCACCAAGGTGAAATCCGGCCAGACTTGGTTCCCACTTTCAGTGGAATATAAGGAAAAAGCCACCGCTGCCGGCGTTTTCCCCGGAGGCTACTTCAAGCGCGAAGGCCGCCCCACCGAAAAGGAAATCCTCACCTGCCGCATGACGGACCGCCCACTGCGTCCGTTGTTTCCAAAAGGCTACCTCTACGAAACCCAAATCGTCGCCGTCCTGCTCAGCGCCGATGGCGTGAATGACTCCGACATCCTCGCGATGAACGGTGCCTCCGCCGCCCTCTGCATTTCCGACATCCCTTTCGCCGGCCCGATCGGTGCCGTGCGTGTTGGCCGCGTTGATGGCCAATTCATCATCAATCCGACCCACGACCAGCGCGCCGAAAGCGATCTCGACCTCATCTACGTGGGCGACAAGACCAACGTCATCATGATCGAAGGCCAAGCCGACGAGATGCCGGAAGAAGAATTCATCAAAGCCCTCCACTTCGCCCAGGAAGCTGTCGCCAAGCTGGTGGCCGCCCAGGAAGAACTCGCGAGACTCGCCGGCAAGGAAAAGCGCTCCTACGAACTCACCGTCGCCAAGGACAACCTCCTCGAAATCGCCTACGAAATCGCCGGTGACCGCATCGAAGCCGCCATCTACGCGCCCACCAAAACCGAGCGCGCCAAGAAAGTCGGAGCCCTCCGCGACGAAGTGGAAGCCGCCATCAAGGAGCGTGCTCCGGAAGCGACCGACTTCGATGTCGAGCAAGCCTTCGAATACCTTCAGAAGAAGGCGTTCCGCATTTCCATCATGGAAAAAGGCGTGCGTGCCGATGGCCGTTCGATCGGCGATCTTCGCCCGCTTTACGGTGAGGTCAGCACCCTGCCGCGCGTTCACGGCTCCGCCATTTTCTCCCGCGGTGAAACCCAGGCGCTCGCCATCACCACGCTCGCTCCGGCCGATGAAAAACAACGTTTCGACAACTACGCCGGTGGCGAGGACGAGAAGCGCTTCATTCTTCATTACAACTTCCCTCCCTTCTCCGTCGGTGAATGCGGCCGCATGGGTGGCATCAACCGCCGCGAGATCGGTCACGGTTCGCTCGCCGAGCGCTCGATCGAGCCGGTGATCCCTGCGGAAGAGGATTTCCCATACGCCATCCGCGTTTCATCGGAAGTCATGGAATCCAACGGCTCCACCTCCATGGCCTCGGTTTGCGCCGGCACCATGGCGCTGCTCGACGCCGGTGTCCCGCTGATCCGCCCCGTCGGCGGCATCTCCGTCGGTCTCGTCACGGAAAACAACGACGATGGTTCAATGAAATCCCACAAGATGCTCTTGGACATCATCGGTTCCGAGGATTTCTACGGCGATATGGACTTCAAGCTTTGCGGCACCAGCGAAGGTGTCACCGGCTATCAGCTCGACCTCAAGCTTCCCGGCCTGCCGCTGGCGATGCTCGAAGAAGCGATCCACATCGCCAAGGCCGGCCGCGGCAAGATCCTTGACAAAATGGCCGAGTCCATCAGCTCCCCGGCTGAGCTCAGCCCGCACGCGCCCCGCATCGTTTCCGTCAAGATCCCTGCGGATCGCATCGGCGAACTCATCGGGCCTGGCGGCAAGAACATCAAGGGCATCCAGGCCGAGTCCGGAGCCGAGATCAACATCGAGGACGACGGCACCGTCCACATCTACGCCTCCAAGGCGGAAGGTCTGGAGCGCGCCAAGGCGATGATCGAGCGCATGTTCCAGGAGATCGAAGTGGGCAAGGTTTACACCGGCAAGATCGTTTCCATCACCGCCTTCGGCGCGTTCATGGAAGTGCTGCCCGGCAAGGACGGCCTGATCCACGTCTCCGAGCTGGCCGAAGGCCGCACCGAGCATGTCGAGGACGTCGTCAAAAAAGGCGAAGTCATCACCGCCAAGTGCCTCGGCGTCGATGAAAAGGGCCGCGTGAAAATGTCACGCCGCGCCTGGCTCCGCGACCAAAAAGCCAGCGAAGCCGAAGCTGCCGGAGTCTCCGGTGACTGAGATTCGCGCTGACTTACAGAAAATTCCAAGCCGGCGTTCCCTCACGGGAACGCCGGTTTTTTGTGGTGGCGTCGGCTTCCAACCACCATGCCATCTCCTCTTTCGACGGCTAATTCCACGCTTCCACCACCCGGGTTTCATGCTATGGTCGGCTCATGCCAACCCTGTGCGATCAAATCCCCAATCTCTCAACGGCTGAGAAGCTGGTGGCGATGGAAGCCTTGTGGAGCAGCCTGCATCAGACCTTCGAGGATTCTGCTCCAACCGACTGGCACCGTGAAATCCTGAATCAAAGGATGTCCTTGATCGAATCCGGAGAGGCGGTTTACGAGGACTGGAACCAAGTCAAAAATGAGTTGAGGGAACGAACCGCGTGAGAATCGAGATCCTCACCCACGCCAAGGAGGATCTCTTCGACGGCTACCTTTTCTACGAGCGACAGCAAGCGGGCATTGGCGACTATTTCCTGGACTCCCTCAGCGCGGACATCGAATCGCTGCTCCTTCACCATGGATACCACCGCCAGTTCTTCGGTTTTCACCGCATGATTGCCCGGGTGTTCCCGTTCTTCATTTATTACCGCGTATCGGGCGAAACGATTTACGTCGATGCCGTGGTGGACCAGCGAAGGAATCCAGCCTCGATCAAACGCCTGCTCCTTCGCTTGAAGCAGGGTGGGTAGTGAAGTCTGAAATGCGGACGCCGGTTTTTTCGTGGCTACGTCACGGTGTCATCCCGAAATGCTCCAAGGCGTCCTTCGCCCGCATCACCCTTAACAACTCCTTCAAACTCAGCACTCGAGGGAATGGCGAATCCCTTCCGAGGGACGAGTTCCTGTAGCTCCGTCGGTTTTCAAAAAGCTCGATTGCGTCCAGTAGCTCGGACTTATCCCAATTCATTCCGAAAAAGTCAGGATCTATCTCCACTGAAAAAACCCCGTAAATTTCCCCTTTTCCACGGCCGGGGTAGCCGCTCTTCTTTAGGTCGTTTGAAGTAAAGATCTTGTAGCCTGGAATCTTCTCCTGAAGCCTGAACATCGAAACCTCTCCCCTTTTAGTGTGAGTATGGAGCAATACATTGCGAGCCGTTGCAAACTCGGGCGGCACATGCCAAGTCCCGGATCTCTTTCCGAGGCGCACGTTCGCTAAACCTGTTTTCAGCGTCCACTCAAGCTGGGCAGGTGAGTCATACCAGGCTACGACCACATGATGTTCGGCAGGAGGAATCTCCCGGTTACTATCGCTCAACTCACCTTTTTCTGGCCAAATCAACGAGCCATACTCAACAGGGTCTTCTTTCAATGTGTAAGACTCCGCCGTGTGGAAAGTAGCCCGCTCCCGTGCGGTAGTCCGGTTCGACAAATGCTCAACAACGTCATCGAGAAATGTTCTTAAATCGTTTATCCCTTCTGCACTCCCGTCCTTGCGGGGCCTGATTGCGTACGCGCCGAGTCCCGGCAGCACCTCATGAAATCCATTGAATTCCTCGTAGTTCCTGACTTCGCCCGCATCGCCGGGATATATAACGTAGGCTCCAGCAGTCCTCCGGATGGCGTCCCGGTAGGCGTGCATTTTGAGGAGATCGGCATATTTCGCGGCGGTGGCTTTTCCAGAAGCTGATTCAGCGCGATCCTGGATCAGCTCTTCGTCCGAAGCGGCACCTAACATTTCGGTGAGATTTTCCACGCGATACTTCGCGTCGAAATGCACATGCACGATCGCATCGCACGCTTCCGCTGCGTCTTTCTCAAACTCTGCGGGCCAGATGCTGATCGTGTAATCCGGCTGCACGCCACGGGTCCAGCTTCCGCCGCCTTTATGGTTCGTGTTCCGGTTGAATTTCTTGTTGAAATGAAACTCAGCCTTCAAGGGGCGCCGCGCGGTTTCAGACCAGGCACCGCCGACAGGGCTTGCCAGCTCGATTCCTCGTTCCAACTTCAGCCGTGGTAATCCGGCTTCATTTTCCACAAGAATCGAGTGCAGTGCTTCCGTGCAGTCGAACTTCGAGCGGAACAACTCCTCCAA
>CANLKN010000056.1 GCA_947491475.1 Akkermansiaceae bacterium | reverse complement strand
TTCCAGAAATCCAACCCTTTTCCTCGCAGCATCTACGAAAACGTCGCCTACGGCCCGCGCATCCTCGGCGAGAAGCAGAAATCCATTCTCGACGCAACCGTCGAAAAAGCCCTGCGCGGCTCGGCGCTCTGGGAGGAGGTGAAAGACCGCCTCCACGAAAGCGCCTTCGGGCTCTCCGGCGGCCAGCAACAACGGCTCTGCATCGCCCGCACCTGCGCCGTGGAGCCGGAAATCATCCTGATGGATGAACCTTGCTCCGCTCTCGACCCCATCGCCACCGCCCGCGTCGAGGAACTCATCCTTGCACTCAAACAAAACTACACCATCGTGATTGTCACCCATAACATGCAGCAGGCATCACGGGTATCCGACCGCACTGCATTCTTCTACCTCGGCGACCTCATCGAATACGACCGAACTCCGAAAATTTTTTCCAATCCATCTGAAAGACGCACCGAAGAATACATCACTGGACGATTTGGGTGAATACTCGAGATGAAGGTCCAGCCACACATTTTCAACCCACCGGCATTGCTGCCGCAGGTCTTTGTGACTCTTCTCTTGCGTCTTGTGACTTGAGTCTTAGAGTCTTGAATCTATCCAGCCATGCACACTCCCCACATTCTGCACGATTTCGACCAAGCAATCTCCGCATTGCGCGGCGAAGTCATCGCCATGGCCGGCAAGGCCCGCCACAACCTCGAGCGCGCCGTCCATGCCCTGCTCACCCGCAACGCCGAGCTCGCCAATGCGGTGATTGCCGATGACGACGAGGTAGATGAACACGAGCGCCATATCGACCAACTGGGCATGGAGATCCTTGTTCGCTTCCATCCGATGGCCAGCGACCTCCGCATGGTTGTTTCCTCGATGAAAATCTCGATGAACCTTGAGCGGATTTCCGACCACGCCACCAACATCGCCAAACGTGCCCGCAAGATGAGCACCAGCCCCGAGCTTCCGGACACCACCCTCATCGAGCCGCTCTACACAATGGCCGATCACCTGCTGCGCGATGCCGTTTCCGCCTACACCGACCACAATGCCGCCCTCGGCGCATCGTTGCATGCCCGCGACAAGGAGCTCGACCGCCTCCACAAGGAATCCACCACCACCTTCAGCTCCCGGCTCGAGCAAAACACCGGCCGCAGCGAGGACTACCTGCACCTCATCCTCGTAACCCGCTCGCTGGAACGCGTCGGCGATCTGGCCGTCAACATCGGCGAGGATTCTGTTTTTCTCGAAGCCGCCCGCGACCTCCGCCACGAAAGCAAACGCGAGCTGCAGTGATCAAGCAGCCAACAGGCTCACTGCGAGAAAATCGCTGACGCGCGCTACGCGCACCGGGCTTGGAGATAGTTCTTGAAGACGATCCTCGATATGGGCGCGCGGCTTGCCAATGATGAGCGGCCGCCAATCGCAAGCGGTGGCCCCGGGACCCGGCATTGAGCGGCTGTTTTTAAGCGCCCGCCCATGGCGGCTTTCGGCCTTTACTTTGCCATCGGGCGGTCTTCTTATCTCCGCAATGTTGAGACTCGGTGCATGGCTCATTCCGCCGTTGTTGTTTCTGACTCTAGGTCACCTCACGGCCCAGTCCCCATCGGAGCCCGGTGTGTTGCCGCCCGTGGACACAATCACACCGGTGCCCGCACCGGAGGTCGATATGGGATCTTCCGGAACCCTCGAACCGGTGATGCCCACCGAACTCAAGATCAACAACCAAGGCGGCAAAATCGAAGGCGACATCGAAACCGGCGTGCGCCTCGGCGGCCCGGTCAAGATCGAGGGCGACAACGGCATGGAAATTTTCTCCGACACCGCAATGCTGGATTTGAAGGCAAAGACCGTCACTCTCAGCGGCAACGTGACCGTCTATCAGGGAAATCTGATGCAACGCGGCGAGCGCGCGGTCTATCATTACGAGCGCAGGTTTCTCGACAGCAGCGGGCTGCGAGCCTCGCTGGATCCGCTGTTGATGGAGTCGGGCAAGTTCACCGCCGAACAACGCGGCGACCGGCAGGTCTTCGTGGGTTATGATGCAGGCATCACCACCCATGATGCGGAGGACCCGAATTACTGGATACGCTCCAAGAAGACCACGATTTATCCAGGCGAAAAAATCGTCTTCAACGAGCTGCGGCTTTATGCTGGAGACACGCCGGTTTTCTGGCTGCCGTATTTTGCACAACCGCTGGACGCTGAGCTCGGCTATCATTTCATTCCAGGTGCCCGCTCGAACTGGGGGGCCTTTCTTCTCAATACCTACGGCATCATGCTCGGCGGCAAGACCGATCCGCAAACTGGCGAGAATATGGATGCATGGCTGTTGTCCCGCTGGCATTTTGATGTCCGCACCAGGCGCGGCATCGGCACCGGCGTGGACCTCGTGGACAGCCGGATCGAAAATCAAGACTCAATCAGCGGGCTGTCATTGTATTATCTCAACGACCTCGACCCGCAGGAGTCCCGCTCGGGCGTGCCACGCGGATTCGTCAACGAGGACCGCTGGAAAGCGGAGCTCAAATATCGATACACACCTGAATTGCCCGACCCCGCCAATTGGTGGTTCGACTCCAATATCACTTGGCTAAGCGACCGCCACTACCTCGAAGACCTCGAGATGGACCGCTACCGCACCGATCCCTCGCCGGACAACACACTGGGCCTCTACCGCCGCGACGACGCCTCGCTGCTCTCGCTCTATGCGCGCTATCAGATCAATGATTTCTACCGCGCGGACAGCCGCTTGCCGGAGATCTCCTACGACCGGGCGCGGGCACCATTTTTCGGCCTGCCGGTCCTGCACGAAGGCACTACTTCGCTAGGATACATTGGCGAGAAACCCGCCGATGTCACCCGCAATTCGATCATCAATCCGCTGCTGGGCATGACGACCGGCAGCCCGGGCGCGGCCCGCCTGCTGCAACAACTCGGCGGTTACGAGCGCACCTTTGCCGAGAACATGCTCGCCCTGCCCATCGGTGATGCAAGGCGTGATGCGATCCGCACCCAATTGCTCGATTCCAACTACGGCCGCTTCCACACCTATCAGGAATGGTCCATGCCAATGCTGCTCGGCGGCTTCCTGAGTGTCACTCCGGAAGCCGGGGCCGGATACACCCGCTACGGCGCGGTGGATGGTCCTTATAACAGTTCGGACAGTTCCATTTTCAGCATCGGAGTGGAAAGCTCGCTCAAGTTCTCGCGCGACTATGGAGCATATCGCAACCATGACTGGGGCCTCGACGGGTTGCTGCACGTGCTCCAGCCCTACACCACCTGGTCGGTGGTTTCCACCGATGACTTCACACCCGGCGATCCGGGAGTGGACCGGCTCACACCCACCACCCGGCCGTGGCCGATTGATCCCATGCGTTTCACTGCCATCGACCAGATGCAAAGCTGGAACGTGCTGCGTCTCGGCGCACGCAACCGCCTGCTCACCAAACGCGACGGCCAGAGTTTTGCATGGCTCTATCTGGATAGTTATGTCGATTCGTTCATTGAAGATCCCGAGGGTGACCGCGACTTGTCCAACTTGTATAACGATCTGAGGTGGCAGCCGCTGCCGTGGCTCGGCGTGAATCTGGAAACCCAGTTCCCGATCGTCAGCGGTGGCTCGGGTTTCAGCGAATACGCGAGCTACATCCATTTCCAGCCGGCGGAACGTTTCGAGTTCTCACTCGGCTACCGCTGGCTCGACAGTCATCCCGTGTTGGTGGATTCCAACCGCATCGACCTGCAAACCTACATCCGCCTCTCGGAAAACTGGGGAATCGGCAGCCGCCACTCGCTGGAACTCGATGACAGCACGCTCGAAGTCCAGCAATACATGCTTCACCGGGACATCGGAAACTGGGTGGCCGGCATGGGCTTCAGCAGCCGTGACAACCGCCTCGACAAGGAATACGGCGTGATCTTCAGCCTCACCCTCAAGGATTTTCCGTCGGTCTCCTTGCCTTTCACCATTGATGCGCAATAGTGCCCGCCGATGATGAATCCACTCACACCCGACCACGTCCTCGCCGCCCTGCGCTGGCGCTACGCCACCAAACAATTCGACCCCTCGCGCAAAATCCCGGCCGATGTATGGGACGCCCTCGAGCAATCACTGGTGCTTACGCCCTCGTCCTTCGGGCTTCAGCCATGGAAATTCCTCATTGTGCGCGATCCCTCCATCCGTGCCAAGCTCCAGACCGAATCCTGGAACCAACCACAGGTTACCGAGGCCTCGCACTTCATGGTGCTCACCGCCCGCACCGACCTCGATAAACATGATATCGAAACCTGGATTACGCGCATGGCAGAGGCCCAAGGCAAGAGCCTCGACGATCTCGCCCCGCTCAAAGGCATGATCGCTGGCTTTGCCGAAACGATGAGCAGCGAGGCGCGTCACGCATGGAATACCCGCCAGGTTTACATCGCACTCGGCCAATTGATGACGAGCGCAGCCTTACTCGGTATTGATACCTGCCCGATGGAAGGCATCAGCGCCGCGGCTTACGATCGTATCCTCGGTTTGGAAAACTCCGGCTATGCCACCGCCGTCGGCTGCGCACTGGGCTACCGTTCCGCAGATGACAAATATGCCAGCACTCCGAAAGCACGCTTCCTTGGAGAACAAGTGATCCAATACTTGGGCGAAGCTTAGCGGCCGTTGTTCTCCGGTTGCGGGATGCCGAGAATTTCGAAAACATCCTTCATCAGACGCACGGCGATCTCGCTGGTGACTTTGTTTTCCTTGCGCACGCCGTTGATGCCAACGTGAATGGCTGGCATCCGTCCCTGCGGGGTTTCCCCATCCCCCTCGCGGACAAAGAGACGGCTGGAAATTTCCGCCGCGCCCTCTTCATCGCCTGCCAAATCCCACTTGGCGGGCAGGCCGACGTCCTTGCTCACCTGCATCAGAAGTTCCTTATCATCCAGTTCGGTCTTGAGCTTGGAGACGATTTCATCACGTTTTTCAACAGGCAGCTCTGGATTGATCAGCAATGGCACCCACACCGGAGACGGCCGGCTCTGCTTGTAAGCTTTCAAGGCAAAAAAACCACCCGCGCACATTAGCAGCATCGCCAATACTCCCGCAATGATCCACCGTTGCATGACTGAGTTTACTAACGCATACACCGCCCGGCTCCAAGCCGGAAATTTCATGGAATACCCCACCACCGCCGCCACCGTCGAGACCCTGCCCAACGGCCTCACCCTGATTCTCGATCCGGATCCCACCGCGCCCGTGGTTTCCGCACAGTTCTGGGTGGAGACCGGCTCGATGCACGAGGACCGCCACCTCGGCTCCGGCATCTCGCATTTCCTCGAACACATGGTTTTCAAGGGCACACGCGATTACGATGCCGACGAACTCGCCGATACCGTGCAGGCCGCCGGCGGACATTGGAACGCCTACACCAGCTTCGACCGCACTGTGTATTTCATCGACGGCCCGGCCGACTCGCTGCCGGTCTTTCTGAAATGCCTCAGCGGTCTGGTCTTCTTCCCGGTCATCCCTGAGAGCGAGTTCGAGAAGGAAAAAGACGTCATCCGCCGCGAGATCGACATGGGCCTCGATGATCCGGATAACGCCGCCTCCCGCCTGCTATTCGCCACCACTTTCCAGCTCGACCCGCGCCGCCATCCGGTCATCGGCCACCGCCACCGCTTTGATGCCGTTCAATACGCCGACCTCACCGGCTACCATCGCGAGCGCTACACCACCGACCGCTGTTTCGCCGTGATCTCCGGCGACTTCGATCCTGACGAGGCGAGGAAACTCGTCGTCACTCTAACAGCGGAGTGCCAGCAAGGCTGCGGCCGCGAACCACTCGTCGCCATCGATCCACCGCAACTCGGCCCGCGCAGTGCGCGCGAAAACTTCGCGGTGCCCGCCAGCCGGATTTCCCTGGCATGGAAATCCCCCGCCCTCGATCACCCGGATGCGCCCGCCTTCGATGTGCTCGCCGCCATGCTCGGCCGCGGCCGTTCCTCGCGCCTCCACCGCACGCTGCGGGAGGAACGCGGCCTCGCCCTTGAAATTTCCGCCTTCTCATGGACCGGCCCCGGCCGCGAGGGGCTCTTCGCCGTCAGCGCGGATGCCACGCCGGACAAACGCGATGCGCTCATCGAGGCGATCCACATCGAGCTCGCCACTCTGCACAGCGATTCGCTGGAAGACGATCTCGCCAAGGCAAAACGCCAAATCGCAGCCAGCCAGTTCCGCAGCCTGACCACCGCCTCCGGCCGCGCGTCCGACCTCGCGTCGAACTGGCACGAAGCGCGAGATCTGGATTTCACGCGCCGCCACGTCGCCGCCATTCAGGCCGTCACCGTGGAAGATATCCGCCGCGCCGCCGCGCGTCTCACCGACGAACGGCTGTCACTCACGATTCTCGATCCGCTGGATGCGCCCGCGCCTGTTAGATCGGGAAAAATCCACCGCCTGCGTGAGGAAATCCAGGTTCACACCCTGCCGAATGGCCTGCAAATCGCGCTCATCCCGGATCACCGTGTGCCGCTCGTCCACTTGCAGGCCGCCATCCGCGCCGGTTTGCCGTCCGAGACACCGGAAACCAACGGCCTCAACCAACTGCTCGCCTCCACCTTGCCCAAAGGCACCGCCACCCGCAGCGCGCAGGAAATCGCCATCACTCTCGAATCGCTCGGTGCTTCCGTTTCCGCAGGGACCGGCAACAACGCCCTGCTCGTGCAAGCCGGCGGCCTCGCGCCCGACATCGCCACCATCGCCGCGGTTTTCTCGGAAATCCTAGTTTCCCCCAGCCTCCCGGCGGATGCCATCATCCGCGAAAAAGCCAGTCAGCTTGCCGCGTTGGAAGAAGCCATGCAGGACCCTTTGCACGCCGGCTTCAGCGCCCTGCGCCACGCCGCCTTCGGAGGATCCGGCTACGGTCTCGATGCGCTCGGCACGCCCGGCAGCCTAGCCGCCCTCGATCGCGCCGCCCTCGCCGCGCACCACGCCCGCCATTTCAACGCGGCCAACATCACCCTCGCCATCGCTGGAGATTTCGAGCCCGCCCATGTGCTCGACCTGCTTTCCAAAAATCTAACAGAACTCCCCGCCGGCAGTCGATGGCCGGTGCCCACGGGAAATCCCGGCGGCGGCTCGCCCACCGTGCGCCTGCCTAAAAAACAAGCCATCCTTGCCATCGGATTTCCCGGCACCACCGTCAGCCACCCGGAGCGCCACGCGCTTGCCATGATCCAGGAATACGCCGCCGACATGGCCGGCCCCTTGTTTGCCCGCATCCGCGAGGACCTCGGCCTCGCCTATCAGGTAGGCGCCACCCAGTTCCTTGGCTTTGATGCCGGCCTGTTCACCTTCTACCTCGCCACCTCGCCTGAGCAGTTGGAACTCGCACGCCACGAAATGATGCTCGAAATCGGAAAAATCGCCGCCGCCGGCATCCCGGACGATGCCTTCGACCGCGTCCGCTCCACCGTGCTTAGTGGCCTCGCGATCCAGCAGCAATCGCCGGCCCACACCGCCCGCCACGTCGCCCTCGACCTGCTCTTCGGCCACCCCGCCGACCAACACCGCCACATGGCCGCCATCTATCAGGCTCTCACTCCGCAACAAGTCCGCGAAACCGCCGCCCGCATCTTCTCCGTAACACCCGTCATCGCCACCGTCCTTCCGGAAGCCTGATCTAGCGAAAATCCGGTTTACCCGGCGCTAATTCATTGCATCTTGCGGCATGCACGAACCGCCACGCATTGCCATCGCCGGAGTCACCGGATTCATCGGCCGCGGCCTGCCCGCGCTGCTGTTGCAGCGGGGATTTGCCTGCACCGGCATCAGCCGCGCGGGCACCGGCGAGGTGCCGGGCATCGACCGTTGGCAGCCAATGGATCAGCCCGATCTCACCGGCCACTACGCGGTGATCAACCTGGCCGGCGAGCGCATCGACCGCCGCTGGACCACCGCCAACCGCGCGCTTTTTCACGAAAGCCGCGTCGGTGTCACCACGCGGTTGGTGGAAGCCATCCGCGCTCTGCCTGCCGATCAGCGGCCCAAGGTGCTCGTCAACGGCTCGGCCGTCGGCATCTACGGCGACCGTGACGACGTCATTCTAACAGAAACCGCCGCTGCGGGTGATGGCTACCTCGCCGGGCTGTGCCGTGACTGGGAGGCGGCGGCGATCGAGGCGGAAGCACTTGGTGTGAGGGTGGTGCGCCCGCGCACCGGCGTGGTGCTTGGCCGCGGCGGAGCGGCATTCGGGAAACTTCTGCTGGTATTCAAATCCGGCATCGGCGGCAGGCTTGGCAGCGGCCGCCAATGGATGCCTTGGCTCCATCTCGATGACATGCGCGCGGCGCTCGTCCATGCCGTGGTCTCGGACTCTCTCAATGGTGCCGCAAATTTCACCGCACCAAACCCGGAGCGCAACAGCGACTTCACCCGCAAGCTCGCCGCAGCCGTCCACCGTCCGGCACTTTTGCCGGTGCCTGGATTCGCCTTGAAACTCGCGCTCGGCGGCTTCGGCGGCGCATTGCTTGCAAGTCAGCACGCAATGCCCGCCGCCCTCTTGGCCGTTGCCTTCCCATTCCGTTTCCCTACTCTCGAATCCGCCTTGGACGATCTGTTAGGATCATCCTGAATTCCGAAATGATCACTACGAAACCCACGAAAAAGCACGCGGGATCAAGTCATCATTCAGGCATCTTCGGAGTGATGCGGCGTTCCTTTTCCACAGCCATGGCGATGGCACCGAAAAGCAGCAACACCGCCATGCAGGCATAGAAGGCCCAGATCGTGTTCTTGCCGGCGGTGAATCCATAGTTATGCAATCCGACACCGAGGAAATTGACATGCCACCATGAGAAGGTGACGACGATCGCGGTGAAGATCGAGGCGAGGTGGAGTCCCCACTCGCGGATGTGGCCGCCGAGACGGGCGTGGAGGATGGCGAGCGTCCAAAGCACAATGAGCAGCGCGCCGTTTTCCTTGGGGTCCCAGCCCCAGAAACGGCCCCATGAATAGTTCGCCCAGATGCCGCCGAGCACGGTGCCGACTAGCGAGAGGAATAGCGTGAGACACAACATGCCATAGACCGCGCGGGTGAGGGCGCGGCGCAGGTCCTTGTCGCAGTGATCCAAGCCGAGACCGCAGAGCAGAACGAATCCGACCGAAAGGAAAGCGCTGAGGAAACCCGCCGAATATCCCAGAGTGATGGTGATGACGTGGGTGGTGAGCCAGAAATTCGAATCGAGCACGGCCACCAGCGGATCCATGTGGTCGTTGGCATCGCCAAGTTCATAGCGGCGGGCGAGCACGATGAGCGCCGTGCCGAGAATGGGAGCCAGACCCAGTGCGAAACGCCGGCGCGTGAGCCACTCGACGATCAATGCCAGCAAGACCACGCTGCTGCCGATAAAGATGATGGTATCATAAAGATTCCCGACTGGCGGACGCTGCATGATGATGCAGCGCTTGGTGATGGCGATGATGCAATAGGCCAGTCCCGCTACGGTGGTGGCCAGCGTGATCCATGATAACACGCCGCCGATGCGGTTGTTTCCAAACGCCCACATTCCAAAGGCTGTCAGCGTTCCAATCAGAAAGAAAACCAGTGCATACAGAAACCAATTCTTACGATAATACTCGGCCTCAAGCGCGATGCCACGGTGTTCGCCGCGCTCGGCGGCTCTCTTGGCGAGGCGGTCGCGCATGATGATGAACTGCTCGCGGAATTCCTTTTCGTCCACAGCTCCGGCGCGGGCGGTGGTTTCAAGGCTCGTGATGTCATCGATGGCGGTTTGCGGTTCTTTGTCTGCGCCGCTCATCACATCCATGATGGCATTTCCCGCACTCTTCCATGTCTTCTCCGATGGATTGACGGGCGGCAGGATAAACAAGCCGAATTTTGCCAAGTTCGCGGCATCGAGCACTTGTTGCAGGAGATCCTGGAGGTGCGGTTCGATGCTCCTGCCATGGCCGTGGGTTTCATCGATCTGCTTGCGGATCTGCGGCGAGGTAGCCATCAGCGCGCTGACGTCCGCGCGCTTGTCGGGACCGCCGTTTTCGCCGCTGCCGCGCAGGATCACCCCGCTGCGGGCGAAGCTGAACCAACCTAACAGACTTTCATAACTGCGGAAATTGGATGCGAGATCCACGACCTGGGTTTGCAAAGGATCGCGTTTCTTCGAATCGATGGCTTGATAAGTCTGCGCGAGTTCGCCAAGCTTCTGGCGGCCGGGCGAGATGTCGGCATAACTGTAGCGGTCGCGCTTGCCGCGGATGGGAACGCCGATGGCTTCGAGCGCGGCGGAGTTATCAATACGGAAAGTCGGTTGATGAATCGCGAGTTGTGGGCGGAACAACACATCGAGCAGCCAGGCGGTGGGCTTGATTTTGTGTTCGTTTCCGTCTGAATCCTCGATCTGCATCGAGCGCGCGCCGTGCAGGCCCAGCATCGTGAACCCGGCGTAGGTGGAAAATGGTTTGATGCGTCCGCCATCCTGGACTGGCAGGGTTTCGACCACTTTGAGCATTTCCTTTGACCATGGCTCATAGTCCTGCACCTTGCGCACCTCGCCCTTCGGCATGTTGTCCATGACGAGGTTGTGGAATACAAAGGCCAGGCCGGCCATTGCGAGAACGGCGGCGATCCAGCGGCCGGCGCGGAGTGGGGTGTCAGACATGGCGTTTTTTGCGTGAGTTGGCTGCCAGATACGTTCCGAGCTTGATCAGGAAGGTGACCAACATGCCGAAGGTCACCACATAAAGACTGTATTCCGGCCAGTGGTCCGCCGGGTTTTTCACGATCTCGAAAACCGAATACATGCGCTGGCCGGGACCGGCACCGGGCGGTCCGTAGCTCGCTTGGAAAAACGTGAGACCTTCATAACGCATCGGCTCGTTCATCTGGATGGTCACCTTGGCCTCGCTGTCGTTCTCAATGCGCGTGATCTTGCTGATGAACTTGGCGGGCTTCATCGTGCCGGGGTGGAACTCGGCGGTGAATTCATCGAGTTTCACCGTGAATGGCATCGGCCACAGCCGCTTGCGCATGTCCACGGTGAAGACGCGGTCGTCGTGCTTCACGGTGAATGGATGGAAACTCGCGCCGGCCAGAATGAAGGGCTCGGACTTGGTCCCATCACGCTGGACGATGCGCGCATAACTGGCCGCGGTGTTGGCTTCCGCATTGATCTCGTCCGGCCGCTCCATCAAGTAGTAGCCGTCAGCCTTGAGTTGGCCTGCTTCCGGCGCGCGCTCGGTGATCGCCACCGGCAGGGCGTTTTCGAGATAACCGCCGATTTCCAAATCGAAGGGCAGCTCCGGCAGGCGGAACAGGCGGGTGTTTCCGGGGCTTAGGTCGGTGAGGTATTTGCCGCGGATGACGTGGATCGAATCCGCAGCGCCCTCCTTGATTTCGGCCACCTCGACGACGTATTCGAAATAGTCCTCGGCGGTGTTGCTCGACTCTCCTTCCCCGACGGCCATGTTGCCGCGCTCGGAGAAATGGTGGGCCACGCCGCCGGCGACGAGCATGAAAATGATGCCGAGGTGTGAGATAAGATTGCCGGCGTGCTTCCAGCCCTTGCGGATGCGGATCACGCCGCCCAGCGTGAGATTGATGAGCAGCAGCACGCCCACCCAGTAGCCGCCGGGCAGCGGCAGCGGCACCATCTTGCCTTTGATTTCCGGCAGCAGGACGACTGACTGCCAATGAAAATATTTATTGAGCGTGGGATAGAGCCCGTATTCCACCTGCTCGAGCGTCGCAAACCACGTCAGCAGCCCTAAGATTAGCAGCAGGATGGTGGCTAGGCCAAAGCCGGACAGCAGATCGAAGATTTTTCCGGCAAGCGAGCGGGGCGGCTTGCCGGATGTGGCTTCGGAGGCGGGAGTTGCGGGTTCGGAAGTGGTTTCCATGATCGGAAAATCGTGGCGCGGGCGTGGCGCGGGGGATCAATCGGCCAGTTGCAGGGTTTTTGCAAAGTTTTCGAGCACCGGGCGTGCGGCTTCGACCTCGGCTTTGGGGCCGACCATTTTGACGGTGAGGATTTCGCCGCGCATCGAAGCGACCACGCCGGCAAGGGCGAATCCGGGTTTCGGCGGGGCCCCCATGCCCGACGCGTATTCTCCGGCGGCCTCCACCCAGGTGCCGTTGCCGCCGGCGATTGGCACGCTGCGGAGTTTTTCCAAACCCGCTTGGTCGATGGCCGGCGCACCGAACTGGGCCAACCAGCGGTTGACGTTTTCCAGCACGGATCCTGCGGAGAGCGACACCCAGACCTCTCCCATGCCGCTCTCGCCGAAGCGGTAGTTGAGAAGCCGGAACTGCGACGCAGGCAGCGCCAGCCAGCCGTCAGGCATCTCGCCCTTGACCGGACTCGGCTTGGCATCGCGGAAACGCTCGTCGCTGGTCGCTTGCAGCTTGGGCGACTTGTCCTTGGTGGTCAGCGCTCGGGTTTCCGTCACCACGACCTCGCTCTTTTCCCGGCAGGAGGAAAATACGGCCAAAACTGCGGATAGACAGAGCAAACGTCCCTTCATGCCCGCCGCGATAGCCCCGCATTCCTAGCCGCGCAAGTGGAAATGGGACGCTAGATTTCCTCAACGCGCCGTGGTTGTGGGATTACCCATCGACGGAACTTTTCCCAACCTCTCGGAAAAGTTCCGATCATGGGTAAGCCGATGAAATTTTTCCCATCGCCATGCGGATTGGCGACATTAGGCTTTTGCGCACCCGCTGCTTGAAAGCCCATGAAGATCATTTTCCGCCTGAATTTTCACACCATCCCCGGTCAGTCGCTATGGCTCAAATTTGCCGATGTGCCGGATGAGTCCGGTGTCCGCTGCCAACAGGTCCTGCCTCTGCGCTGGCTCAATCATGATCAATGGCAAGTGGAGCTCGATCTGCATGAAAAGCACCCGACTCATCTCGAATATTGCTATCAACTGCGGCAGGATTCCAATGGGGTGGAGCTCGACGAGTGGAACGGCCCGCGCACCGCAACGGCCGATCCCGCGGCGCTCGATACCTTGCTTTTGCGCGACACCTGGTGCTCTGCGGGCACGGTGGATTACGCTTTTGAAACCAATGCCTTCAAGGCCGTGCTGCCGGACCGTGAAAAATTCTCTGCAGCGCGCGTGCCGACGAGGGCAAACCACAGCTTCCAACTCCGCATGGCTGCCGTGCCTGAGGGGCTGGTGCCCTGTGTGATCGGCAGCACCGGGGAACTCGGAGTCTGGGACCGGCATCGTGCGGTGCCGCTGCATGAGATCGCAGCAAACGTCTGGCAAGCCAGCATGCATCTGCCGGACGATTGGTGGATCGAATACAAATACGGGCTTTATGATCCGAAACTCGGCTGCGCGGTCACTTTGGAATGCGGTGAAAACCGCACGCTCGAAGCCCACGCACACCCGGGACGACAGTGGACGATGGTCCGCGACGAAGGCTACCGCCGTGATGCCTCCCAGCTCTACCGCGCGGCTGGTGTCGCTATCCCCGTGTTCTCACTGCGCAGCGCGAAAAGCCTCGGTGTCGGCGAATTCGCGGATCTCAAACCGCTCGCCGATTGGGCACAGGCTGTGGGTTTGAAACTCATCCAAATCCTCCCGATCAACGATACCACTGCATCGCACGATTGGACGGACTCCTATCCTTACGCCGCCATCAGCGTCTTCGCGCTGCATCCGATGTATCTGCGCATATCGGACATGAGCTATGCCATGCCTGTGGAATTCACGGCGCAAGCCGATGCCGCGCGCGAGGCGCTCAATGCGCTCGACCAAGTGGATTACGTGGAGGTGATGAAGGTGAAAACCAAGCTGACGCAGCAGGTTTTTCAAAAACATCACAAGAAGATCCTCACCAGCGCGGGCTTCAGGGATTTCCTAACAAAAAACCGCGACTGGCTGGTGCCTTACGCGGTGTTCTGCGTGAAGCGCGACGAATCCGGCACCGCGGATTTCAGCCGCTGGGGCGAGTGGGCGGCCTATGATGCCGGAAAAGCGGATGCCATGGCCGATCCGGCGCACCCGCAATGGCTGGAGTTGTCTTATCATATCTGGCTGCAATACGAACTCGACCGCCAGCTTTCCGATGCCGTCGAACACCTCCACCAGCATGGCATCTCGCTCAAGGGCGATCTGCCCATCGGCATCAACCGCGAATCGGTGGACGCATGGTCCGCGCCGCATCTCTTCAAGATGGACGCCCAGGCAGGCGCACCGCCGGACGCATTCGCCGTCAAAGGCCAGAACTGGGGATTCCCCACCTATAACTGGGAAATCATGCGCGAAGACGGCTACGCATGGTGGCGCTCGCGCTTTGCCAAGCTCAGCCGCTATTTCGATGCCTACCGCATCGACCACATCCTCGGGTTTTTCCGCATCTGGCAAATCCCGTCCGACCAGGTGGAGGGCATCATGGGCTGGTTCGACCCGGCGATGCCGGTGCACATCGATGAAATCCGCAGCCGCGGCATTCCATTCGATTTCAGCCGGTATTGCCGGCCCTACATCCGCTCCCACTTTTTGGAAGAACGCTTCGGTGATGCACTCAACGACGCGCTTGCAAACTATCTCGATGACTGCGGCCACGGTTATTATCAACTCCGCGCAAACGTCGCCAACCAGCGGCGCATTGTGGATCACTTCGAGACATGGGATGTGGCGGACGCCGCGGTTGTCGCGCGAATGGAGCGGTTGCGCGGTGCACTGCTGGATTGCGCCAGCGACGTCCTGTTTTTCGAAGTCCCTGGCTCGAATGGCACCCTCTTTCACCCGCGCTGCTCGATGCAGATGACCAAGTCCTTCCACGAGCTCGATCATGATATCAAGTGGCGGCTCGATGAGCTGTATGTCGATTACTTCTATCGCCGCCAGGAAAGTTTCTGGGAGGCTCGCGGCTATGAGAAACTGCCGGTCATGCGGCGCGCCAGCACCATGCTGCTCTGCGGTGAAGACCTCGGAATGGTCCCGGACTGCGTGCCGGGCGTGATGCGGGAGCTCGGCATCCTTTCGCTGGAAATCCAGCGCATGCCGAAAAGCTCCAAAGTCGAGTTCGCCGATCCGAGGCACGCTCCCTACCTGAGTGTGGTCAGCCCGTCCACCCACGACATGCCGACCTTGCGTGGCTGGTGGCGGGAAGACTCCCATGCCACCGCTCATTTTGCATGGCATATGCTGGGCGAGGCCTTCCCGCCGCTGGAACTCACCACCCAGCTGGCCACCATGATCATCCGGCAACATCTTGAGTCGCCAGCCATGTGGGCGGTTTTCCCGCTGCAGGACCTGCTTGCCATCGATGAAAAACTCCGCCACCCGGACCCCGATGCCGAGCGCATCAACGTGCCCGCCAACCCGCGCCACTACTGGCGCTACCGCATGCACCTCGGAATCGAAGAACTCGCCGCAGCCGATGATTTCAATTCAAGGCTGCAAAATCAGATCAATTCTGCCGGTCGCGGCAATTGACAGGCAGTGACATCCCAATCCTCGAGGAGGCGGACATTTCAATTCCAGCAATAGGGCCCATCTTCTGCCTTTGACCTTCCGGCAACGAGCCTGCAACCTCCCGCCGATGACTCCACTGGATGCCCTTGTCGCCCTCAACATGCTGCCAAAGATCGGCCCGGTAAGGGTGCGACGTTTGTTAGAGGCATTCGGAAATCCGGCGGCGGTTCTGAGCGCGCCGAAAGACCGCTTGATGCGCGTCGATGGCATCGGCGAGGAAACCGCGAAAATCCTGCACGGCTGGCAGGATCATGCCGATCCCGCGGCCGAGATTCGTGAGGCGACCGAGCGCGGCATCACCATCGTCACCCAGGACGACCAAGGCTACCCCGCGCCGTTGCGGGATGCTTACGATCCGCCGCTGCTGCTCTACGTCTGGGGCAAAATCGAGCCGCGCGACCGCCATGCCATCGGCGTGGTAGGCTCGCGGCGCGCCACACATTACGGCACGCAGGCGACCAAGAAACTTTCCTATCAACTCGCGCAGGCGGGTTTCACCATCATCTCCGGTCTGGCCAGGGGCATCGACACAGCGGCGCACGAAGCTGCCGTCGCCGCCAACGGGCGCACCATCGCAGTGATCGGCTCGGGGTTGGGAAAACTCTATCCGCCGGAAAACCTGGTGCTCGCCGAGAAGATTGCCGCAGGCAACGGCGCGGTGGTTTCCGAGTTCCCGCTTCACACCGCGCCGGACAAGCAGACGTTTCCGATGCGCAACCGCATCGTCGCCGCGTGGGCGCGGGCGCTGCTGGTTGTGGAATGCCCTGCATGGTCGGGCTCGCTAATCACCGCGAACCTCGCCTCGGAATATGGCAAGCCGGTCTTCGCCGTGCCGGGGCCGATCGACAAGCCAACTTCCGCCGGTTGCAACCAACTCATCCGCGATGGCGCCACACTGGTGGCCGATGCCAGCCACATTCTCGACGATCTCGGCGAGTTGCCATTTGCGCGCAAGGCATCCGCCGCCGAGCCCGCTGCCGATTTTCCTGAACTTCCGGAAGAAGAAGCTGCGGTATTTGCCGCCGTGACCACCGACGAATCACCGGTGGACCGCATCATCGAACGCAGCGGCCTGCCCGCGCATGTGGTGACGGCGACGTTGATGAAACTGGAAATGCGGCGCTTGGTCCGCGCGTTTCCAGGTTTCCGCTACGCACGGCGATAATCCTTACAATGCAAAGCGGGCTCTACATGCTGGCACAGTGGAAATATTAGAATAAGAAATTGCCAAGAGATTTGCATCCTCGTCCTGCAAGATTGAATTCTAAACATCATCCATTAAACGTAAGCGCATAGGGCGTTCCATCTTTCTGCTTCTGGTTTTTGTGGGATTCTACGGCGATTTCGAACGCTCTTTGGAAATTCGACATTGGATCGGTGGACGTGAGGTCGAATTGAAATCAAGGGGACGATGGCTGGTGAAACTGGATCTTCCCGTCGGCTGCGACAAGACGGATAGTTTGTCCCACTTTGATTTTGCCACCCAGCAGTGCCTCCGCGATTATCGTGCCCAACATCTGGTCCACCACGCGCTCCAGATTCCTCGCGCCATATTCCTCGCTGAAGCCTTTCCGCAGGATCAATTCCGTGGCGCTCTCATCAAGCTCTACAGCCACTCCGCGATCTGCCAAGCGCTTGTTCAAATCGTCGATTAGTTTACCAAGGATCTCCCGCGCTGTTTAAATTCCCAACGAATTGAAATGCACGATTTTCGTAAGCCGATTCACCAGCTCCGGGCGCAAGTGTTTGCGGATCGCCTCTTCCACCGTGGCGCGGGCGTCTCGCCCGCCGCCCTCTTCTTCCATCCCAAATCCTATCCTCCTCTTCTTCACCACCCCACTCCCCAGATTACTCGTCAAAATAATCACCGACTCCCAGAAATCGCACTTCCTACCCTGTGCATCCGTCAGCGTCCCTTCATCGAAAATCTGCAAAAACAAATCCAGCACCTTCGGGTGTGCCTTCTCGATCTCATCAAACAGCACCACGCTGTAGGGATGCGTGCGGATCGCATCGCTGAGCTGGCCGCCTTCGTCGTGACCCACATATCCCGGTGGCGAACCGATCAACTTCGAAACGCTGTGCTCTTCCATGAACTCGGACATGTCGAAGCGGATCAGGCGCTTCTCGTCGTGAAACAGGAAATCCGCGAGTGCCTTGGCCAGCTCGGTCTTGCCGGTGCCCGTGGGACCGGCAAACAGAAACACCCCAGCCGGGCGACCGGGTTTCTTCAGTCCCGCCCGCGCCAACCTCACGGCATCCGCCACGGCAGAAATCGCTTCCGACTGGCCTTTCACCCGCCGACCCAGGCAATCCTCCATTTCCTTCAAACGCGCACCTTCGTCAGCCGTCAATCGACCCAGCGGAATCCCACAGCGTGCCGCCACCGCCGCCGCAATCTCGTCTCTCCCCACAAAGTGGCTGGGACTACCAGTCCCAGCCCGTGGAAGGGACAACCTGTCCCTTCTTTTCTGCGGCGACAACGTCGCAAACCTAACCTGCGCACATGCCTGGTCCACCAGATCCAAAGCCTTATCCGGCAAACGGAAATCCGGCAGATACCGCACCGACCACTCCACAGCCGCCCGCAACGCCGCTTCCTCCAACGCCACCCCATGATGCGCTTCCAATCGCGGTCGCAGTGCCATCAAAATCGCCACTGCTTCATCCACACTCGGTTCCTCGATCTTCACCGCCTGAACGTAGCGTTTGATTTTGTGGGCCGCATCCGGGTCGGCGAGGCAAATCAGGTTTTTGGCAACGGCCTCGTTGAGGATGCGGGTGGCTTGGGCGGAGTTCTGCTTTTCGATTCCAAACCGTTCGCGGATCGATTCGTTGTTGGTGATCTTGTTGTTCACGTACCCTGCCTACTGCGCTTCACCCGCCTGTTGAAGCAACTCCCTTTCCAATTGGGAGCTGATCCAAAAACGGGCTTGGGTCCGCAGTAGATGCAGGGCGGGCGCGAGTCCAGTAATCTGCCCCCGCGCCTTGGCAGAGGCGAGAAGACCCAAAGTCCCGGTGAAGGATAAACCGTTAGCCGATGCAGCGGCACGCGCCGCCAGATCGTCCAGGATTAGAATCGATCCGGGGTGCTCCATGCATGCGGCCAAGCACTCCGCCTCGCCACGGTGCAGCGTCGCGGAGAAACTTCTCACCAGCAAATCATCTGTCGGCGGCAACAGCAGGAAACGGCCTCAGTCAGCGACCGATGCGGCTTTGGAAAACAGTCCCGACTTGGCCATGACCTCATCTCGGACGCCGGACGGAATACAAACTCGCCCGGGAAGTGCCTCTAGAATATCGAGAAGATCGATCTCTGCCAGATTGATCAACGGCGAGGTATTGCAGATGATCAGGCGTTCTTGATCCATTTTTCAAGGTTGTCCCGTTCGACTTCAAAGTCCGCACTTGCGAGCGGCTGGGCGATGCCATGTTCCCCGAGCCAATGTTGAAACTCCGCCTTGCCTAGGCCGGCCAGTTTGCAAGCTGCCGCTCCGCCGATCACAGCCTCTGCATACAAAGTGGCTGCCAAACGCCGACGCAACTCGGATTCCATCTGCGCCCTGGGGATCTTGGCGGAAGACAAAACCTCTTCGGGAATTTCCAACATCATGCCTTTCATGTCGTCACCTTACTCGGATCTCCCAACCCGCGCGAGACCTTTCTTGACGTCCATCTCCCGCCCACATGGCCCTTTTGCCTGGTGGCGCACACCGCAAGGGCCGCAGGCCCAAGATACGCGAAAGAACAGCCAAAGAACTGACGGTCCGGCACTCCTTGGCATCCAGCTTTCTCATATCTGCGTCATGTGGCCTGCGGCGAACGCGCTACCGTCCTGCTGTTTAAATGGCACTTCACCCGCCACTCCCGCGCTTCCTCCGACACCGACCGTGTCCATACTTCTTCCTCTTCTCTTGCGTCTTGTGTCTTGTAGTCTTCTGTCTCACTCCCTCCACCGCCTTGCAAACGCCCACCCAAAAGTGCGCGAGTCCAATCTCGGAAAACCCCGCATGCGCGGCCTCCGCCTCGGCGAGGCTCCAGGTGATGTCGATAGAGGGAGAGGTCATGGCTGTGGTTTATTCAATCGGTGCAGGATTGTGTTTGCCTGCTCGTAGAGTGCCTCCGCCAATCCGTGGTCACCCAAATCGCTAGCCGCACTGGCCTTATTGTTGTAACTAATAGCTAGAGCCTCGCTCAAATCACTTCTCCCATCCTGCTTCACTAATTGTTCGTATACTGAAATTGCATGATTGTAATACACTAACGATTCTTGCAAGCAGTCAAGATCCGCGAGAACGTTAGCCATACTGAGGTATAACTTCGCCAAATTTGGGGATAATTCGAAGCGGCCTTCCTGATTGATCAGTCTTTCAAATATTTCTATCGATTCTTGATATAGTTCGGATGCCCTACGCTTATTACCCAGCCGACGAAACGCATTACCTCTATTCTCAATAGCTAGCGCCAAGAAATCAGATAGCCCTTTGTTGCCTCCACTGTTTACCAGTCGGTCCAAAATCGTAATTGCTTGCTCGGTATAACCCATCCCACCACCATCATCGCCCACTTCGGCTGCCTTGTTCATGTATGCTGACGCAAGAATTCGTGCGAGTTCGCTACTACTACTTTTAGTAACAGCGGGTTCTAGAATTACAATGACATGGTCATAGATTCGCAATGCCTGTAGGTGGTCTCCTAGAATTCCGAGCATGTTGGCTTTGTTGATGTAGATTTGCATCAAATCAGGAACTAATTCCAAGCGATTTTCCTGGCCGACCAGTCTCTCCCAAATTTTAATAGTGAGGGAAAATAGCTCAAGCGCCCCTTGAACATCACCCATATCGTCGATCGCCACTCCTTTATTCATGTATCCTCGCGCCAGATCATCCGCAAGTTCATGCTCACCTTCCTGATTGACTAGCTGCTCGCGGATATGAATCGCATGATCAAAACTTTGTATTGCGCCTTGTTCATCGCCGACTGTCCGATGAACCATGGCCTTCTCCATGCAAAGAAGCGCCAATGTACGCCTCAACTCCTTTCGTCCCGTGGCAATCAGTTCTTCATACAGGCGCTTTGCTTCTTCATAAATCATCAGTTCTGCAACCAAATGGCCGCGCCGCGTTACGCCCTGTCGAGTCACAAAGATTGCCGCTTCAGCAGGATCCCGTCCCGCAGCGGATAATGCTTTCTCCAACCACACTTGCGGATTCTCCCAACCAGTTCCAGATGCGTGAAGACGCCCCTTAATCGCAGTCGAAGGCAAGGCTTTCCGCTCGATCATCTCTAGTGTGCGCTCATACGCGGAACCAGTAGAATTCCTGAATATAACCCGCAACTTTTCTACCGCTTCAGCCAGATCTTCAAGTCGATCAATCGGTTCTTGGCGAAAGCATTGTCTCAACAAGTCCACCATATCGTTAGGCATGGGTGGAATTCCATCGATGTCTCCGTCTTCTAGGTATTGTTCGAGAACCTCTGCCGCTCCACGCCCTGACATCCAAGTAACCTCTCCCGTGAACAACTCCAGCACCGAAACGCCCCACGACCAAAGGTCAGTTTTGCCTGACAACGGCAGCCCCACAGCTTGCTCCGGGGACCAATAAGCAGGTGTCCCGCCGCCGCAGCTTACGAGGACGCTGTGGCTCGGATCTGTGGTGGTCGTTTCCCCAGCAACGGCCCTTGCCCGTGCTAGACCGTAATCCGTCACCTGCGGCTTAACGCCTTGGACAGTTGATTTGCCGTGTGTGCTCATGAGAACGTTGCCCGGTTTGACGTCCTGATGAACCATGCCGAGTTCATGTAAGCAGTGCAGCCCCCAAGCAAACTGAATAGCAACATCCAGTATCCGCTCCAACACTAGACTCGAGCAACCTTCATAAAGTCTTTTCGAATCAATCCAATCCTTTAGGCTGCCGCCCTCGACATATTCGGCAAAGATCAAAACTTCAGCACCCACAGTGCGAAAGAAGCGGCAGGGAACCAGGTTGGAGTGATTAGGGATGTCGATCCACGTCTGGAGTTCCTCCAGGAATGCTTTGCGGTCGCTGTCATTCAATCCCTTAGCCCGTTTTACCGCGAACTGCGATCCCGATGATCTACTTCGGACCAGATAGACCTTCCCCATCCCGCCTACGCCAAGGATACGATCGACCACGAAGTCGTCCAACAACTCTTGACCCGAATTATAGTCTCCGCTTCCGAACGATGCTGACTTATTGTGTTGGTCAGGGAATTCAGATTGGTCATGATGTAAACTTTCTAGCTTCCCAAAGTCATTACTAAACGAGAATTACATAGCGGTATTTGTGCTTAATATTTTTGCCTTATGGAGACAAATAATTCCACCCCACTTTGTAAGTGATTCTTCGGCATTCTGACCAGTGCCTTATCGTTGACAGCAGCAAGCTGCTTGGGCGGCGCTGGCATGCGGACGTGGATGGGTTCGGAGTTTTCTTTGAGAATGAACATGGAGGTAAAAGCTGAAATTCTGAAACGCTGAGATGCTGAAATGGAGAGGGATCGGCTATGGTCAAAGAGTGATGGGAGATTGGAGATTAGGGGAAGAGGCGGGGGATTGTTGGTGGATTCCGTGTCTGTGATTGGGGAATACGGGTGAGGCGGGAAATCGTCAACTGTGAGGTAAAAGCTGAAATTCTGAAAGCTGAAACGCTGAAATTTAAGAGGAAGAATGCGGGCGAGACGCCTCTCGGACGGACTGCGGCGGGACGCCACAGCCACTTTTAGGAGGATACGCCGGACGGACGCTGCGGATTTCGAGTGCGTTAGTCATGAGATCCTCCTTGTTTTGGAGATTTGGGAGGAAGGTCGCCAGCGAGCTCGGCTTCGATTTCCTCGATGGTGGGCAGACTGCCGCGCAGTTCTTCAGGGAGGGATTCGGTGAGTTGGGTCTGCCAGGCGGCGACGGCGATGGATTGGTCCAAGCCGCGCAGGGCATACTCGGCGACGAGCCGGTTCTTTTTCCGACAGAACGGAGTGGGAGTTTGGCGCATGGATCTCACGCGTTCCATCGGCGGCGCGACAGGAATGTCGCGACTCCTTATTGCGGTCATTTCGCCGGGAGTTTTGCGGTTTTGCGACGGGTGTGTTTCTCGGGAGTTGCGGATTGCGGATTCTTGCGGGCCGGATGAATTGGCAACGGATGCTTCGCCTTGCTTTCGGCGGCGGCGTGGGCTTTGGCCCAAGCGAAGAATTTACCGAGGTCGCCGTTGAAATCGGCGGCGACCGCCGCTCTGGCGTTGCGGACTTCCTGGACGATGATGTCTTTCATAGCTGGGGTTTGGTGAGGAGTTCGGGGGGACAGATAACAGGCATGTGGAGATGGTGGTAGGAGCAATACTCGAAAAGCGTCTTTTGAAGAGAGGCGTTTGCGAGGTGGGTGCAGTTCCAAGTGAGCAGGTAATCCATGCGATGGGCGATCGCGAAGGCAAGATGGGTGGCATCCAACGCGGCTTTTGGAGGAAGTTGCAGTAGTTGGACGATGGACTCGGCGAGCGGCTGGATGCCCGGCAGGATTTCAAGTTCGGGGATGTCTGCCATCACTTTCAACCGTTTTGCGGAGGCCGTGGCATCACCTTTGGAGATTTCCGCCCGCACCGCGATGGAAGAGTAGAGGCGGAAGTGGACTCGTTCGTGATTCCACCAATCCTTGGTGAATTGTTGATGGGATGCCATGGGCTCCCGAGTGCCATGACGGGCCGTCAGGTAACTGGGAATGGTGGATTCGATGTAAACGGTTTCCATGTCTTGATTGGGTGTGGCGGGATGAGTTTGTTCCGGCGGTGTTTATTTGAGTCGCTTCGCGATGTTACGCCAGCCCAAGGACGGCTATTCTCCTTGAATACGGTTGAGGCGGAAAATCGTCAACTTGGGGGCGGACGACGGGAGGCGAGACGACTCTCGGACGGACTGCGGCGGGACGCCACAGCCACTTTTAGGAGGATACGCCGGACTGACGCGGCGGATTTCGAATGCGTTAGTCATGAGATCCTCCTTGTTTTGGCGATTCGGGAGGAAGGTCGCCAGCGAGTTCGGCTTCGATTTCCTCGATGGTGGGCAGACTGCCGCGCAGTTCCTCCGGGAGGGATTCGGTGAGTTGGGTCTGCCAGGCGGCGACGGCGATGGATTTGTCCAAGCCACGCAAGGCATACTCGGCGACGAGGCGGTTCTTTTTCCGACAGAGCAGCAGGCCGATGGTGGGCTGGTCGTCGGGATGGCGCAGGAGGTCGTCCACGGCGGAGAGGTAGAGATTGAGCTGTAAGAAGAGGTAGGGGTCTTTGAAAAGCTGGGCGGCCATGTCCGACTCTGCAGGTGGCATGGTGAGGGCGAAGATGTTCTGGGCCTTGCCGACGCGGAGGTGGAGTTGATTTTGGATCTGAATTTCCAAGATCGCGCGGCTCCAACCGTGGGCGAGAGTTTCGCGGATGTAAAAATCGCGGGTGGCGGAGTCTTTGACCATTTGAATCAGCCGGATGATCTGACCCCAGGGCAATTGTGAAACAGGTTGTTTCACAATTGGACCGTCTGGGAACGCCTCGGCAAAGGCCCTCATGGAAAACAAGTTGCGTCGAGTGAGGCCACCCATGTCAGGGAAGGCTTCCTGAAGGTCGGCGGCAAGGCGATTAATGACTTTGGCTCCCCAAGTGGCTTCCTGCTGGCGGGCGAGAATGATTTTCCCGGTGTGCCAATAGGCTTCGATGACAACAGGATTGGCCGCGAGAATGGCACGGATGCGGGCGTTGCGGAGGTGGGTCTTGATTTCCTGAAGCGTGGCGGCGTAGGTCTCTGGTAACGCCTAGGCAGGGGGTGCCACCGGGAAGATAGCCCCGGGCCGGGTGCGGCCGCGGGAGATACGCGGCTCTTCCGGTGGTTTCGGGTCGGGCTTGCGTGGTTTAGATGCCATGGCGATGTGAGGTAAAAGCTGAAATTCTGAGATGCTGAAATGGAGAGGAAGAAGTGCCGAGTGAGCAGTGAGCAGAGATGAGAAAAGAGGTTGGTGTTTCGGTAGGCGGTGTTTCGGGAAGAGGAAGAAGCGTGGTAAAAGTTGAAATGCTGAAATCTGAAACGCTGAAATGAAGAGGAAGAATGTGGGCGAGGTGGATCATGTGGGGTTCTGGTCTGCGGATTTGCGCTCGCCAATCAGGGCGCGGGCGGTGGCGACGGCTTGGTGGAGTTTTTTGCGGAGCAGGTCCTTGGGAAGGGTCTTGGTCCAATAGGACGCCACATGGATGCCGGATTTTTCCACTTCCAGCAGTTCCACATGCTCCGCCGACTTGCCGGCGCAGAGGATGATGCCCATTGGCGCGGCTTCGTCAGGTTCGCTTTCCTGGCGTTTCAAGCCAGTTCAGGTAGAGTTCCATCTGGCCTTTGTCCG
>CANLKN010000055.1 GCA_947491475.1 Akkermansiaceae bacterium | reverse complement strand
GAAGAGCGATTCAAGAGCGTGATCGTGGAAAGCGGCGTGGCGGCTCGGACGATTGCGGCTTACATCGACTTGAATCCTGTTAGAGCGGGAATGGTGGAGGATCCGGCGGATTATCGCTGGAGCAGTTATGGCGAAGCCATCGGCGGCGGGACGAAAGGAAATGGCAAAAAGGCGCGTGAGGGATTGGTGCGGGCGTGGTTTTGCGATCAGGGCGTGGGATTCGAGTCGGAAAAATGGCGCGAGGTTTCGCGGTTGTATCGGCGACTTATGGGTATTGAGCTGCAAAAGAAGAGCGGGCGGGCTGTGGAAGAAAAGCGTGGGTTGGTGACAAAGAACACGGCCGAGTTGTTAGAAAGTGACGACAAGGAGACGGTATTGCCGGATCTGGGCATGGCGGCAATGCTGCGTTGCCGGGTGAGGTATTTTACGGATGGCGCGGTGATCGGCAGCAAGGCGTTCGTGAATGAGGCGTTTGCCAATGCACGGGCACGATTCGGTCCGCGGCGCAAGGACGGAGCGCGAGCAATGAGAGGGAACGGCAGCGCAGCAAAGGGAGTGTTGTGGTCTGTGCGGGATCTGAGGATAAAGGTTTGACCGGCATATTCTCGAAACGGATTCGAATGCCCGGGACCATCATTACTGCCATTGATTTCGAACATCCTTATCCCAGCGCTTTCACAGCCCCCTTTGATGAATCCAGGAGTTCACTCAAATCGACAATTTCTGCCGGCTTGAACTTGGGGTGCTTCAATAGAGCAACAAGGACCGCGGAAACTGCAATCAATCCGAAAGCAATGAGGTATGCATAATCGTAATTACCCGTCCTCGCTTTGACCACTTGGGAAATCGTGGGGCCGATGATTAGTGAAAGTCCCCAGCCATAATAGACCAGACCGTAGTTCGCGCCGTAGTTCTTCAATCCAAAATAGTCGGCTACGATGGTAGGGGTAATGGATAGAGTGGAGCCATAAGTGAAACAGGCCAGAATGATGCCAATGACAACGAAGGTCGGGGAATCAAAGAAAAAGTAGAATCCCAGCATGTTCAGGGCTGCTACAGCGTGGGAAACGAGGTAGGTGTTCTTTCTGCCTATCTTGTCGGAAACGATACCGCCCGTAGCCCTTCCGGTCGCATTCGAAAGTGATGTAAGCGGGACCATGAATGCCAAAATTGCCGCCACCGCTGCGGCGTAAGCTCCGGTTTCACCACCGGTTTGGACTCTCATGATGTCCGTGGCATTGGAGATCACCATGGCTCCCGCGGAGCACATGAAGGCATAGATTACCAGCAGCATCCAGCACTGTGGTGTCTTGGCCGTCGTCTTCAGTGTGACGGAGGGCGATTGCTTATGGATGGTTTTCCCCTTTTTGTGTGCTGGCTCTGGTGGCACATATCCGGCGGGAGGGTCGACCACATTCAAGGCGCAGGGAATCCCGATGATAAGGATCAAGCCTCCCAAGGTCCACAACGTTTGTTCCAAGGAGAAGCCCATTTTTTTGAGCAACAGGACTTCCAGAGGACCGAGCCACATGGCACCAAGGCCGAAACCGGTGACCACCAGGCCATTGACCATTCCCTTCTTGGAGGGGTGGAACCATTTCATGGCGGCAGGACGCGGGCAGGCATAGACGAATCCCAATCCGAGGCCCAGAATCACCCCGAAGGTGATGTTGAACAGGAAAGGGTTCTGTGCCACAATTCCTGATAGAATGGTGCCTCCACCCACCATGAGCATTCCCGTCAGCATGACTTTTCTTGGACCTATCTTGTCCTGCAAGGCTCCCGCAAATATCAGGATGATGGCAAAAACCATTCCCCCGATGGAGTAGGGTGCGTTCAACTGGGTGATGTCCCATGCCGCATAGATTCTCTCTCCCGTGACAGGATCCAGACTGTATTCGATCGTGTCCTTCAAATTGCTCCATGTGTAGAGGATCCCCACGCTGAAGTTGGATAACAGTCCTGCGATGAGAACGGTGATGGCTTTTCTTTTGGCTGCCGAAGCATCCAATAGGCAATCGCTCTTCACGTTCTCGTTTTTTTCTTGGTCAATGATCATGAGTGCGAATTGCGGTTCTTGGATAGTGTCTTTGAAGAATTCAGCCAGGAGAAGGGAATCGGCCAATTCATCGCTTGCCTGGTTAGATCGGGTGTGGGCAGCAATAAGTATGATGACCGAACCCCATCAATGGTATGAAACTGGCAAGGAAGCATGACGTGTGCCATCCTGGCCCCAAATAGAGTGGCCAACGATCTGTGTGGAAAACCAAGCTGAAGTTGTGGCCCGGACTTTCCTAAGAGGCGTCTGAAAAATACGCGAATCTTGAATTTTAATCCATGCTAATTTAATCATGTATCCAAGAAACTCGGCATGGCCACCTATCCAAGCATTTTGCTACTGAGCCGCCGGCTTACTGCCGGAGGGAAACTTCCCGTTGAGGTTCACATGGACGATGGAAACATAGCCGTGGCGGTTCGGCGTGACCGTCAAACGGATTCCTGTGACCGGGCGGCCAGGAGACGGAATCGACATCCAGACCCGCTCGCTGTCCTTCACGCTGTGATGGAAAATCCAGTTGCCATCATCCGCGTCGCGGATTTCCACCTCAAAGCTGCGGCAAGCCAGTTCTCCGGCCGGGGTGTCCCGTGTGACTTCGCCCAGGCGTTTCCAATCGTCAGCAAGTGCAAAGACATCCACCTCGCCAAGCAGCCGGGGCTCCGCGAAAGTGATTACAAGCGTCTCTGGCGGTCCATGGCGTTTGGCACTGTTCCAGCCGCCGTTTTTGCCCCAGCCCTTGCCGGTCGGATCCGAGGTCAGCGCCGACAGTGCCGCGTAGCCCTTCATCTCTGAAGTTGCTGAAACGGCTACTCCTTCAAGACCGGCGAGCGAGGCATTTGTGGCGCGGGCATTGAGATCATTCAACGCGCGAGCCTCGATCCGGTCGATCATGCGCAGCCACATCACCGGTTCGCCGCCGAATGGATCGACTTTTTCAAAGGTGAAGTTAGCCTTGAGCCACTCGCGGAAGCCGCCTGTTAGGTTGGCGAGCCTGGCCGTGGCTGACTCGATGCCCGTTTTGGAAGCATCGGTCTTGGAGAGGATATCATTGAAGACACTGTCATGGAAATCGCACATCCGGACCGAGACTTCGAGGCAGCGAACAAGCCATGCCATGTCCTCCTTGATGCCCTCATCGCCGGCTGCGGCGAGAGCCCGCCTGGCATGTTCGGCCGCCTGCCTGGCACGTCCCGCCTGAGCCTTGAAGTCATGGCGTTCCAAGTGCCGCATCGAATCGTGGGCGAGGAATTTATCCAGCTGGGCGATGCTGGTTGCGAGCGGGCCGATATCGCGTTCGAGGCGAAGCAGCGCGGCCATGTGCGGTCCCGCAGCCGGTCCGTAGGCGAGTTCGGCGGCGCGGTCCATCCACTTGCAGTAAAGGTAATCCGAATGTTTATTGCCCAGGGCATACTCTTTCACCTCGGCATAAAGTCCCGGGCCGCGGTAGCCGGAGAGATCGGCGGCCCCGTCGGCGGCGAGGTTCCACGAGTAGTTGGCATTCGCCAGCACAAGAACCTCCTGGTTGACGTGACCATTGAATGTCCAGAACTCCGTGGCACCGCGATTGATGTTGGTGAAAATGGGCGTCGAGGTGAAGAGGCGGTCTGAAAAATCAAAGCCGCCACCGATCAGCGCCATCATGGAGATCGCGTCCGGCCAACCGGCCGTGGCAACAGCAGCGGCGATCCTGCCGGGCATCAACTCGTGGGTTTTATCGTGCAGGTAAACCTCGCGGATGCAGAGAGTCGTGTTGTTCCGGGCGGTCATGAGCGGTGCGACGGCGGACCAAAACCGGATGGTGTCCTGTTCCCATTCTTCACTTGGCATGCTGGCTTTGCCGTAGTTCGGGCCGGCAATGGTGATCCAGACATCGCGGGCGGCGTCGAAGCCATGTTCAGGCACACGGACTTTGTGAATTTCCCGGATGAGCTCGGAATACATTTTTGCAACAGCGCCCGCCATGCCGCGCGGGCTGTAAATATCATCATCGGGAAACGCGGCCCGGTCGATCGATCCGCGCTTGCGCCAAATCGCCTGCGTGTTGCGGCCGACCGCGTCGGCCCAGTGGAGGTAAAGCGAGCGCGGCCGCAGTTCTCGGACAACTGTTGTGATATCATTTCGAACCTGCTGGTTCATCGGTTCGTGCCCCAATGTGTAAACAGTGGCCTCGCCGGGCTCAAGTTCACGGCCGTCCGGGTAGCTCTCGCGCGGAGTCAGCCAGTAGTTCCCGGTATCGGTGATGCCCCAATCGTGAATCGTGCCGCCGTAGCAGGTGAGGGTGTGTTGCAGGGCGACTCCTTTGCGGGCGGCGTAGTCGTTGAGTTCCGGTGCAACCTTTCGGATCCGTTCCCACGCATCCGGGAAATGGGGTCGGAATTTTCCGGAAACGAAGCCGATGATGTTGACCTTGTGCCGTGCATAGAGATCGATTTTCCGCTTGCAGCGCTCGATGAATTTCTCCGGGCCATCGCCCCAGTCATAGCTGTTGAGCTCCCACCACTGGATCAGCCATTCGGATGCTTCCCGGCGCTCAATGTCGGGCCAATCCATCACCGCCACCGCAGGCATAGTCATGAACTCACCTTCTTTCACAATCAGTTGAACCAAGGTGGATGCCGCATAAAAGACGCCGATTGGTGATGCGCCGAGCAGATCCAGGCCGCCGTCGGCACGGAGGCGAATGACGTAAGCCTGCGGAGACCGTGCGAGCGCGGCGGATTCCTCAGGTGAAAGCGCGTCCGCCTGATTCGCCACAGCAAGTCGTAGCACGCGCGACGCAGAGGGCTCGTGATCCGCAATCGCCAACTGCGCGAGGATGAGTTTCCTGGCTTCCTCAATTTGCGGTTCCTTTCCCGCTGAATCCCACCGGAAGGTTGCGCGTCCGGACTCGGCAAGTTGGAGCGCCGGACTTTCGTTCGCAACGATCCGCTGCGGTTGAGGAATCAGAATGGGCAGTCCCGCCAACGCGGGTGACCGCAAAGTGATGAAAATGACTGCTAAAGTGATGATTGTGGTAGCACGAAAGGACATGGAAAGGAGTTTGTTGGGTGGTTTTTCGTGCGGGCGGATTCCGGGGGAATGCGACATGATCATGGATGATGTGAAGTAGGTTATGCGCATTCCACCCGAGAATTTTCAAACGCCACCACATCAAGCGGGAGCCCCGCACATTTCCTCCAGCTTGCGGCCGGCGGCGAGTGGCTTGAAATCATCATAGGTGGATTTTTCCGCAGGCGGCCAGAAGACACCGGCGGCGATTTGTCCCGCGATCCACCCGGCACAAGCGGCGGCGGCTGTTAGATCGTGCTCGGGAAAGTCCTGCCACTCGTCGAGTTTGACGTTGGCCTCGGTGGCACCGAAGTGGAAATAGCATGGTGCGGGAAGCACGCCGCGGCTCTGCCTCAAGGCCAGCGCGTAGAGCGGAAGTTGCAGGTTTTTCCAGCGGTATGGCGTGCCATCCACCGTGTGGATGACCGGGCAGTCTTCCGTGATGTGTGACGGCAGCGAAGTGGTGGCGCTGAGCTTGCTGCGGTGTTCCTTTTCGACGGCATCCACCTTGCCGGTCTTGTAATCGATCACCCGCAGCGCGCCGGTTTCGAGGTGGCGGTCGAGCCGGTCGTAGGTGCCGTTGATGACGGTGTCGCCGATTTCCAGCGTGAAGCGCTGCTCGAGTTCGACAGCTTGCCAGCCATCCGCGCGGATGGCGGCCTGCACGCTGGCAAACCACAGGAAACGCTGCCGCAGCGATTCGGTTTGCAAGCGCACGGACAAGGGCGGCTGCTTGCCAAACCACTCACCGACCATGTCATCAAGCGCGGCCGAGAGCCAGGCGTGCAGCTTGTCAGTTTCTGTTAGATCGCGCGCGGTGGTGTCGCGGCCCCAGCGCTCGAGGATGCCGTGGGCGACGTTGCCGAAGTCGCGCGCGTTCCATTCGACTCGGTCGGGCTCGGGAGTCTGCATGCGCAGCGCGTGTTTCAAATAGAAACGGAAGGGGCATGCCAGCCAGGTGGAAAACGAGGTGACGGAAAGTTTGCGGAGTTCCTCCACCTTGCGCGGCTGCCATTTCCAATCGGCGTGCCAGCGCATGCCCGCTTCCGGCGGTTCGACTCCCTGGAACAGGAACTTCACCCGCTGTGGCAGCTCATCGCGGGAGGCGGCCAGCAACAAGCGCGATGGCAGCAACGCCTCGCCGCCAGAGCCGGATTTCGCGCACAGCACATCCACCCGACCGTCTGTGCGCCGTGCCTCGAGCATCGCCTGATAGAGAAACGCGTCGCGCGCCGCACGGTCGGCATTTCCCAACAGCCCGAGCTGCGCGCCCGCCGCTTCGCCGAGCCATGGATCGCCGGCATTGCGCGCGGGCACCTTGCCTTCATTCATGTCACAGAGCACCAGATGGCGGCCGGGTTCATATAACAACTCCAGCCAGCCCTGCACATCGATCACGCGTCCATCCGGCGGCAGCGGAGCGGGGGAGGGGATTTCCTCCAGCATCAGGTCGATCCAGAATGCGGCCTCGCGTTTCAGCTGCCGCATCACCGGCGCGGCGCTCACCAGCCAGCCGCCGATCACCGCGGCTTCGGCGGCGGTTTCCTCGTGTGTCTGCGTCAGGATTTCTAACAGACGATTCATGTTCTCATGAAAATCCCCGCTTAGAAAACCGCTGCGCCAGTGTTCCATCGCGGCCACCACGCTGAGAAGATCCTCCGCGTTCTGGCGCTCTGTTTCGTTGCGGAATTCTGCGGATTGCATGCGCTGGCGGAGGTCTTGCGGGCGGATGGCCATCCAGTCGTTTCGCAAGCGCGCAAGTCGGCTGGCTTTTTCCTCGCGCCTGCCGCCGGTCAATGCGGCGGTCTCCGGCATCGCGAAAAGGTCCGCCAGCGTGGCCAGCTTGGGATCCCTTAGCCATGCGGACCATAGCCGGAACCAGCGCGACAAGCCGCCGGGCACGCTTCGCGCCGCCGGATGAAACGCCGGCCAGCCCGCACGGGTGAATGCCTGCGCGAGTTCATCGCCGGTGCCGGTATCGGCGGAACCCAGCGCCACCTCGTCGGATGGCGTTTGGTTTTCCGCCACCACACGCAAGGCCTCGGCGGCCTCCTGCCGCGGATCGGCGACTAACAGAACCGAGCCGTGCCCGCCCTCCGGCCACGGCATCGAGCGTTCCGACCAGCAAGCCAATGGCCTGCCGAGCGGGGAAAACGCCTCTGCCTCACTGTCCGGCGCGGCGATCAACGCGGTGAACGGACCCTCCCATGCGAGCAGTGATTTTTCTAACAGCGGCGGCATTTCGGTGATACCTGCCAACACCACTGCGGTGATCCCCGGCCGCAGTTTCACCCCGCCTGCAAGCACCCTGCTGCGGCTTTGCAGGTCCCAGGCATGGAGTTTTTTCTCCATCAGATTTTCCAATCGACCGAGTGCCTGCCAGCGCCCGGCCTCCACCGATCCGCCGAGCAGCCGCGCCGCTGCAGCAAGCGTGAGACCGTTTTCCTGCAGCGCTCGGCGCAGGCCGGTGAACTCAGCCGCAAGTCCGCCCGCCCAGTCGCCATCGGCCGCTGGCGGTTGCGGGAAAAGTTCCTGATAATTTTCCCAATCCGCGATGCTTTCGAGCGTTTCGAGCCAAGCCACGCGCTCCATCCAGTCTGCCGCCACCGCAGGATCCGGCGTTTTCAGCAGCGATCCGGGAGTGGCGATTTTCGGCGAAAGCAGCGCCCCGCCCGCTTGTTGCGCCAGTGCCTCGCGCAAGCGCCGCCCGCTCTGGGACGTCGGCACCACCACCAGCCAGTGCGGCAGTTCATCCCGTCGCTCCACCAGCCAAGCCGCCGCCCGCTCCAAAAACGGCCCGTCCCATCCAAGAAAAACGCGTTCCAACATCGGCCGGAGCATCACCGCATCGCCCAGCCGTGGAAATGAAAATCTCCGTGCCCAAACTGTAGCGGCGGTCTGTGACCTTCGCTGACTGCCCCGGAGGCCTCGATTGCAAAAGAAAAGCCAAAGAGGAAGCCGCCGCGCGAAATATTTGGGGTGGTGTGCCGCTACGACCAGTTATTCGATTCCAATTTTTTGCACTGGCCATTTGGCAGACCGTGCGTTTCGGATTCCAACACGTTTTACACCAATCAGGAAATTCCGACCATGCTCTGCGAACACCAAGATATCAGCCACGACTTTTTTGAATGCCGAAAGAAGAATTCAGTCAACGCTCAGATGTGCTGAGTTCATTCAAAAAATAACCGATTTCCATTCAATGGTTGAAGTTCAATATCATGGGTTTTCCTTCGAAAAATGGGTGCGTGACACCCTGTTTCAGGGATACACAGGTAATTACATGCAGAAATGGGATATTCCACCGGATATTAATTTTCATCGGAGGATACCCGAGGAATTACGAAATCTACCCGTCTCGGTGAAGGCGGCGAAATACGGATCTCCCATCGCGCTTGGTGATGTGCTGAGGCAGCGGTCGATCGACACACCATTCGTCATGATTGTAGGATTCTGGCGACAAAGAACCTCCTCGCAAAAGTGGTTTGAAGAAATTGGGGTCGCTCATTTCACGGTGGAGTCTTGGAATGCGTTGTGGGGTTCGCTTTCTTTGGATGCTATTCAAAAAATCGATACCCAAATCAAGAGCCTTGCGCTTCCATATCAAACGGCCCGAACCCAAGCCCAGAATTGGAAGCAACAGTATGCAAACAACTCAAATTCCCAGATCGTGATAAACCCGAAAATTGACTCCAAACGCCAGAGAAGAATCCAGTGCTCAATGCCGTTCGATGTATTTTGGAGATTTGCAGGCAGGAAGCCGAGTCCGCATGATGCACCTTTGCTTTATGGTTTTCCATTTAAAAATCCTGTTATCTCGGGTTCACGCTCATTCAATCAAGAATGAATTGCGGAATAGTTAGAAGTTCGTTCAATCTATTTTTTGAGATTTCGACATACTCCGGATTGGATTCGATTCCGACCCAGTTGCGCCCCAAACTCTCGGCCGAAGCGGCGGTTGTCCCGCTTCCAAGAAATGGATCCAGAATGAAATCACCTTTTCTGGTGCTTGCAGAGATTAAATGGCTAATCAATGATATTGGTTTTTGGGAGGGATGGCCGATTTTTTCCTTGGAAGAGCCTTTGAGCGATGGAATCCGCAGAATGTTCGTGGCGTATTTTCCTTTTCTAAGATGCTCTTCCCTCGCCTGCTTGTCTTTGTATCTTTTGTCCCGCAAGTATGACTGAATCTTGTCCTCATCGTAAGGCAGGCGCACCGCGTTCTTGTCAAAGTAAGGCCTAGAGTGCTCCGATTGCCTCAAAACGAGAATCATTTCATACTGAGGGGTGAATGAATCATAGCGTTCGTTGTATCCAACGGCCCTGTCCCAGATTACCATGTCATGAAACTGCATTTCCTTGGCGAGCATCGAACAGGTGTGCAGCCATACATGCTCCCGCTTGCCCAACTGGCCAAATATGTAGATGAGTCCGTCCTCACGCAAAATTCGCTTGCATTCGCGGACCCATGACAGAGTCCAATCAAGATAATCAGATGGTGATTTCCAAGTGTTGTCCCACTCTTCATCGAGCAATACCTGAAAGTAGGGCGGATCCGCTACAATCATTTGAAAGTGGTTAGAGGGCAGAGTGGGTAGGATTTCGAGAGCATCGCCGCAGATGA
The DNA here is from genome assembly GCA_947491475.1 of Akkermansiaceae bacterium. Taxonomy (GTDB): domain Bacteria; phylum Verrucomicrobiota; class Verrucomicrobiia; order Verrucomicrobiales; family Akkermansiaceae; genus Luteolibacter. The sequence goes on along the minus strand of CANLKN010000055.1, from coordinate 15,819 downwards.
TCTCTCCTTTACCGAGTGGAAGCGTTGAGGTTTTGGAAATGTGATACACGGCCACATCATCTTTTAGTGTTGCGCACGCGCAACCATTTTCTGATGGCCTGCCGATATTTTTTCTGCCGTTCGCCGCAAACCATTCAAGATCAGTTGTTTGAATGAGGTGGTCCCGTCCTATTTTGTCTGTGGGCAGCCTGCCGTCCTTGATCAATTTGCGAATGCGAGCGGGGCTGACCCCGAGAAAAATGGCAGCTGCCTCAGTAGTTAAAGCGTCTTTCATGCGCCATGGTTTGTGGAATTAAGCTTCGATATCAACGAAAAATCGCCGATTCATGGATTCGATCGCGGAGACCTCCACAGTTGTGGCTCCGCCAAGGTGCTCAAGCTCGGCGCGTGATACTGATGCGGGGGTGGAGGCGCTGGCCTAGAGTGGAAGTTCACTTCGGCTTTCCTCAAATACACTGGTTTTAAAAATTGACCCTGAATAGGATGGTTTTGCTTGATTATTTTTTCAAAAGCTGGATTTTTGAGACGGGTTTTTGCAGAATTTGGAAAAATTTACGGTCCAAAGTTCTCTGCAAGTCGTTCTAAATGAGAGAATAAAAAAATTATTAAATTTCTCCAAAAAACTCCTTGTTGGCTCAGTGTATTTCAGTGTATCTCTAAATCACTGACGCGACCGTCAGAGTTTTCCGATGATCAGCAATCACCAGCGCTACAAGGGCTTCAAGCCCTTCAAGATGGACCCGAAGTTCCGGGTATCCGTGCCGGTGGCGTGGCGTCCGGAGGCGGGGGAACCGCTGTTCCTGTTGTTTACCAAGCGGCATGAGATGCCGGTGGTCAAGGTGCTCAGCCAGGAGGCCTATGACGAAAAGGAGAGAATCATCCAAAACAGCGACAAGACGCCGGGTGAGAAAGACAGGATTCTCGGCAGGCTGGCGATGCTCAGCCGTGAGGTCACCCTCAACGAGCAAGGCAAGCTGCTAATACCCAAGGACTTGAGTGAGAAGGCCGGCATCGAGGCCGATGGCGACGTGTATCTGGCCGGCCGCGGCATTCATTTTGAAATCTGGAGCAAGACGCACTTCGACAAAGTTTTCGAAATCGAAAGCGACAACAAAGAGGACGACGAACTCGGCATTTTCTAACCACTTCCCCGCAAGACACCCAACAGCAATGTTGTTCACCCCACCAACTCTGGCGCTTGAAGCGGCCCGCCCTGCGGCGGCCTCAAACGTGCTCGCCCGGGCACCGGGGTTGGGAATCCTTTCTTCTACCACGCAAGACCACGTGCTCGGGACAGCGCGGGGTGTTGTCAAATCCACGGACGTCCGCACCGCTTCTGGCTGGTTGTCGGTGCGGCGTCCGCTGACTTTCATGGCAATGCGCGAGAAGTCTCTCGGGACAGAACTTCTCTCGCGATTTCAAACGATGGTCCGTGCGGCTTCTGGCTGGTTGTCCGCACGGCCATCGGGAAATTTTTTTTCCAATGACAAACAGCATGCCGGGCTCGGGACAGCACGGCGTTCTGAGGAAACTACGGGTGTCTGCGCCGCTTCTGGCTGGTTGTCGGCGCAGGCACCTGAGGTCTTTACGACGCGCGGCGAAGAACCAACCGACGGGTATCACCTGCCGGTTTTTCCGCTTGAAGTGGCGGAATGGATGCAGCCCGAAGAAGGTGGATTCATCATCGATGGCACCCTCGGCGGCGGCGGTCACAGCGAGATTTTCCTCAAGGCGGGTGCCAGCGTGCTCGGCATCGACCGCGACCCGGAGGCTCTCGCGCACGCACGCGAGAGACTGCATCCGTTTGGTGAACGGTTTTCCACCTGGGAGGGGAATTTTTCCAGGCTCGGGGAAATTCCAGCCATCCGTGATGGTCGCCGGGCCGATGGCTTGTTGCTGGATCTAGGGGTTTCCTCGCGGCAACTGGACTCGGCACCACGCGGTTTTTCTTTCATGCGTGAGGGTCCGCTCGACATGCGGATGGGACCGTCCAGTCCGCACACTGCGGCGGAGGTCGTCAATGATTGGAGCGAGGCGGATCTGACGCGAGTCTTGTTCGAATTCGGAGAGGAACCCAAAGCACGCCGTATCGCCGCAGCCATCGTGAAACAACGCGCCGTGCGCAATTTCGAGACCACTCTGGAGCTCGCTGCCTGCATCGAGTCGGCCGTCGGCCGGCACGGCCGCACCCACCCGGCGACCCGCGCTTTCCAAGCGATCCGCATGGCGGTTAACGAGGAACTCGAATCGCTGGCCGCCGCACTGGCCGCCGCTCCCTCGGTGCTCAAGCCGGGCGGGCGTTTGTTAGTCATCACATTCCACAGCTTGGAGGACCGGATGGTGAAACGTTTCCTGCGACATCGTTCAACACCTTTCATCGATGACCCTGGATGGCCAGAACCCCGGCCAAACCCGGATTTCCAATTCCAGCTACTCGCACGCAAAGCGATCATTCCGAGCGCTGAAGAAACCACCCACAACCCGCGAGCCCGCAGCGCCAAACTGCGGGTCGCACGTCTATTAGACCCCACGCCATGAACCGCCGACGCGACCAGCCCAAGACTCCCGCTTTTGTGATCTTCGCCGTGATCTTCGCCTTCGCGATCGTGGCCTGTGGCGGCGTCCTCCATGTCTATTTCAAAAACAGCCAGATCCAAGTGAAGCGTGAGATCGATGCGATCGAGCGCCGAATCGAACACTGCCGCCTGGAAATCCGCACCACCGAGATGCGGATGGATCAACTCCTTAACCGCTTCGTCATCCGCAAGCAACTCGAGGAGAACGGATCGAATCTGCGTCCGATCTCCCTTGCCGTCGTTGAAGAGATCGATCCCGCGCCGCCGCACCGCAGAAGTGTTGCGTCCGCCGTTCCCTAGCCAGTGAAGTCCTCATTTCAAACCCGCTGTTTCATTCTGTGCTCGATCCTGGTGATCGGGCTCAGTGTGCTTTCGGGCAGATTGGTCCAGATCCAGTTGGTGGACCGTCAGCGCTATGCGGAAAGTTCGCGCAAGGCCTATCATCGCATCGAGACGCTTCCTGCCATACGAGGCATGATCGTGGACCGCCGTGAGGAACCCCTGGCCAAGAGCATCCCGGTTTCCACCGTGTTTGTGGACAAGAACCACCTCAATGATCCCAAGCTTGCAGCGTATGGACTCGCCTATCAGGAAGCCAGCGCGGAGCCGGGATGGAATGAGTTGGACGATGCCGCGCGCCGACGCCGCATCAACGGTCTGCGCGGTGATATCCTCAACAGCGAGACCGCCGATACCATCGTGCGCAAACACCTCGCTTATGCTGTGGGTGTGCTGGCCCGGCCGCTCGGCATGCGGCGCGAGGATCTCCGCGCCCGCATCGAGACCAGCAAGGGGAAATGGGTGCCAGTCGCCAAGGACCTGCCCGAAGACGTGGCCGACAACCTCCGCGAGGCAGTCAACAAACATTGGATCCAGGGCTTCGAATTTCAGAATTTGATCAAGCGTTGGTATACCTCTCCCAATCTCGCCACTCATCTCACAGGCTTCACCGGGGAGATCGAGGAAACCAACGAAGAGGGAAAGCCCCAGACACGTGTGGTCGGTCGTTTCGGTGTGGAAGCCTCGATGGAGGAATTCCTCGCCGGCCGCGATGGCTGGCGCGAACACTGCCGTGATGCCCGCGGGTTGGTGGTGCCGGGAAGTTCCTCAAGTCTGATGCCGCCGCGCGCCGGACTCAACGTGCAACTCACCATCGACATGGGCTTGCAGGCAATCGTCGAGGAGGAGCTTGACGCCTGCCTTGAGGAGTTTTCATCGATTAGGGGCACGGTGATTTTGATGGATCCTAAAACCGGCGAGATCCTCGCCATGGTGAGCCGCCCGCACTTCGATCTCAATCACAAGCAGGACGTTGCCACTAATGGTTTCAACTATGCCATCCAGGCGATTTACGAGCCGGGTTCCACTTTCAAAATCGTGTCTGCGGCGGCGGTGATCAACGAGGGCTTGGCCACACCCATGACCAATGTTTACTGCCACAACGGCGTTTATCAGGAAGGGAAAATCCGCGTACCGGACCACCATCCTTATGGCAATCTGAGCATTGAGGGAGTGTTGATCAAATCCAGCAACATCGGTGCCTACAAGCTTGCGCGCCAACTTGGAGCCAAGCGGTTCTTTGATTACACCGAGCGCTGGGGCTTCGGTCGCAAGACCGGCGTGCTGCTCAGCGGTGAAAGTGCTGGCATTGCTCGCAACAGCAACAACGCCGTGGATTTTTCCCGCGCGAGTTATGGCTATGCCCTCAATGTCACGCCGCTGCAAATGGCCTGCGCCTACTCGGTGATCGCCGGCGATGGCAAGCTGCTCAAGCCGCGGATCGTTAAATCTCTGGTGGCAAACGACGGCACCGTCATCGAAACCTACCCGCCTGAAGTCGTGAGTGACGTGCTCAAGCCGGAGACCGCGAAAAAAATGCGCGATGCACTCGCCAAGGTTACGCTCAAGGGTGGCACCGCCACGCTCGCTGCAGTGCCCGGCTACAAGGTGGCGGGCAAGACCGGTACCGCCAAGAAACACAATCCCAACGGCCGCGGCTACCTAGCCAACAGTTATACCGTTTCCTTTGCCGGAATGCTGCCGGCAGAGGATCCCGCGTTCGTTGGCATCGTCGTGATTGACGATCCCCGCACCAACAAAGTTTCGCGTTACGGCGGCACCATCGCCGCCCCGGCATTCGGCCGCATCGCGGCCCGCGCGGCGGCCTATATGAACCTGCAACCCACCGAGCCGCTGCCCGCCCCGCTCGCCGATGCCAATCGATGACGCTCCGTGATCTCATTTCCGGCCTATCCCGCGTCACCGCCTCCGGTCAGGTGGATGTGGATATCTGTGCTCTAACAGCTTCCTCGCGCGAGGTGGCACCGGGTGTGCTTTTCGCCGCGATCCGCGGCACTGCGGTGGATGGGCACCGGTTCATTGGCGATGCGCTTGCCGCCGGAGCCTCCGCCATCCTTGCGGAAACCGCACCGCCTGTGGATTTGCATCCGGGTGTCGCCTGGCTGCATGTGCCGGAAAGCCGTGCCGCGCTTGCCACGCTCGCCTCCGCCATCGCGGGTGATCCTTGGCGGGATCTCGCCCTCGCCGGAGTCACCGGCACCAATGGCAAAACCACCACCGCGTTTTTGATTCATCACATCATGAAAAGCGTGTGGCACCGCGCCGGGTTGTTAGGAACCATCGTTGTGGACGATGGCGAGACCACCGAGTCTGCGAATCACACCACACCCGGGCCGGTAGAACTCGCCGGGTTGTTAGGCCGCATGCGCGATCACGGTTGCCGTGGCGTTGCGATGGAGGTTTCCTCACATGGCATCCATCAGAAGCGGGTCGCCGCGATCGGTTTCGACGCCTGCGTTTTCACCAATCTCACCCAAGACCATCTCGACTATCATGGCACGATGGAGGCCTACTATCAGGCCAAGGCCGAGTGGTTTTACGCGCTCGCCGCGGATCCCCACGGCAAGAAACCGGTGGCCGTGATCAATACCGACGACGCTCACGGCGCGGATCTCGCCGCTTCGCTCAAAGATAAGAAAATGCGGGTTATGCGTTATGGTTTCAACGTCCACTGTGATTTTCGTGCCAACAACTTCCGCCAAAGCCCGCGCGGCATGGAGTTCGAACTCACTGCCAAGGGTCGTTCCTATCTGGTGCGCGCGCCGCTGATCGGACGTTTCAACATCCACAACCTATTAGCGGCGATGGCCGCCGCCAGCGCCTGCGGCATCAGTCCGCGCGAGGCCGTGGCCGCCGTCGCCTGTTCGCCGCAAGTCCCGGGACGCATGGAAAACGTCGGCAACGCCGGTGGGGCCACCGTTTTTGTCGATTACGCGCACACTCCGGATGCGCTCGAAAACGCCTGCCGCACGCTTAAGGAACTCAACCCGCGCCGTCTCATTACGGTATTCGGGTGCGGCGGAGACCGCGACAAAGGCAAACGTCCGTTGATGGGTGCCGCTGCCGCCCGGCTCAGCGATGCCTGCATTGTCACCTCGGACAACCCACGCTCGGAAGACCCGCTTGCCATCATCTGCGAAATCGAGGCGGGCATGGGTGGCAAGGGTCATCTTAGCATGCCGGACCGCGCCGAGGCGATTTCCCATGCCATCAAGAACGCGCTCTCCGGAGATATTATATTGATCGCCGGCAAGGGTCACGAAGGCACACAACAGTTCGCCGATCACACGATCGATTTCTCCGACCGCAAGCATGCCTCCAAGGCGCTTCGGGATCGTGCCCAACTCATTTCCGAAAGCCGATGAAACCCATGACCGCCCAACAGATCGCAGAGATCCTCGGCGTGCCGGTCGCCGCGGGAAATCCCGGAGTGCTCGCCCACGGCGGAGTATCCACCGACACCCGCACGCTGCCGGCCAGCGCGGTCTTCTTCGCGCTGCGCGGCGAAAACTTCGATGGCGACTCCTTCGCCCGGGCTGCCATCGAAAAAGGCGCGGCGCTTGTGGTCGTTCACAATTGGAATGGGGATGTTCCGGCCAACGTGGCGGTCATCGTGGTTTCCGATACCTTGCTCGCATTGCAGAAGCTCGCGCACTGGTGGCGCAAGCAGCTCGACATTCCGGTGGTCGCCATCACCGGCTCCAATGGCAAGACCAGCACCAAGGATTTCACCACGGCGGTTCTAGCCAGAAAGTATCATGTTTCTTCGACCCGTGGAAATTTGAACAACCACATCGGGGTTCCTCTAACAGTTCTTGCGACGACGCCGGAACACAACGCCGCCGTCTGGGAGATGGGCATGAACCATTCCGGCGAGATCGCCCCGCTGTGCGAGATCGCGCGGCCGAAATATGGCATCATCACCAACATCGGCACCGCACACATCGAGTTCCTCGGCTCGCGTGATGCCATTGCCGAGGAGAAAGGCATGCTCGCCCGCGCGCTTCCTCAGGATGGGATTCTTTTCCTTCCCGCCACCTGCGAGTATCACGAATACCTGCGCAAACGCACCAAGGCGCACCTCATCCCGGTCGGCAACGGCCGTGGATTGGTGCGTGCGGAGAATCTCCGCTTCGAGGTCGCGCAAACGGTTTTCAACCTGGTGATAGAAGGCGAGGGCACGGCGGAAGTCACGCTGCCGGTGCCCGGCAAGCACATGGTCACCAACGCGCTGCTCGCCGCAGGGGCAGGTTGGAAACTCGGTGTGCCCGTCGCTGAAATCGCCGCCGGGCTGTCCTCCGCTTCTCTAACAGGTGGCAGGCTCAAGACATATCATTACAAGGGCATCACCGTCATCGATGACACTTACAACGCGAACCCGGAATCGATGGCTGCGGCGATCGACACACTGGCCGAAATGCCGGTGCTCAACGGCGCGCGGCGCATCATCGTGATGGGCCGGATGGGCGAACTCGGGGTGCACGCGCCCGCCGCCCACCTGCGTGCCGGCGAGCTCGCCGCCCAGCGTAATCTAAAGGTGATCGCCGCGGGCGAGGGTGCCGAGGGCATCGCCAGCGGCGCCGGAGATGCTCCTCATTTCACAGACCCCGCGGAGGCCGCCGCATGGCTGACGCGCGAGGTGAAACCCGGTGACGTAGTGCTCTTCAAGGGCAGTCGCGCCGCCGCTGTCGAAAAATTCATGAACGCCGCATTTCCAAAAAACTGATGCTTCCCGCGATTTACGATTTCTGGTTTGCCGCGTTCGAGGCGGAAAAGGCATCCGGCCAGACCGGCTGGGCGCACACGTTTTCATTCCTCAATCTTTTCCAGTATATCACCTTCCGCGCCGCCAGCGCCGGGTTGCTCGCCTTCATCCTTTCACTTCTTTTCGGACCGCGGGTGATCCGCCGGTTGATCTCGCTCAAGGTCGGCCAACCGATCCGCACCGCCGCCGAGGTTCACAAGCTCGCCGAACTGCATGGCGGAAAAATCGGCACGCCCACCATGGGCGGCGTGCTGATCCTCGCCACCGTATTGGTTTCCACATTGATCTGTGCGAGACCGTTCAACCCGTTCGTCGCCGTGTGCGCCTGCACCATGGCCGCGTGCGGGCTGCTGGGATTTTGCGACGATTATCGCAAAGTGAAGGAAAAATCATCGGATGGCATCAGCAGCCGCACCAAACTCGGATGGCAAGTCGTCATTGCGCTGATCGCCTCCGCCTTCGTGTTCTTCAAGCCTGAAATCTCAGGCTTCGGTGCCAGTGAAGCGAGCATCGCGGCCGGTGAGGCCGGCTTTACTCTCGGTAAAAACAACCCGATCGGCATCGGTGCGATTTGCTTCCCTTTGTTCAAGTTGGAGTTGTTTGATCTCGGCTGGATGGTGATTCCTTTCTTCGCGCTGATCATCGTCGGTTGCTCGAATGCGGTGAATCTAACGGATGGCTTGGACGGCCTGGCGGCTGGCTGCACGATCAGCACCACGCTTGCATACGCGCTGTTGGCCTATCTCGCGGGCCATTATTTCATGTCGGTCGAGTATCTGGTGATTCCGCACAACCTTTACATCGGAGAGCTCTCGGTTTTCCTGATGGCGCTGGCCGGGGCGGCATTCGGTTTTCTGTGGTTCAACTGTCATCCGGCCAAGGTGTTCATGGGAGACACCGGGTCGCTGGCGATCGGCGGCGCGCTCGGCACAGCAGCCATCTGCACCAAGCAGGAGCTGCTGTTGGTGATCATCGGCGGCATCTTCGTGATGGAGGCGATGTCGGTCATTCTGCAAGTAGGCAGTTTCAAGCTGCGCAAGAAACGGATTTTCAAAATGTCTCCCATTCATCATCACTTTGAATTGCTGGGTTGGCACGAGAGCCAGGTGATCGTCCGCTTCTGGATCCTCTCGATCATGTTCGCCTTGTTCGGACTGGCTATCCTCAAGATCGTCTAACAAAATTATGAGTCTCAACGGAAAACACATCGCCATTCTCGGAGCCGGCCGCAGCGGACGGGCCGCGGCGGAGCTTGGGCTACGCCAAGGAGCGAGGGTATCCGTGTGGGATCTCGCGGATGAGAAGGCATTCTCCGACATGCCGGACGGCGTGGAATCACATCCCGGGGCCACTGCGAAGCAGGGTGAGGGAGTGGTCTCGGACCTGCTGGTGGTAAGCCCCGGCATCGATACCTACGGCCCGTTTGTCGCCGCGTTTTCGGCGCATGCCGGGGAGATCATCGGCGAGGTGGAACTGGCCGCGCGTTTCTATCAGGGGAAAATCATCGCTATCACCGGCACCAACGGCAAGACCACGACCACTGAGCTGGCCGCGCGGATTGTGTCGCATGCGGGACTTGGTGGAACGCCCTGCGGCAACTACGGCGTGCCCTTTGCCGAAGTGGTGATGCCGGCCACGCACCCGGCCATGGTGGTGCTTGAGGTCAGTTCGTTCCAACTTGAGACCATCCGCACACTTCATCCGGAGGTGGCCGTATGGCTTAACTTCGCGCCGGACCACATGGACCGCTACCCGACGGTGGAAGCGTATCGCGCGGCGAAACTGCGGATTTTTGAAAACCAGACCGCTGCGGATATCGCGGTGGTCCGCTATGGCGAGGATTTGCCGCCATTGGCCGCGCGAACCATCACATTTTCCACATCCTGTCCGGACGCGGATTGGTTTTCCGACGGCCACATCATCTTCCATGGCGGCGAAGCGCGCCTCGACATAGATCACGACTGCGGCCTGCGCGGGCTTCACAATGCGGAGAACGTGATGGCTGCGATGGCGGCTTGCCATGCGCTTGGAATTTCCATGTTAGACATGCGCGAGGCCTTGCGTGGATACGCCGCGCCGCCGCACCGCTGCGAACTCATCCGCACGCTTGATGGCGTGGAATATCTCAACGACTCGAAGGCCACCAACCTGCATGCCTTGGAAAGCGCACTGCGCTCGCAAACTCGCCCCGTGGTGCTGATCGCTGGAGGAAAGGACAAAGGACTCGACTATACGACGGTGCTGCCATTGCTGCGTGAGAAGGCGTTGGCCACAGTAGCCTTCGGCCAGATTGCGCGGCCGCTAGCCGATTTGTTTGGTGCGGCGGTTCCGAGCGAGGCGGTATCCACTCTCACCGATGCGGTGTCAGTGGCCCGCGGCCTCGCGCCGCGCGGTTCGACGGTTTTGCTGTCACCCGGCACCTCGTCGTTCGATCAGTTTTCCGGATATGAACAACGCGGCAACGCATTCCGCGACCTCGTCCACCAACTTCACTAAAAAACTTACCATGAAACTCCAAACACTTCCCGTCAAACGCCGCCCAGTCTCCAAGGGCATTTTCCATCGCCTCCAAGCAGTGACCCGCAGCAATCGCAGGCAACGCGTGGCCGCAGCTTCGGCACCCGCTTCCGATATGGATATGGATGATGGAAGTTCTAAAATCTCACGGGCTCTTACCATCATTTTCCTGATCCACATTGTGGCCATCGCTCTGATTTTCATCCATCAGCGCTTCCTCGACGGGCGCGCGCCGGAAGTCGCCACCGCCATCAAAAGCGAGCCCGCTCAAGCCACCGCGCCCACCACTCAGCGCCGCGAGGACCTCCCGCGCTTATCCTCGGGTGAAAAAGCCATTTTTGTCCAAACCGGCGACAACTACGCGCGCATCGCCGCCACTGAGGGTGTGGACGAAGGAGAACTCCGAAGGGTCAACCAAAACAAGGACATCCGGCCGGGGTTGATTCTCAGAATCCCTCCCAAACGCATCGTGGCGGAGGATCCTCCGGAAGTCGCCGCCATCCGCGCACAGGAATCCTCGGGAATCGACCGCGGCTTGGTCGAGGCAGTGGACGTGAGTGGCGCGCCGCGTGCCATACTCATTCGCCCGAATCTGGTTCATGGTGGTGCCACCATGAATGCGCCCGCCGCCACCGGAACTGCTTACATCGTTCAGCCGGGAGATAGCATATTTAGAATAGCCGGCCGCTTCAAGGTAAGCCAGGACTCGCTGATGCGTGCCAACCGCATCAACGATCCGCGCAAGCTCAGGGCTGGCATGGAACTTGTCATCCCCGCGAATTAAACTATCAGAGCGCCTTCGTTTCATGGCCCGTAACTGTTCCATCATTCTCTGCGCCGCGGTCGCCGCGCTGGTCGCCCTCGGGCTGATCATGCTGGCGAGCACCAGCGCCTGGGTGAGGGGCATGGAACAACCTTATCATTTCCTGACGCGCCAGGCGGTGATGGTGTGCTTCGGCCTGGTGGCGGCTATCATCGCCGCATGGTGTCCGCAGGAGTATTTCCGCAAGAGTGCGCTATGGATGTTCATTGTAGTTATCATTTTGCTCGGATTGTGTTTCATGCCGGGCATCGGGGTGGAAACTTATGGCTCGAAACGCTGGATCAAAATGCCCTTCATCGGACAGTTTCAGCCATCGGAGCTGGCCAAGATCGTGGTGGTCATCTGTCTGGCCGCATGGTTTGCCCGCTGGCAGACCGAGGTGCGCACATTCTGGCGCGGATTCGTGGTGCCGGGAATAATCGCCGGGATTCCCATCATGCTGATCGCCATCGAGACGGATGTGGGCTCCGCCCTCTCGCTTTCGGTAGCGGTGGCCGCCATCCTGTTTTGCGTGGGCACACGCTTGAGATATACAATTCCCACCGGGCTGCTGCTGGTTTCGCTCGCCTCATGGTATATCATGAATGACCCGGTGCGCTGGGCGCGCATCGAGGCATGGCTGGACCTGGAGAACCCCGTGCACCAGCTCGACCGCGGCATGCAACAGTGGCGCGCACTGCTGGCGCTAGGCAATGGCGGACCGTGGGGAGTGGGCCTCGGTAATGGTGTGGAGAAATTCGGCACCCTCACCTTCGCTCACATCGATTTCATCTTCCCGGTCATTGGTGAGGAGCTCGGGCTACCATTCACTTTGGGCGTGGTGTTATGTTATGTGCTCATCGCAGTGGCCGGATGCGGCATCGCGCTTCAGTCACACGGCGTTTTCAACCGTTGCCTCGCACTCGGTCTCACCTGCGTGATTGTGGTTCCGGCCATTCAGAACATCGCGGTGACCACCGCGATGCTGCCCAATGACGGGTTGCCGCTGCCGTTTGTGAGTTATGGTGGCACCAGCCTGGTCTTCAGCCTCGCCGCAGTGGGCATATTGGTGGGCATCCACCGGCGCTCGCATGTGCGGGCGCGCCAGGAATTTCCGCTCTCCCCGGAAACGCGGTTGGCGGTGCGCTTGTGAAATGAAAATTCAGGCATCCGGTTCTTGCACGGGCTTGCGCGGGGTTGACTGTGCGGCCGGTTTACGGGCAGCGTGAGCAAGATTGAATTCGCACCTGCAACTGGCCGTGATCGGCGGAGGGCCCGCCGGCTTGCGTGCGGCTGAAGTGGCGGCCGCCAACGGCGTGCGTGTCACACTCTTTGATGCCAAGCCATCGGTGGGCCGCAAATTTCTCGTCGCCGGAAAAGGAGGGCTCAACCTGACACATGGCGAGGACATGGAACGCTTCGTCACGCGTTACCATGGACCCGCACAGCCACCTGGAATCTGGCGGGAAATGCTGGCGGACTTCGGCCCGCTGGCGCTTCGCGGCTGGGCCACGGAGCTTGGCGTTGAGACGTTCCAAGCGACCAGCGGGCGGATTTATCCACAGGCGCTCAAGGCCGCCCCCTTGCTGCGGCGCTGGATCGCACGGCTCAAGGAGCTGGGCGTGCGCTTCGAGATGAATCACCGCTGGTGTGGGTGGGTGGACGGCGCTCCGCAGCGCTTGGAGTTTGCTAATGGCGCGATTTGCACGGCGGATGCGGTGGTCTTCGCATTGGGCGGCGGCTCGTGGCCGCAAACCGGCTCGGATGGCGGATGGATTGCGGTTTTCGAAGCGCTCGGCATTCCCTGTCATCCGCTGGTGCCAGCCAACTGCGGGTGGGAGCATCCATGGCCGCCGGAGATGCTTACCGCCGCCGATGGCCTGCCTATCAAAAACATTGTGGTCATTGCCGGTGGAGTGAGTGTGCCAGGCGAGCTCTTGGTCACCCGCTATGGCATCGAAGGTGGTGCGATCTATCAACTCGGCGCGGCACTGCGTGCGATGCCACAGCCAGCCATCGCCATCGATTTCAAGCCCACCTTTTCCCACGCGCAGTTGGTTGCAAAAATGCAATCCGCGCGCCGGGATTTTCTCACAGAAGCGCGTCTGCGCTGGCGGCTCGGCGATGCCGCGGTAGCGATCCTCGGCCGCAAGGCGTGGCACGATGCGGACTCGCTGGCCCGCGAGGCGAAACATTGCGTGATTGATCTAACGGGACCACGGCCGCTCGCGGAGGCGATTTCCTCGGCCGGCGGCGTATGCTGGAGCGGGCTCGATGCTTCGCTGATGCTGAAGAGCCATCCCGGCCTCTTCGTGGCAGGGGAAATGATCGACTGGGAGGCCCCGACCGGCGGCTACCTGATGCAGGGATGTTTCGCCAGCGGTAGCCGCGCCGGACGGGCTGCGGCGGACTGGCTGCGGGCGCGGCGATGAACTTGGATCAAGGTTTGGCGGCGGGTGCCTTCGGCGCTGTGTCGCCCGTGGGCGGGCTGGTGTCCCGCGGATCGCCAGTCTCCGTCACGGCAGACTCCGCCTGCGGCAGCAGGACATCGAACTTCGATCCGGAAAGGTCCCCGCTGGCAGGTGTCGGGAAGTCCTTTTCACTGACCAGCAAGGTGATGATTTTTTTGCCCGGTGCCTTGGGATCGTCCGCAACGCTGTTGACTACGCCGCGTGATACATGCCTGCCATTGCTGACACGGATCGGAAAGGTGCTGTTAGTTTCTGCCGAAGCGGCATACTCCTCGGGCACCGTCACCGGCACCAGATAGGACTGGTCGTCGCTGATGGTGAAGACATGGGTCGCAACCGGCACGGACTTGCCAAGATCATGCAGGATCTGGGTGACGACTCCATCCACCGGGGCGCGGAAAAAGCGCGCCTCGTATTGTTCCTGCCAGTATTCGTATTGGATGCGTTGGACTTTTTTGCGCTCGACTTGCGCATCATAGTTGCCGCGGTGGAATTGCTCCATGCCGGTAGCCCAGTCGAGGCGGGGTTTCTCCACCCTGCGCTTGCGCAGGGCTTCCTCGGTCTCCGCGCGGGTCGCCTCCCATGCTTGGGCATGGCCTTGCGCGGCATTGAGAGCGGTGTTGTCTTCCAGCGCCTGGCGCGCGAGATCGAGTTGATACTTGGTGGCGGGGAGTTCGGTATGGCCGAGCACCTGGCCTTTTTTCACCTTGTCGCCCACCCTCACGGAAATTTCCACGATCACTCCGGCAGCGCCGGCGCGGACTTTTTCGCTCACCCGGGCGGCTGTGCCGGATTCACAATTATTTTGTCGTCAAGCCTGGAACGGGTGATTCCTGGAGTCTCAACGGCTTGGGCGAACATCACGCCAGCTAACACGATTATCGTGGCGAGGCAGGAACATCCGGAATGACCGCAACGAGTGGAAATTTTCATGACTTGCTGATGCTGACGGCAGCGATGCTCCTTATCACGAACACCATTGTCAATGGCATCAGGATTCACGGTTTGGCTGCGGGTGGCTGCGGGGCGTCGTTGCCGGCCGGGGGGCTGGTGTCACGCGGGTCCCGGCCATCCGCTACGGCCGTCTCCCCCTGTGGCAATAGCACGTCGAACTTCGCTCCGGATAGATTCCCACTGGTCGGGGTGGGGAATTCCTTTTCATTGACGAGCAGTGTGATGATTTTCTTGCCGGGGGCCTTGGGATCATCCTCTACCCGGTCAACCAATCCGCGGGCCACATGCCTGCCATTGCTGAGACGGATTGGCAACGTGGTGTTCAGAGCCGCTGAGGCGGCATACTCCTCGGGCACCGTCACCGGCACCATGTAGGATTTCTCGTTGGCGATGGTGAACACATGGGTCGCGTAAGTGACGGGTTTTCCGACATCGAGAAGCACCTCGGTGACGACTCCATCCACTGGAGCACGGAAAAAGCGGGCCTCATATTGCTCCTTCCAGTATTCGTATTGAATGCGCTGGACTTTTTTCTGCTCCACCTGCGCCTCGTATTGGCCACTGATGAACTGCTCCATGCCGGTGGCCCAATCGAGGCGGGTCTTTTCCACCTTGCGCTTGCGCAGCGCATCCTCGGTCTCGATGCGGGTGGCCATCCAGGCATCGGCGTGGCCTTTCGCAGCCTGGAGGGCCGATTCACTCGCCAAGGCCTCGCTGGCCAAGTCGAGCTGATACTTGGTGGCGGCGAGTTCAGTGTGGCCCAGCACCTGGCCTTTCTTGACGGTTTCCCCCACCCGCACAAAGACCTCCACCAAGACGCCCGGCGCACCAGCACGTACCTTTTCCGAGACCTGCGCCGCCGTGCCGGACTCAACAATCACCTTGTCGGAAAGCTTCGAGGGGTAAATGCGCTGGGCCTCCGCAACTGCTGGCAGCAATGCACCCAATATTGCAAGCGCGGTCATCCCGGATTGGATCCCGGACAGCCGCTGCCCGGGAAGGAAACGATGCTTGGTGGTATTCATATCCTGCCATACGGCTGCCCGCCACCGGATCTTTCCGAATTGCGTAATTATTTTTTAAAAACCTTTGAATTGGGTGATTTTCCCCTGAGCGCCATTCCGGACGCACATGCCTTGCAGGCCGCCGGATGCCGTGTTAAGCCACCCGCCAGATGGGCTTGGCAGACAGGGATTATCAACGCAAGGGCGAGAGTGACGACGGCTTTTTGTCGAGGCTTCCGCCAGTCGTGCGCTGGCTCCTGCTCACCAACGTCGGGATTTTCTTCTTCGACATGTTTTTTGGGCACAAATTCCTGCAATCCGGTGCCTTCGCAATTCAATCCTCCATTTTCGAATACCGGATCTGGCAATT
>CANLKN010000054.1 GCA_947491475.1 Akkermansiaceae bacterium | reverse complement strand
GGCTCGACCATTGAGATACGAAGCATCCGGGGCGGTTTACCATGTGATGGCGCGTGGCGACGGCGGAAAGTCCGTGTTTGAGGATGACAAGGATCGGTATGGCTGGGTGGATTTGTTGGAACGGGCGTGCGAACGGTTTGGTTGGCGGGCGCATGCCTGGGTGCTGATGGGCAACCACTTCCATGTGTTGATCGAAACGCCGTCGCCGAATCTGGTGGCGGGGATGAAATGGTTTCTGGGCGTCTATTCGCAGGGTTGGAACCGCCGACGGCAGCGGCACGGGCATGTGTTTCAAGGCCGCTACAAGGCGGTGGTGGTCAATGGGGAGGAGCAGGATGGGAGTTATTTCAAGATTGTGGCGGATTACATCCATCTCAATCCGGTGCGCGCCGGATGGGTGGGAGGAACCACTGCCAAAAAGCTGAGGAGCTGGCGGTGGAGTAGTTTTCCGTCATACGCGGGAGGCAAGGTGCCGGCTTGGCTGGAAACCGGGCGGGTTTTGCGGGCGTTCCAACTCTCGGAGGACCGGCGTGGCGGCAAGGCTTACGGCGGCTATCTGGAGGCGCGGGCGAAGGACCCTGAGTCGGCGATCAACGATGCCGCGCTTGGGGAATTGCGGCGCGGGTGGGTGTTGGGCGAGAAGGGTTTCGTGGAAACCGTGCTGGCGGCGCTGGGCGGTCAGGACTTGGCGGAGAAGAAAGGGAGGGGAAGCGTGGGTGGAGCGGCGGTGAGGGCGCACGATGAGACGGAGGCGGATCGCATCGCCACGGCGTGTCTGGCTTTGCTGGGCTTGCCTGACGATGCGGAAAAACTCGCGGGACGTGGCCGGTGGTTGCAGGAAAAGGCGGTGATCGCCGCCGTGATTCGCAAGCGGACGGGAGTGGGCAACCGGTGGATTGCGCGGAGATTGGGCATGGGCCAGGAAAGCAGTGTGATCCGGGCAGTCCGAAAGACCAAGGAGGACGGAAGTGCAGCACGGAAAATGCGGGATCTGGAAAATCGACTTGCGGCTGATTGCCGGGACTGACCCTAAAGGCTTGGCAACCCCCTTTTTCCCCGCCTCCGGTCCAGACACCCGCTCTTTCAACGGACTTCACATCAAAAGCAAATTCCTATCAATTAAAACCCCCGCCGCGGAAAATTCCGGGCGGGGGTGGGTTGATTGGATTTGGTGGAAACCGGCCGGTCAGGCGATTTCGCTCTTCGGCTCTTCTTCAGCTTCTTCGCTTGCGACGACGGCGGGAGTTTCCTCCTCCACGGCGTCTTCGATGACGGTTTCGACGATGGTTTGGATCTCAGGTTCCGTTTCCTCGGCAGCGATGCCTGCAACGACCTCGGCTGTGGGTTCGATCTGGACAGCAGCGGCCGCAGCGACCGGCAGCGGGGCTAGTGAAACGACGCGGGATTCGCGTTCGGGGCGTTCATCGGCTTCCTCGCGCTCGTCCTGGCCTTTCGACTTGGCACCGGAAACGGTCAGTTTGCGGCCCATGAAGGGTTGGTCGTGAAGCACTTCCACGGCGCGCACGGCTTCGTCTTTGTGGAGCATTTCCACAAAGCCGTAGCCCTTGGAGCGGTGGGTGCTGCGGTTGTAGATGATTTCCACGTTGCGCACGCCGCCGATGCCCTTGAACAGCTCCTGCAGGTCCTGCTCGGTGACGTCGTAGGACAGATTGCCGACGTAAACGCGGGCGGACTCGACGGTGGATGCGTCACCACCGCGGGAACGCTCGCCGCCGCGACCGCTGCGCTCTCCGCGATCACTGCGTTCGCCACGTTCTGCGCGTTCGCGCCGGGGTGGGCGCTCGGCGGATGATTCGCTGCTCTCGCCATCGCCACTGCGGGCGTTGCGGACGTTGGATTTTGGCGCACGGGTCTCGGGCGTGGTGGCATCCGGCTTGCGCTCGGGGCGCGGCGGGCGGACCGGCTCTTTGTAGAGGCCGATCGCCTTGAGCAGCTTTTGCCACCAACTGAGTTTCACCGGCGGGCGGCCACGCGGAGGGCGCGCGCTTTGCGGGCGGAACTCCTCGGAGCGGCCTGAGCCGTGACCCTCGCGGGTGCCTCGGCGTTCGCCACCTTGGCGGTTTTCGTGTTGATTATTGCGATTTTTACCGCCGCGTGAACGGCGGCGCCGACTGTCTCCCGTCTGGCGGGAATTTTGTGTTGCGTTTGACATTTTGTCACTGGGGTCATGGTTGCAGGCGGCCCGGCGCGATAGGTTTTCAGGAAAACCCGGCAATGCTGGAAGGACCTCGTGCGGACCGGCATGTTTCCGACCAAACGGCTTTTTGTTGCCGTGGGAGCGCACCGCAACGGCTTGCGGAAAGGAACGCCCCCATAGTCAGAACAGACCGGCCTGCGCCGCCGCCCGCGAGACAGATGGATCCGGTTTCCTTGGGCCGCCGGTCGTCCCGCCGCTTGGGTAGCTGGCGCGGGTCAACAAGCACTCGACCGGAAATGGGCTTCAGAGGTTGGAAAAACCTGCTCGGCGCGGAACCTACGGCCTTTCACCCTGTTGGCAAGACCGGAACTCGTGTGGATGGATTTTCCAGATATCGCGGGCCTCGACAAGCGGGCGGGCGGGCGCTTGAAATCCGCCGTGTTGAAAAGGTTTTTCCAGTCGGAGGTGGGCGCTGCCCTGTTGTGGGTGTTATGCTCGCTGTTGCTCGCAGCGGTTCTCACGCCGTGGATTTACCAAAGTGGCAAATGGTTGGCGGCTACGGCGGAACAGCGCGAACTGCCGGGGTTGGTGAAATCCTTGGCGGGCTCCTGCGGCCGGGCGGAGATTGGCCGCTTTTTTGACCGTTCCTTGTTGTTTTCCGCGCTGCTGCTGCTGCCAGTGTTGCTCAGGCGGGTGAAACGGCTGCGGATTCTCTCCGCGAACCCGTCCGCGGACGACCGAATCCATTTGCCGTGGGGAATGGCCGTCGTGCAGGTCCTCACCGGTTTCGTGATTGCCGGCGGGCTGCTGTGGGGGATGGGTGCCATTTTGGATGCAGCAGGAGCTTACATTCCAAAGGACAAGCCATTCGACCTGGGCAAATTTTTCTCAAAAGTCGTTATTCCGGCTGTGGCGGCACCCTTGATCGAGGAGTGGTTGTTCCGCGGCTTGCTGCTCGGGCTGTGGCTGCGCTTCGCCAAGCCGGCCGCCGCCTGCATCGGCACATCGCTGGTTTTTGCTTTCGTGCATTTTCTCAAACCACCGGACGGGGCGCTGATCACGGATCCCATGCATGCGCTGGCGGGTTTCGAGTTGCTGGGGAAAATCCTGCTTCACTTTGTAAATCCGCTGTTTTTTGTGACTGATTTCGCCATTCTTTTTGTGGTAGGTCTGATTCTGGCATGGGCGCGACTGCGCACCGGGGCGTTGTGGTTTCCCATCGGCCTGCACGCCGGTTGGGTGGCCGCGTTCAAGGGCTACAACATGCTTTTCCATGCAGTCGCCACGCATCCGCTGCGGCCGTGGGGTGTGGGCGATGGCTTGCGCGCTGGCCTGCTGCCATTGTTCACCTTGGGGGTCACCGCCATCATCTGCCACTTCGTGTTGCAGCGCTTCAGCCGCGCATCACGGTGACTACAAAAACCCTGCGGAATCCTGCGCGGCGAAGCGTCTTGGCGCATTCATGGACGGTGGAACCGGTGGTCAACACGTCGTCCACCAGCACCGCACCCTGTGGCGAGTCGGCGATCCAGCGGTGGCCGCGGCGGCTTATTTCGAATGCGCCGCGGAGGTTTGCCATGCGTTGCTTGCGGCTCAGCAACGTCTGGGTATCGGTTTCTCGCGTGCGGCGCAGGCCATGCAGCACGGGCAGCCCGGTGTGGATGGCCAGCGCTCGGGAAATTTCGGCAGCTTGATTGAAATGGCGGTGCTGGAGACGCTTGCGGTGCAGCGGCACCGGGATGAGCGGCCATTTGCCAGCCAGCGCCGGGGCCAAACGGGGGTCATCGGCGAAGGCCCCGCTGGCCAAGCGGCCAAGCTCATCGGCTAGGTGGATTTCCCGGCTGTATTTGAGGCGATGGATGAGATCCAGCGTGCGCTCGTCGCGGACGGTGGCGGGGCGCGCGAAATCAAAGGAAAAGCTGAGGTTTTCACAGTTCGGGCAGGCAAATGGCCCCGAGATTTTTCCGGGAAACGGCTCGCCGCAGGACTTGCAGAATGGTTCTGCCAAGCGCGGCAAATCCTCGTCGCACTCGCTGCAAAGCGCCCGGCCATGGCTGAGATTTGCGCCGCAAACCGCGCAGACCGGCGGGTAGAAAAGATCGAGCGCCCTCGCGGCAAGCCGTTTCCAGCGGGATGGTTCAGGATTGTGCGAAATCATCACCTGCGGGGGTTGAGCTCAGGGACTGGGCCAGCGTGCCGACGAATAAACCCAGGAAGGGAAATGAACCGTAGATGAACGCCGATGGAAAGCCCGGGATTGCGATTTTGCATTGGCGGGGACTGCCGTTTCTCCTAAACCAGCCGCACCATGATACGCACCGAGCCGGTTGGAACCATCCGCTGCCAATGGGGCGAAGGCCCGGTCTGGTGGCGGGACGCGCTTTATTACGTCGATATCGCAGGCCACCTCGTTCATCGCTACGATCCGGCAGATGGCTCGGAAAAATCGTGGAACGTCGGCCAACGCGTCGGCACCGTGGTGCCTCGTGCCAATGGCGGGCTCGTCATCGCCGGCGATCACGGCTTCGCTTTCCTTGATGAGGAAACCGGTGCTCTCACACCCATCGCAGATCCGGAGCCCGATCTGCCTGACAATCGTTTCAATGACGGCAAATGCTCGCCAGACGGCCGCTTTTTCGCCGGCACCATCAGTCTGGTTAGAAAAACCGGCGGCGCGAAGCTCTACCGCCTCGATCCCGATCTAACAATCCACGAGGCCTATAGCCCGGTCACCACTTCCAATGGCATCGCCTGGTCTGCCGATGGCAGGATTTGTTATTACATCGATACCCCGCGGCGCGAGGTGCTCGCCTTCGATTATGATGGTGAAACCGGCCTGCTGCTCAATCCGCGACGCGTGATCGACACCGGCCACATCGATGCCTCGCCCGATGGCATGACCCTCGATGCCGATGGCAACCTGTGGATTGCCTTCTGCCATGGCGGCTGTGTTTCGTGTTTCGATCCGCTCGCCGGCAACGAGATTCACCGCATTGCGCTGCCATGCTTGGAAACCACGGCCTGCGCCTTCGGCGGTCCGGATCTAAGCGACTTATTTGTCACCACCGGTATCCACAAGACCGCCAGGGAAACGCATGCCGGCCGCCTTTTTGTCATCCGCGGCCTTAAAATGCGCGGTGTGCCTGCCAGTGCCTTCGCCACATGAAGGGATCACAAGATATCATATCATGAGCCTTAGTGGATGTGCTATTTCTTCTTGCGCAGAAACGGCGGCAGGTCGAGATCCTCTCCTTCGAAGACGTTCGGGTTCTCTCCCTCGAAGCGTCCGCGCGGGGCGGAATCGAGCGAGAGTTCGCTTTGCGGGCTGTTCGTTTTGATGCCGAGCTTGAGCTTGGGCGGCTCGGGAGCATCGTTGGCGCGCGGGGTTTTCGGTTCCTTGTCGATGCTCCACGGCATGGTGCCCGGCGGACGCTTGGGCGGCAGGGAACTGAATCCTGCGGCTTCAAGATCCGGGTTGGCATTCGTTTCCTCGTGGTATCCTTGCTCCTGATCCTGCTCATACTTCTTCTCGCCAAACCAATCCATGTTCCCGGCATCGTCCGCTGGGGGTTCATGTTCTTCGTCGGGGTCTTCGATGAGGTCGTCATCCATCAACGACCCGGCCTTCTCTTGTTGGGCATCATCATTAGGCACCGGTTTGGCTTCAAGGTATTGCTCGATTTTCTCCGGCTTGTCATCAGGCACGGCAATGAACTCGGCCACCATTGCGGTGGCTTTTTTCTCCGGTGCTGCGGCAGTTTGAAGCGGAAGAGCGTGTTCGGCGAATGGTTGCTCCTTGTCCACCAATGATGGCGCTGCGGCAACGGTGAGTGAGCGGCGGAAATCCGCGAGCTCGGGCGCAGCCGGTGCGGTGGGTTCTTCTGCCTTGGTGGTAGGCACGGGTTGTGCCGCTTGTTCGACGGCCGCTGGCTTGCTTGCGGGTGGATTGGTGAATCCCTGGCTCGGATCGAGCTCCGGATTGTCTGCGTCATCGGCACGGCTGAGCGCTTCCCGCGGTGCCATCGCCAGCGAGTCTTCGGGCAGCGCGCTGATGAGCGTGAGCGAGAGTTTGTCACCCATCGCCGGATCGACGGCGGCACCAAACAGGACGTGGGCGTTTTCCGGCACAAATTTCTGCAAACCCTGCATCAGAAGCTCGATTTCAAACAACGTGAGATCCTCGCCGCCGCAGAGGTGGACGAGCACGGTTTGTGCTTCCTTGAGCAGCGTGCCCTGGTCGAGCAACGGGCTTGCAAGGGCGTTGCGCAGTGCTTTCACGGCTCGGTCCTTACCGGTGGCCATGCCGGAGCCGAATAGGCAGCGCGAGCGGTTGGTGCGCAGCGCGCTCATCAGGTCGTCGAGGCCCACGTTGATGATTCCCGGACGGACGACCAGGCGGATGACCGCCTTGATGGACTCGCAGATCATGTGGTCTGCAGCGACGAAGGCTTCATGGATGCCTTGTTTGGCGACCACCAGTTCACCCATGCGGTTGTTGTCAAAGGTGACCAGCGCGTTGGAAAGCACGACGAGTTGGTTAAGTGCGGTCTCGGCCTGATCGCGGCGGCGCTTGCCCTCGAAGGCGAAGGGCATGCTGGCGAACACCACCACGAAGGCCCCTTCCTCGCGGGCAATGCGGGTGACGATGGCAGCTGCGCCCGAACCGGTGCCACCGCCGAGACCGACGCAGAGAAAAACGATGCGGCGGCCCTTGATGGATTCGCGGATCGCCTGCTCGGCTTCAAGCACCGCTTGGAGGCCCATCTCCGGATCACCGCCGGTGCCAAGGCCCTTGGTGAGGTTGAGGCCGAGCTGGATTTTATCTCCCGCAAGGCAGGAACCGAGCGTGCGGATGTCAGTATTGAGCGCGAGCAGTTCCGCCCCTTCCATGCCATCGAGCGCAATGCGTTCCAGCATGTTGGCACCGGCACCACCAAGGCCGATGATTTTCACCGCACAGCTTGGAATGATTTGGTGGGGATCTCGGGAGTAGGGAATCATGGTGGTGATAGTGGATGGTGGATGGTGGATAGCGGATGGTAGATCGTAGATCGTAGATCGTGGATTGAAGATTGAAGATGGTGGCTTGAGCGTTGGTTCTGCTATCTACTATCTACTATCTACGATCCTCAATCTGCGATCTTTGTCTTCATTTTCCGAATGGCCAGAAGAGACGGGCGACTTTTCCGATCAGGCCGGGTGGCTCGGCGCGTTCGGTTTCGAGAATCTGGGCGTAGCGGATCAGGCCGATGGCTGTGGCGTAGCGCGGGTCTTTGAAGTTCGCCTGAATGCCGCTGATCTCCGGCAACTCGGGGCGGTAGATGTCGCGGCCGAAAACGTCGAAGGCGAGCTCGCTGAAGCCGCGCATCAGGCTGGTGCCACCTGTTAGAAAAATCCCGCCGCCGATGGATTCGACGGCACCGGCCGGCAACCGCTGGCGCACCAGGCGCAGCGTTTCCTCCAGCCGCTGGCGGATCACCTCGTTGAGCACGGCGCGGTTGACCTCCACATCAGCGAAGCCGCGCTCGTCCTCGAGTTTTACGCTACCCACCGAGCTCAGCGGATCGGCGGAGGCGTCGCCCTCGGTGACTTTCAGACGCTCGGCCTTGGAAAACGGCAGGCCGGTGACGAGGTGGATGTCATTGGTGATGTGGTCGCCGCCCACCGGGATGCAGCCGCATGCGGTGATCACGCCGCCGAGATAAAGCGCGTAGTCGGTGGTGCCGCCGCCCATGTCGATGAGCAGGGCACCGCGCTCGCGTTGTTCGCGATCAAGCGCCATCTGCGCGGTGGCGATCGGTGAAAAGACGACCTCATCCACTTCCAGCGGAGTTTCTCTCACCAGTTTGATGCTGTTTTGAATGCGGGTGCCGATGCCGTGGACGATGTGGAAATCCGCCTCCACGGTTTTGCCGAAAAGGCCGACGGGTGAGGTCGAGTGCTCCAAGCCATCGAGCCAATAGTTGCGGATGATGGGATGCACATAGACGTGGTCCTGCGGGATATGGACATCGCGTGCGATGGTGCGGGCTTCCTGGACGTGCTCGGCGGCCACCACGGGTTCGCCATCCGGCAGGCGGAAGGTGCCGCGGTTGTTCACTCCCATGATGTGCGCACCGGTCACGGCGAGAAACACGCTGCCGATTTCCACATCGCTGGCGTCCTCCGCCTTGGCCAGCGCGTCCTTAAGGCAGGCGCGGGTCTGCGAAAAATCATAGATCTCGCCCTTGCGCACGCCGGCACTCTTGGTCTCGCCGATGCCGAGGATTTTCACCGCACTGTCCGCCTTCACCTCGCCGACCACCATGCAAGTTTTGCTGGTGCCGATCTCAAGTCCGACGTGGATTTTCGTGCGACGTGCCATGGGGGTGTGAAAAAAATCGAAACGTTTCAGTTGCGGTTGAGAATGGTGCCCAGGTCGCGGGCGTGGCGGGCGTCGCTGGGTGATTCCTCATTAGGCGGCGAGACGAGAATGGCCCTTGGCGGAGCCTGCTCCTCGCGCAAAGTGATGGGGATGTTGTATTTCGGAATCAGGTTGATGGTGGCGATGTCATATCCTTTCTCCCCGGCGTGATCGAGCGCTGCGCGCAGACTTTCTATCTGCCGGGCATGATCGCCAAGACTGAAGATCGCCGAAGTTCCCTGGCGGGTCACCAGTTCCAGCGACCACTCATTGAGCTGCCTGATGGAGTCGATCCACTGGACGGCATCCGGATCGGCAGCGCGGGCGGAGTCGAGAAGCTGCACGCAGTAATCCAACGAGTCGTTGCGGATTTTTTTGCCGAGAGTGATGGGGTTTTCCACAGATGCCGGGAGTTTGATGACTGGCAGGGCGGTGGCGGATTGCACCTGCATGTCCGGGCATGGGTAAGCCACGCCCTCCGCATCCACCAACATGGCACCGGCGCGGCGAACCTCTCCGAGACCTTCATCCGGACAGGAAATCCATGCCTTGGGCAAACGCGGCACCACCCGCACCAACAGTTTGCCGGGCAGGTGGCGCTCAATCCGCGCCCCGGTGATGGCTGGCAGCGCGTTGAGCTTCTCAGCGCCTTTTTTCACGTCGATTTCAAAAAGATTAGGGCAAGCACCCAGGTCGATCCCGCAGAGGGTGGCCACTCCGAATTCATCGATGACCGGATTCGGGTTGAGATCGATGACGGTGAGGTTGAAATCCGGGTTCTGATAGAACGCATGCCGCACGCCGAGCCAGACGCCCCAACCGATGCCGACCAGTGCGGCAAGCACGCAGGCGATCTTGGTGAGACGTCCTAGCAGCTTGAGAAAACCAAACCAGGCGATGCGCGGTGACATCACGCGCACCTCAAGCACGCTCTGGCGGGCATGGCGGCGGTTGCGGGTGGTTTTGTGTTTCATGGATTTGAGAGTCCAGAGACCAGATGCCAGAGACCAGACGAAGAGGAGCTTCGCGCGGTGTCTTGCCTTATCTGGTTTCTCTTAGTTGATACGATTGTTCGGCGATGGTCAGGCAAAGGGTGGGAAAATCCATACCGGTGGCGGCGGCTGCCTTGGGCAGCAGGCTGGTCTCCGTCATGCCGGGGATGGTGTTGGCTTCTAACACAAACGGGCGGTTTTGCGAATCAAGCAGCACATCGACACGAGAGTAAATTTCCACGCCAAGCGCGCGGTGCGCGGCGAGTCCGGCTTCCTGCACACGGCGCGTCGTTTCATCATCAAGTTCGGCCGGGCAGAAATACTGGCTGCCCTGCGCGCCGCTGAGCCACGGATATTTGTTCGCCATGTCATAAACCCCGCCTGGCGCAACGATTTCGACAACCGGATAGGCCCGGTTGTCGATGACGGCCACCGTCAGCTCGCGGCCGTGCACGTATTGTTCGATCAGCGCCGTCCCACCATACAGCCGGACGTCTTGAAGCGCCGCCTCGGCCTCATCGGTGGTCTTACAGATGTAAACGCCGACGCTTGAGCCCTGACAAGGCGACTTGACGACATAAGGCAACGGCATGGAAGGCCGCTCGCTCTTGTCCAGGTTGATCGTCTCCGCTGCGGGAGTCGGCACGCCGGCGGCGATAAACGCGGCTTTGGCAAGGTTCTTGTCGAAGGCCGTGCGACTGCTGTGCACACCGGCACCAGTGTAGGGCACCCCCATGTCCTCGAGGATTTGTTGGAGCTGGCCGTCCTCACCAAAGGTGCCGTGAATCACGTTGAACGCGAGCGCCGTGCCTGGCGGGAGATCAATCGATGTGCGGGTGACATCGACGCCCACCGCATCCAGTCCGAGGCCTTGGAGCGCCTTGAGCACCGCCTTGCCGGAAGCCAGCGAAACCTCGCGCTCCGATCCGGGGCCGCCCATCAGGACTGCGATTTTTTGGTTAGATAGCATGCGATAATGGATCGTGGATTGAAGATAGTAGATCTTGGTGTGGAAACGGTGTGGCCAATTCTTTTCTTGTGTCTTACGTCTTGAAGTCTTGTGTCTTTCGTCAGAATGCCGGTTCCTCTTCGCCGAGGATCTTGATTTCGGTTTCGAGATCGATGCCTTGTTCGATTTTTGCTTTCTGTTGGATGGACTCGATGAGTTGGAGGATTTCCTTCGCGCTCGCGCCGCCTTGGTTGACGACGAAGTTGCCATGCACCTCGGAAACGGCGGCGTGGCCGATGCTGGTGCCTTTGAGCCCGAGTAAATCGATGAGCCGTCCGGCGGGGATTTCCTCAGGGTTTCTGAAGGTGCATCCGGCGGAGGCCATGACCGGCTGGGTGGCCTTGCGTTTTTCGCGGGATTCGTCCCAGCGTTGTTTGATATTTTCCGGTTTGTCCGGCTTGCCCTTGAAGACGGCCTGCAAGGCGAAGTTGCGCCGCAGCTCGGGCACGTTGCGATAGGATGATAGGATTTCCTCGCGCTCGCGGGTGCGGATCACGCCGTCCTCATCGAGGAAGGTGACGCGCACCACTTGATCAAACGTTTCGATGCCCATGGCACCGGCGTTCATGCGCAGCGCGCCGCCGACGTTGCCGGGGATGCCTTCCATCCACTCGAAGCCGCCGATGCCGGCCGCGCCCGCCACGCTGGCGAGCTTCTTGAGTCGCACGCCCGCGCCAGCGGTGATCTCGCCACGGTTGCCCACGCTGACATCGGAAAACGCGCCGCCGGTGGGGCGGATCACCGCGCCGCGGATGCCTCCATCGCGCACTAACAGATTTGATCCGCGGCCGACCACGCGCACCGGGATGCCGCGCTCGCGGCAGTAGCCGACGAGAAACGCGAAGCCATAGAAGCTATGCGGCTCCATCCAGAACTGCGCGGGTCCGCCGACGAGCAGGGTGGTGTGCTTGCTCATCGGTTCGTAGAGCTTGCCGCCAATTTCGCCCTCCGGCATCAGGCCGCGCATTTCCTCAATGATCTTTAGATCTGCGGCGATGCGGGTGCCGGCCTCGTGGACGTTGCCGGCTCCCAGCGTGATGAGCAGGTCGCCGACGTGCAAGGCATTGCCCACGGCATGGTGTGCGGTGTCGAGATTGGGAAGATAAGTGGCGGGAATGTTACCATGGAGCTTCATCGCATCCACAATGGTCTGGCCGGAAACCCCTTCGATGGGCTTTTCAGATGCGGGATAAACATCGCTGACAAACACCAGATCCGCGGCTTGCAGGACTTTGCCGAAATCATCGGCGAGCGCCTGGGTGCGGGTGTAGCGGTGCGGTTGGAACAACACGACCACGCGCTTCGGCTTGAGCGAGCGCGCGGTTTGCAAGGTGGCGGCGAGCTCGGACGGATGGTGGCCGTAGTCGTCCACGATCCGGTAGTTCGCTGATAGATATTTGGTTTCGAAGCGGCGCTTGGCACCGGCGAAGGTGGAAAGCGCGCGGGCGATGTGCGGAAACTCCGCACCGCAACTATCGGCCAGCGCGATGGCTGCCAGGGCGTTGAGGATGTTATGATTTCCCGGAATGCCGAGCTCGATATCACCTAACAACCCGCCGTTTTTCATGACGGTGAATGCGGACGACCCCTTCAGATCGCGCACTTCGGTGGCGGTGTAGTCGGCATCCTCCCAGCCGTAGGAAACGGCGTTGTCGCGGTTGGCGCAAAGCTCATGGGTCACCGGGTCCTCGGCACAATAGACGAGCTTGCCACGCGTCTGCTCGGCGAGCGTGGTGAAGACCTCGCGGATGTGATCAAGGTCGCGGTAGAAATCGAGATGTTCGGCCTCGATGTTGAGAATCACCGCATGTTCCGGCCGGTAAAGCGCGAGCGTGCCATCGCTTTCATCGCCCTCCGCAACCATGAATCCGCCTTCGTCCGACCACTTCGCGTTGGCGCCGAGGATCGGGATTTCCGCGCCGACGTAGTGGCTCGGCTTGAGCCCCGCCTCGCGCAGGACGTGCGCGGTCATGGCGGAAGTGGTGGTTTTCCCGTGGGTGCCGGAAATGACGATGCCCTTGCGGGTGTGCAGGATGGCGGCCAGGCATTCGGCACGGCGGTATATTGGGATCTTGGCGGCGACGGCGGCGGCGTAGGCTCGATTGTCGGGCCGGATGGCTGATGAAAACACGACGAGATCCGCGCCCTTGACCGCCTCCGCGGTGTGGGGGGATGAGAAAACCAGGCCGAGCCCCTGCATGCGCTCGGTTTCCGCAGTGGTCACCTTGTCCGAGCCGCCGACCTTGTGGCCCATGCCTAACAGAAGCAGCGCGAGCCCGCTCATGCCGGATCCGGCCACGCCGATGAGATGGATTTGCAGCGGCGTGCTGGTATCGGTGAGGCGCTGGCTGAGTTCGGTCATGATGGCTGGAGAGTGGCTTCGATGGCGGCGCAGACCCGCTCCGCGGCGTCGGGGATGGCAAGTGCGCGCGCGGCTTTTGCCATGCGCTTGTAAGTTGGCAAGTCCCGGAGGATGGCGGTGGCCATGGACGCGAGTTTTTCCGCATCAAGATCACGTTCCTGAATGAGCTCCGCGGCACCCGCGCTGGCGAAAACCTCGGCGTTGCGCGTCTGGTGGTCGTCGGCCGCGTAGGGATAAGGCACCAGGATCGAAGGCTGACCGCAGATCGCGATCTCGGTGAGGCTGGAGGCGCCGGCCCGCGCGATGACCAGATCCGCCACGGCGTAGGCGGCGGGCATTTGATCGCAGAAACCGAGCACTTTGTAGTTCGCACAGCCGTTTGCGATTTGCGAAACTCGCTCGAAATCGAGGGCTCCGGCGATATGCAGCACCTGGGTGTCCGGCGGCAGTTTGCCAGCGGCCTCGGCGCTGAGTTCGTTGAGACGTCGCGCTCCCTGGCTGCCACCGGTGACGAGGATCGTGGTTTTAGTTGGATCGAGCCCGAACGAAGCGGCCGCCTGTTCGCGATCCGGCAAGTGCATGATTTCCGGGCGAACGGGCGTGCCAGTGGTCACCGTTTCGCGCTGCGGGAAAAACGCCTTCGCCGCATCCAGCCCTAGGAAAGCCTGAGTGCAGAAACGGCTGGTCAGCACGTTGGCGCGGCCGGGCCGGGCGTTGGAATCATGGATGAAGGTCCTGAGTCCCAGTTTGTGGCCGGCATAGACCGGCGGCAACGACGTGAAGCCTCCCATGCCGAGCACGGCATCCGCCTTGAAGCCGCGCAGGATCGCCTTGCAGTTGCCCACCGCGCGCCAGGTTTTCAGCAGAAATGGCAGCATCCGCGGCGAGAGCGTGGGTGGTTTCGCCACCGCCGCCACCATTTCGAAACGCAGGTGCGGATATTTCGCGGAGGCCTCGGCATCCACCTTCTTTTCGGAAATCAACAGCAGCACCTCATGACCGCGGGCCCGCAGCGCCTCGGCCACGGCGATTCCTGGAAACAAATGGCCGCCGGTGCCACCGCAGGCAATCAGGATGTTGAGGGATTTCGACATGCGCGCGAGAAGGAGTAAACAGAACGCAATCGACACACCAAACGCCTGCTGCGTGTCTTGCGGGCGGGATTTACACAAATCTTGATAATCCGACAATCCTCAATGTATCTTTCGAACCACCAAAAACGGCGGCCCGGAAAGGGGCCGCCGCTTGAGATCGAGAATCAGTCAAACCGCACACATCCTCACGCGCGCCTGCGACGCAGCAGCGCCAAGAGGCCGAGGCTGCCGAGCAGCGCGGCACCGGGCTCCGGGATGGCCGTCACTGTGACATTATCGAGATAGAGTTGGGCGGCATTCACCCCGAAGCCAACGGAGGGCTGCAAGTAGATGGCGATGTCATTGGTGCCACCAACAAAACCATCCGCGAGGGACTTGGTGCTGAATGAGTAGCTAAAGCTCTGGCCGGCGGCGGAAGTGTCGGCAGTGGTGTTCATGGGGGCAAAGTAAGCAGTGCTTCCTGCCGCAAGATTGCTTGCTGCGATCGGACCACCGAAGCCGCTGGTGCTGCCGCTGCCGGTTCCATAGTAAATGTCCGCATACAGATAGGCGTAGGGATAGTCCTCATTGACAAAACCGACTGAAATGTAGCTGTCGAAGGCGATGTAATAAGTGGCGTCCGGCAGTAGTTTCACCCCTTCGAAGGTCTGGAACATCTGGCTGCCGATGCCCATGTAGGCCACGGAGCCGCTGAGTGGGGCCAGGGAAAGCCAGGGGGGCCTCCAGGAGCAAACTGGCCGGCGCCTCCCTGCGGGTTGTTCCAGCCCGGAGGCGTGCCGGCCAATGCGTAGTTTTCAAAATCCCCATTGATGACGAGTTCTGCCAGTGAAACCGGTCTGGCCTCCACCGTGACGTTGTCGAGATAGAGCTGCCAGGCAGTTATATTATCGAATCCAATGGAAGGCTGGAAATAAAGGGCGATGTCCGAGGCGGATCCGGTGAAGCCCTCAGCCAGAGTCTTGGTGACAAAGCTATAACTGAAGCGCTGGCCGTTCAAGTTGAGCGGCGCGTAGTAGGCGTGCCCACCACTCATCAAGTCGTTGTTGTCAATCGCTCCGCCAGAACCGCTGGTTTCCCCGCTGCCGGTGCCGTAGGAAACATCCGCGTAAAGGTAAGCGGTTGCTCCTGTGCCGATGGAGATGTAGGCATCGAAGGTGACGGTGTATTGAGTTCCGGGCTGAAGCTTCACTCCGGCGAAGGTATGAAACATTTGGGTGTCGATTCCCATATAAGCCACCGAGCCGCTAAGCGGGGCGTTGGGAAAACCCGGGGCACCGAAAGGATAAAACTGACCGGTGGATCCTGGTGCTCCAACCGTGGTGTTCCAGCCTGGAGGTGTGCCGGCCAATGCGTAGTTTTCAAAATCCCCGTTGGTGACGAGGTTCTGGGCTTGGAGGCTGAGGGCTCCGCCCAACAGGACGGACAAGGCAATAATTGATGGGTTTTTCATGCCACAGAGGGGAAGGGATTGGGGTTTTGGAAGAATCGACTTAGAAAAAACTAAGACGTCCTAGTAGCCGATGCTTAGGCTGTCAAACGGAAAGGTGGGAAATTCTAATTCACACGGAGTATGAGCCACACGGCAAAGAGCGCCGCGAGGACCAGCAAGGCGAGGGCGGCGCTACCCGCGATGCGATCGCTGAAGGTGGTGTTGGGACGGTAGGCCGAGGCGGATTTTGGGAAAACGATGATGGCGTAAACCATGCCGGCAAGCAGGCCGCCGGCGTGGGCGGCATTGTCGATAAACCGGTAGCCGATCAGGCCGATGAATGCGGTGAGCGCTACCCCGGCAAGCAGGCGGCGACTTGCCGAGCGCGGGACGAGCCGTGAGTGGAGGGACTCGAAAACCAGAAGAAATCCAAGCAGGCCCATCAAGCCGCCGGAGGCCCCGACCGAGGGGGCGGGCACAAGACGGGCTGAGAGCTCGCCGCCGATGCAGGCGGCAAACACAAACACCAGCGGCACATGCGGCCAACGGGCGAAGACTTCCACGCGCTTGCCGAGGTAGAGCAGGGCGGAGGCGTTGAGCAGGAAGTGGAGGGGGTTTCCATGCAGGAACGGGGCGGTGAGAAGCCGCCACCATTGGCCCGCGTGGTAGGCTGGCTTGACGAGTCCCGCGCTGTGCAGGGAATCGCCGGGAAACAATTGCGCCAGGCCGACCAAGCCGATGAGGCCCAACAGGCAGCGTGTGACCGGCGCTTTTTGCGCCTCAAGCCAGGTTTCAAAACGCAGTGAGGGGACTGCCGCTGCCACGTTTTCTGATGTCCAGTGAGCGATTTCGCGCGTGCGTTTGCGTGCCTGATACCAGGGGATGAACGCGAAAATTAGAAACATCAGCAGCGTGATACCCACCGACACCGAGGTGCTGACGGTGCGCAGGGCGAATGAAGCGCGGGCGGCGGTTTCTGCGTTGGCCGGCGCGTGGACCCAGCCTTGGTAGAACATGTAGAGCACCATGCCCCCGAACAGAAAACCATACCAGCGGAGCTTGTCCCAGGCATCGAGCAAGTCCTCGGAGGCGAAACGTTTGCGTGCGACGAGGATGGCATCCTCGGCACCGGAAAGCTCCTCGGGCAGGATCATGTGTGGATGATCCGGCGTCCATGCCAGGATCACGCGGGCATCACGGTCAGTGCGGATGGCGGAGATCAAGGCGGAGGCGGACTCGCAGACATGGCGTCTGCCTTTGGGATCCACCCAGCCCCAGCCGGGCAGGGACTCTGGGAAAGCCTCTTGGCGCGCCCAGACCGGCACATCAGGAGTCTCTCGGGCGGCTTCCGTCACCCTGGCTAAGCGTCAGGGTTGACCGGAATTTTCTTCCGGTGTGGAGGGCTTGTCAGCTGGCGCAGCGTCTTGCGGCGGAGCAGGTGCCTCAACGGGAGGGGTTTCCGCAGCGGGCGCGGCGGGAGCAGGAGGTGCCACGGCGGGAGCAGTTTCGGTGGCCGGGAGTTCCTCAAGCAAGGACTTGGGCAGGGCTTCGACGGGGGTTTGGGCTGGAGTTTCAGCGGGTTCGACGGCTTTGACCTCGGCGGCCGGCGTTTTCGACGCGACGATCGTCGTTTTTTTGTTCTGGTGCCCGATGAGCACCGCCAGCGTAAGGCTGATGAGGAAAAACAAAGTGCCGAGGTAAACCGTGCCCCGTTGCAGGACGTTGGTGGTGCTGGCCCCGAAAACCTGGTCGGTCACACCACCACCAAATGCGGCACCGAGTCCTTCTTGTTTGGGACGTTGCATCAGGATGAGCAGGGTCATCAGGAGACAAACAATGAAGAAGATCACCAACAGCAGGTTGATGGAAATGGACAGCCAGTCGATTGCGGCAAAGTTCATGGGCGCGGGACTATGGGGAGGCGGTTCCGGCTTGTAAAGAGGCGAGTTGGCATGATTTTACAGCGTCAGTCGCACGGCATTCGGCCGGGCCGGGCATTGCCAAACCGGCATCCGGCGGCCATCTTCCAGCGCAACCCACAAGCCAAAACCCCCAATTCCCATCATGAAAATCACTTGGTTCGGACACTCCGCATTCCGCCTCGATTTCGACGGTCACGCCGTTTTGATCGATCCCTTTTTCACCGGCAATCCGGCGTTCACTGGCGATACCGAAGCCGCGGCGAAAGGAGTTTCCCACATCCTGCTCACCCACGGCCACAGCGACCACGTGGGCGATACCGTCGCCATCGCCTTGAAAACCGGCGCCAAGGTGGTCGCGAATTTCGAGATTTGCATGTGGCTCTCTTCGCAGGGCGTGCAAAACATCGACCCCATGAACCTCGGTGGCACCACGCCGCAGGATGGATTCAGCGTCACCTTGGTGCGTGCCGATCATTCGTCGTCCGATCAGAACATCCCGCTCGGCAATCCGGGCGGCATCATCGTCAAGGCACCCGGCCAACCGGTGGTGTATCACATGGGCGATACCGATATCTTTGGCGACATGGCGCTCATCCATGAGTTGCATCAACCGGAAATCGCCATGGTGCCCATCGGCGACCGCTTTACGATGAGTCCGCGCACGGCGGCGCTGGCGGTGCAACGGTATTTCAAATTCAAGGCGGTGATCCCGTGCCACTACGGCTCGTTCCCGATCATCGAGGCGAACGCAGATGCTTTCGTGGCCGCCATGCAGGACCACGACACCCGCGTGATCGTCCCGGTGGTGGGAGAGACGGTGGAGATCGGGGGATAGACTTCCATCCTCTCTCGGACGGCGGGCTTGCTTCCGCCGGGTCATCAATATGACTTTCCGTGCTGCATACTTCCGGCGTGAAAATCCGGATATGCTTCGCTGTTGAAACTGGAAAGAATGGCGGCTGCCGATGATCCCCGATGAACGGTCCTGAATCCCCTCAATCCACGCCCGGGAAAACCTGGCGTGTCGGCACGCTCGTTTATTCCACCGCCGGGCTGGCGGTGTTGTTCAGTTGGCTGTTGATCGGGGATTTCGCATGGAACGCACGCGAGCGGGCGGTGACTCCGGTGACCCAGGTCCTGCTGAAGAAATTCGAGGTTTCCGATTTGATGATCGGGTTTCTGATCGGCTCGGTTCCATCGGCGATGGGGATGTTGCTGGGTCCGGTGGTTGGCTATCGGTCCGACCGCTTCCGCTCGCGCTGGGGGCGGCGGATTCCGTTTTTGCTGGTGACGACACCGGTCGCCACTTTGGCGATGATCGCGCTGGGTTTCGTGCCGATGGGCGCGCGCTGGCTGGACGCGGCCATGGGCACGCAATCTCCCGGGCTGAACGTTTGTTTTCTCGGGCTCTTCGCACTGTTCTGGATTCTGTTCGAAGTGGCGGCGGTAATCGGCAATGCGATCTTCGGTGCCTTGATCAACGACGTCGTGCCGGCTGCGGTGATCGGCCGGTTTTTCGGGCTCTTCCGTGCGATCAGCCTGATCGTCGGCGGGCTTTTCAACTACTTCCTGCTGGGCAAGGCGGAGGATTATTTTCTGACGATCTTCGTAGTGATGGGGCTGATCTATGGTGTGGGATTCGGGTTGATGTGTTTGAAGGTGAAGGAAGGGGAATATCCCGTCATCGACGATAGCGGGCCGCGTGAAGGATTCCGAGTGGCGGTGAGGAGGTATTGCCGCGAATGTTTCACGCACCCGTATTACCTCTGGCTCTTCGGGGCATGGGCGCTTGCGAACCTCGCTTTCAATCCGTTCTACACCTTCAGCCTGTTCTATGCGCGCAGCGTGGGAATGAGCCTGGATCACTTCGGAAAATTCGGCGCACTCTCGCTGTTATGTTCGCTGGTGATTTCCTATCCGATCGGGTCGCTTTCCGATCGCATTCATCCGCTGCGTGTCGCGATGATCTCGCTGATCCTCTACATGGTGCTGGCGGGATGGGCGGCGCTTTTCGTGCGGACCCCGGGCGCGTTTGCATTCGCCTTCATCGCCCACGGAGTGTTGGCCGGCGTTTTCCTCACCGGCACGGCCTCGCTCGGGCAGCGGCTATTCCCGCAGGTGAGCTTTGCGCAGTTCGCCTCGGCCGCGGCGCTCATCAACGGTTTGTTTCTGATGACCATGCCGCCCCTGATGGGCGCGTGGCTCGATGCCTCCGGGAACGCCTATCATCTCACCTTTGCCGCTGGCGCGGTGATCGCCGCGCTCGCCGCCTGTGGCATGTTCGTCGTCTTGCGCTACTATCGGCGGCTCGGCGGAGACAAGGCCTACGCACCGCCGGAATAGGATATTTTCCAAAAGCAACCGCCCTCACTCACCGGCGGGCTTCGTGGTCGCGCCGAAGATCAATGCTTCGAATCCGAGCAGCCCGGATTCGTCCGTGGCGCGCCCCGGCCAGTCGATGGCGGCGGCGATGGCGCGGTTGTGCGGGTAGCGGAAGGCGGCCAGTTCGAAGAGCGCGCGGTTGTCGCCGCCGCGGCAGAGTCGTCCGGTTTCCCCGGAGTAGAAACCACCTTGGAGCGAGCTGTCCATGGCGGCATAAATCGGCGCGTAGAACGTGAACGGAAGCTCCAGCGATTCGCCGCCGGGCGCCTTGTGACGCCACAGATCGATCCCGTTGTTTGAAAGTATCTGCGCGGAAATGGCGAGCAGGTGGGAGGAGAGCATGCAGTATTGGAGGCCGCGGTTCGGGTAAGTCATGTAGTCTTTGAAGTGGCCTGCCATTTGGAAATGACGGTATCGGTCGATGATTTCCCCTGCCTGGGGATCTGCGGCCCCCGGCGGTTCACGGTAATAGACCGGATCTCCGGGCATGAGGATCAGGCCCTCTAACAGATCAAGGTGATCGCGGTCGTTTTCCAGCGAATTGACCGCGTGGCGGAGCAGGCCGGTATCGCCGGTGGCAACGGCGATGGCGATGAGTCCCATGTTCTCTCCGGCGAGGTGGTTTTGGAAATACTGGTGATCGAAGTAATGATGTTCCTTCCAGATGCGCGCGCCGTCCTTGATTTGAGGAACGAGCGCAGTGAGCCACGCGGAAAAGTGATGGCTTTCGGATTCGTCGAGAACCGCGCCACCGGCAAGGATGTCGTAGGCCCAGATCATGGGAAGAATGGAGCGTGGAATCAGCATGCCTTTGCCGAGTTCGTCAGGCGTTGCGGCAAAGCCGGTGCCGGGCGCGGGCTCCGCCTCGGCCCAGAGAGCGAGGATCTTGCGTGCGGCTTCAGCATAGGATGGGTCTCCGGTGATCCACCAGGCGAGGGCGAGGTCTCTGGATGCTTGGGCCTGCGGCAGCAGGGTCTTGTAGAAATCGTATGACTGGGTGCCAGTGTAGGTTTTGAAAAGCGGAGTGATTTCAACGGCGCGCCGGGCCTTTTTCTCAAGCGCGAGCCAGGCGTCCTGCCATGGCGGACTTCCCGAGAGCGCACGGGACTTCATGGCATCCAACCCCGCGCGATCGAGTATCAGGCGAGGATGTGGCGGCAGCGGGGTGGCGGGAATGTTGGCTGATGGATCCACCGGACCTGCGTTTGGAGCATCCGGTGGTGGTCGCGGCGCCAAGCCCTGCTGGTTGGGCAACACGATCCCGTGGGTGAGCATCAGAGGACCGGCAAGGTGGTCGCTGAATTTCGCACGATCGGAAACCCAAATGACATGCTCCAATGCAGGACTGTTAGAAAACCGTGCGAGGCCGAGTTCAAAGAGAGCTGCGTTGTGGGTGCCCTTGTTGATCAATTTGGTTTCCCCCGCATAGAAGCCTCCCTTGAGCGAGGAATCCTCCAGGCTGTAAAAGTCGGCATAAAACTCATAAGGCAGCCGCAGCGTTTCGCCGCCCGGTGCCTTGTAGTTCCAGAGATCCATGCCGTTGTGGCGGCCGATCTCCGCCACCATCGAGAGCAATCCCAGCGAGAGATGGGCGTATTGAAGTCCCCGGATCGGACCTGTGTGATGACGGTATCGATCATAGATTTCCCCGGCTTGCGGAGCGGGCGCGGTGGCAGGCTCGCGCTGATGCACGGCATCGCCCGGCATCAGGATCAATCCGGCGATCAATTCCCGGAAATCGCGCGGATTCTCCGGGGAATCGATGGCATACTGCAACAACTCGCGGTCGCCCAGCAGCGTGGCGATGGCGGTGAGGCCCAAGGTGTGGGCAGCCAGGTGATTCTGGAAATCCTGCCGGCCATAGTATCCCTTCTCCTCCCATTTCATGATGCCGCTTTTGATCACCGGCACGAGAGCCTTCATCCATTGGGTGAACGCCTCACGCGGCGCCCCGGAAAACCCGTGGTGATCCCAAAGAAGATCCGCCGCATACATCATCGGAAACGTGCCACGCCCGACATACATGCCGATGCCGGGGCTTCCCTTCATGTCGTCAGCCAGCTGCGTTCCCGGCAGAGGAGTGCTGCGCGACCATGCGTCAAGGATTCGGATTGCGGCCAGCGCATGTTCTTCGCGGCCTCCGAGATGATAAGCCAGCGCCAGATCGCGGGCGCGCTCGCCCTGTGGATGGCAATGATGATAATAGGCGATCGGATCCACACCGGTGTAGGGCTTGGTGACGACTGTGGTTTCGATCCGCTTGAGCAGGGCCTCCCAGCCAAGGATGTGTGGGTATTGCCTCGCGGCGATCAACTCCCGCGTTTTGGCAAGCGACTCCGCGGAGACCAGCAATCTCGGATGCGGCGCGCGCGGTTCGGGGACCGGCATTTCCGGAGCGGCCGCTCCATCCGCCAACGATGCAAGCGTCAATGAGGCGGCTAACAGAATAAGGTTTCTCATCGTTTTGAAAACTGGATGGCGAAATAGGTCATGCGTTGTTCCAGCGCTTGCGGATGGTTTTCCCGGCGTCGAAGATTCCGGTGATGGCGGTGATTTCCGGCGATTCCGGGATGCCGCGTTCCCTTGCGCGATGAAGTCCGATGAGCTTGCGCGCGGCGATTTCCCCGATGCGGCGGTGATCAAAGCGCATGCCGCCGATGCCGGCGGCGGGGTCCGCAACCGTGAGGCAGAAACTCAGGTCCTTGGGGATGGCCAGGCCCATGCGCTGGATGATTTCGCGCGGTGCGGGATCGATGGAAATCACGGCATCCGGGCGGTGCTTGCGAAACCACTTTCCGAGCGCGGCGGGATTGCCATCGAAGCAAAATGGCGGCACCGCGCGGTGGTCCGGATCGAGAACCTGTGCGGCGTGGATGCCGCCGATCCACGAGCCCAGCGACCGCAGCTCGCTTTCGCGCGAATAGATGAACCCGATCGCGCGGTGTCCGCGGCTTCGCAGTTCCTCGCATAGGCCGCGCATTGAGGCGAAACCGTTCGCCGTCACGTTGTGGAGCGCGGGCGACAGCAGGGAAAATCCAAAGGTGACAACCGAGAAATCGGCGAGATCAAGATCAAGGACCGTGCCGGACTTTTCCTGCGGGCAGAGCAGCAGGATCTCGATGCCGCGGCTTTTGAGAATCTGCTCCACGCGTTTCGGCGAAAGGCCCGCCTCGCGCATCCAGAAGGTGTCGAGCGCATATCCCTGCGTTTCGAGAAACGCCTTCGCTCCCTCGTAGTAATCGGTGAACGGAGGCAGTTGCCAACCGGGCTCCGTCCGGAAATTCGTGAGCCATGCCACGGTGCCTTGGAAGCCGGGCTTGCGCTTACCGGTGCGGTATGCCGCCAGCGCGGCCATCATGGGATCGGCCCGGTAGCCGTGCGCCAGCGCATACTCACGAACCGCCGTGCGCGTGGTTTCGGAAACCTTGCGACTCCCGGTCAGGGCATGCGACACGGCCGATTGGGACAAGCCCATGGCCAGTGCGATGTCGCGTTGGGTGATGGCGGGATCGGGCATGGCGGAAGCACGGTGAGCTTGAAGACCCACCGAGTCATTCCAAGCTTGCAATCACCATTGCACGCATCCGGTCAGTGGAAATGCCGGATTTCGGTCATATTGATGCCCGTGCTCCTGCGGCCATGAGTTTACTCCGCGACAGTGACTTTCAGACGGGCGAATATTTTTCCCTGGCCACTGGGTAGAGTGTAGGAAATCGTGCCATCGGTGTTCCCGGGGTTGTGGGTCACCTGCGGCATCCAAGAGAGGGCAGCGAGGGAAGTGGAGGTTTCGATGACGTAGGTCACGTCGCCATTGTCGATGGCATCCTGGCGCTTGGTAAAGGTTAGCAAGTTGCCGCTGAAAGTGCCGAGACCGCCGTCGGAGCCGGTGAGATTGGTTTGCAACGCGTATTCCATGGCGTTGGTGATGCCGTCCTGATCCGAATCGCCGTTCAGACCACCGGTCACACCGTTCTCCAGCGCCCAATCGGCGAAGCCGCCGCCCGTGGAACTGATCACCGAAAGCACGCCGTCCAGTTCGTTGAATTCGTAAACCGTTCCGGCGTTGTCATAAGTCCAGAGGCCGCCTCCGACGTCGGTGAAGACGTTGGCGCCACTGTAAACCGCGAAACTGCCGCCATAAGATTCGTCGAGGCTGGCCGCCACCAAGGTCCATGAATCTCCAAGCGCTGTTCCTGCGGCGCTGAGGTCTATGACGAACTTGCCAGCGAAGCTGGCAGTGCCAGTTCCCAATACCGCGTTGTTCACGCCGTTTGAACCAACCGTGAAGCTGAGCTCGCCGGTGCTGGCCAGATTGAGGGCTCCCAGACTGATGGTGGTGTTGCCGGTGTAGGAATTTCCGCCACTGAGCGTCAGGGTGCCTGCACCGGTTTTTTCAAACCCATTGGCTCCGGAAATGACACCGCCGAGCGCCAGGGAACCCGAGCCGCCGATTTGCTGGCCG
The DNA here is from genome assembly GCA_947491475.1 of Akkermansiaceae bacterium. Classification (GTDB taxonomy): domain Bacteria; phylum Verrucomicrobiota; class Verrucomicrobiia; order Verrucomicrobiales; family Akkermansiaceae; genus Luteolibacter. The sequence continues at coordinate 1,574 of CANLKN010000054.1, read as the reverse complement.
GTGCTTCCCAATGAAACTGTGCCGTTCGCCGTGGCGGCATCCACCGCGTTGTTGAGGAGTTTGGCATTTGGCTGCTGGAGTGTGATTGCCTCGCCTCCCACATTGAAGCCATTGAGGTCGAGCGTGCCACCGGAATTGACGAAAGTCCCTGCGGCCGTCGTGCCGAGTGCGGAGGCGTTGCCGACGATGAGTGTGCCACCCGTGCGGACGACCGTATTGCTCGCATGGGTGTTGGCTCCGCTCAGACGCAGGGTGGTGTTGTCGAGAACCTCCACCTGTCCCGTCGTGCTGATTTCCCCGCTGATTTCAACCTCACTCAAAGTGCCGCCAGCACGAATGCCGGAGGTGCCGCTCGCGCTGCTCACGCTCCCACCCCATGTGGAAGCGGTGCCACCTGTATTCGTAAGGAGCAATGTCGCGCCGCCCACAAGGGAGAGATCCTTTCCTGCAACATCGAATCCATTCAGGTTCAAGGTCGGCAGGCTGCCGGTCACATCAACCACGGAGTTGTCTCCAAGTGCTCCGGCATTGCCCAGAATGACGGTGCCCGCGCTGAGTTTGGTGCTGCCGGTGTAAGAGTTCTCATTTCCCAACGTGAGTGTGCCCGCTCCGGTCTTTGTGAAACCGTTCGCTCCGCCGGAAATGACGCCGTCCAAAGTGAGGTTTCCCGTGCCGCCGATTTCCAAGCCGGTGACATCTCCCAATGTGATCGTGCCCGAAGAGAAGGCAGCCGCCTCGGCGGTGTTAAGCAGTTTCGCACTTGCGGCCTGCAAGGTGATGGTTTCCGCGCCCACATTGAAACCATTGAGATTCAGCGTTGCTGCGGCATTTACAAACGTGCCGGAGGCCGTCGTGCCGAGCGCGGAATCGTTGCCGACGATGAGTGTGCCCCCCGCCCGGACGACGGTGTTGGTGGTATGAAGATTCGTGCCGCTGAGCTTCAGGATTTTCAAATCCTCCACGTTCACGCCACCGCCACCACTGATTGCGCCGATGATCTCCAGTTGGGAGCCACCGCCCGCTTGAACCACTGCGGTGGTGCCAGCGTTGATGTTGCCGCCCCATGAGGATGCGCCAGCACCGGTGTTGAGCAGTTTGGTGATGACGATGCCGTTGGCCAACCCAAGGTTCGTGCTGGCAATCGCGGCCGCCCGCACATCAATCCAAACAGTTTGTGAATTCACAGTCAGGGTGTTTCCCGAACCCATGGCTCCATTACCGGTCAATCCCAAGGTGGGTGTCCCGCTCGCCGTGATCGACATGTTTCCAAATGTGTTGTTGCCCCCCAGCGTGATCTGGCCGCCGGTCATTCGCAAGATTCCGGTCGCCGTCAGGTTGCTGTTGATGGTGAATGAGCCTTGATCCGCCCGCACCGGAGTGGCGGTCGCCAAAGCAATGCTGCCACCGCTCAGGGTGAAGTTGCCTGCCCCGCCGCCGGGTTGCTGGATGGATGAGGCGCTTTGCGCGCCACTGACGGTGATGGCAAAATCCCCCGCTGGAGATCCTGCGGCAGCGCTGTTGCGGCCGAAGAAGGCATCGTCGCCCGAAGTCCAGGCGTTGAGCGTTGTTCCTGT
>CANLKN010000053.1 GCA_947491475.1 Akkermansiaceae bacterium | reverse complement strand
ATTGCGCCCCCAAGGGTCGGCGGCGAAGGCTTCACGGTTCCACTGCTTGATGGAGTAGGGTGGATTGGCCAGCACGACATCGAAGCGCTGGAGGCGGTCGCCCTCGACGAGCTTCGGCTCGGCCAGGGTGTCGCCACGCTCGATGCGGAAGTCCTCAATGCCGTGGAGGAAGCAGTTCATGCGGGCGATGGAGGAGGTCATCAAATTGCGCTCCTGGCCGTAGAGCTTCACATTCCGCCACTCCTTCTTCTGATTCCGCAGGTGGGCGATGCAGGAGAGCAACATGCCGCCGGAGCCGCAGGTGGGGTCATAGACGGACTCGCCGGGCTGCACGTCGAGCATCTCGGTCATGAGGTGGACGACGGTTCGGTTTGTGTAGAACTCGGCCGCGGTGTGGCCGGAGTCGTCGGCGACCTTCTTGATGAGATACTCGTAGCCCTGACCCAGCTCGTCCTCGGGCAGGTTGGCGACGGTGAGTTCCAGTGTGGAGAAGTGCTCGATGAGGTCGCGCAGCATGGCATCGGACAGCCGGTCCTTGTTCGTCCACTGTGCATCGCCAAAGATGCCGAAGAGCTTGTCGGGGTTGGCGGTCTCGATGGCCCGCATGGCCTGCTGCAAGCCCCGGCCCACATCCCGGCTGACCTTCCGAATCTCCCGCCAATGCGCATCCGACGGAATCTGGAAGCGGTGGTTCTCCGGGAACAGCGCGAAGTCCTGATCCCCGCCCGACTCCCGCAGCGCGGTGACGGTTTCCTCATCGAAGACGTCGCACAGGCGCTTGTAGAAGAGCAGCGGGAAGATGAACTGCTTGTAGTCCCCCGCATCAATCGTCCCCCGCAGGAGCACGGCGGCTCCCCAGAGGTAGGATTCGAGCTGTTGCTGGGTGATGCGGGTCATGGGTATTCAGTATGGAGTTTCTCCCAAAGGTCTTCACTGGATTCCGGATGCCAGTCAATTTCGCTGTCGTCGCATTCATCCGAGGAGATCAGGATTTCCTGTCTGGGATCTGCGGCACGAGCCGCGAATTGTTCGGCCCACTCACGCAAAGCACCGAAATCGGACTCCTCCCGCCAGCCTCCGGGAGACGACCCAAACCAAACCTCGGTTTCCGAGTCCCCACCGACTCGGGAATCAAGGATGATGTATTCCGTGCAAGTCAGTCGGATTTCATCGCTTCCAGCTCGTATGCCCATGCTGGTTCTCTCACCGTTTTTATGGCGCTCAACAAGATCCAATTCCACATGAAGCCCCGGGGTGGGACGAGGTAAGGATTCAATGATCAGAAGCATAACGGCCAATTGGTGGATCTCGCCAAGTGGAAGATTTGCCCTACGAAGTAACAGCCGAATTGATTGAGCCACGGACGTGAACGGACCCGAGTCCTCAATGAACAACCCGAAGAGTCCGTCGCTATCGTCACTGTCCACTTCCTCGTCATCCTCGCTTTCGTCTTCAACCCAAGTGTCTTCAGCCAGTTTGGTGGGCCCAGACATGAAGTAGCTTAGCGCAGACTCTAGCAATGAGTCCGCTTCAGCTTCAGTATGGCCAGCTGCCGAGCAAATTTGGTTTAAAGCAGGCCCCCAACGGCGTTCGATCAAATTTGCAAGCTGTTTGGGATGGTCTTCACGCCGCACTTCCTCAATCAAATACGCATCAAGGTAGCAATAGGCCAGACACTGGAGTCCCATGAAATGCCGAGACAGAAAGTAGAGCCAGTAAGGAAACTCCACATCCAGAGCATGGACATAACTCCTGACCTCCGGGATCTCAAAAAGCTCTTCTCTCGTGTTATCGTAACCGCTGAACGAAATATCGACGTTGAGTATATTGGCTCGGATATTTTCGCGACTGGAGATCAAGTGTTTGAGCGTCATGAATGGACCGCTGATGTCCTTTCGCAATACTTCATCGCGGCTGACGACGATCAGCAATGGGCCAAATCCTGTTTGATTCATACGAGTATATTCTCCTGCTTCAGTATTCCAACCAGCCTCTCCTCCGCCGCAAAGGCCTCGTCCGCGCTCTCGCGCAGCCGCATCATCGCTTCCTCTATTGAAAGCACCTCACCCGTGACCTTCGGCTCGACGTAACGCGGGATGTTCAGGTTGTGGTCGTTGGTGGCGATCTCGTCGAGGGTGACGACACGGGCGATGCCTTCGACATCGGTGCAGTCGCGGACCCAGCCGTGGATGCGTTCGACGTGCTCGGGCAGCAGTTCGTTCTGGGCGCGGCCAGTTTTGAACTCCTTCGAGGCATCGACGATGAGCACCTTGTTCTTCCGATCCTTCGCCTTCTTCTGCCGGAAGACGAGGATGCAGGCGGCGAGGCCAGCGCCGTAGAAGAGGTTCGGCCCGAGGCCGATGACGGCCTCTAGCAGATCCATCCCGAGGATCTTCTTCCGAATCTCGCCCTCCTTGCCCATGCGGAAGAGGGCTCCGTGCGGCAGAACGACGGCCATGCGCCCGGTCTTGGGGGCCATGGATTTGATCATGTGCTGGACAAAGGCGTAATCGCCGCTCTTGGCGGGCGGCATGCCGGCGAAATTGCGGCCATAGGGATCGCTGGACCAAACTTCGTCGCCCCATTTCTCCAGCGAGAAGGGCGGATTGGCGATGACGCAATCGAAGGTGGCGAGACTGTCGCCGAGGAAGAAGGCGGGGCTACGAAGGGTATCGCCGCGCACGATCTGGAAGTCCGCCACACCGTGCAGGAAGAGGTTCATGCGGGCGATGGCGGAGGTGGTGAGGTTTTTCTCCTGCCCGTAAAGCTTGCCCCAGAGCGTGCGGACATCGCCACGCGTCTCCTGCACATGATGGATGGCCTCCAGCAGCATGCCCCCCGTGCCGCAGGTGGGATCATAGACGGACTCGCCCTCGCGGGGATCGAGGATATTCACCATGAGCCGCACGACGGAGCGCGGGGTGTAAAACTCACCCGCCTTTTTGTTAGTGGCGTCGGCGAACTTCTTGAGTAGGTATTCGTAGGCTTGGCCAAGGATGTCGGACTGAGCCGCCGTATTGCCCAAGGGAAGGGCCGAGAAGTGTTCGATCAAATCCCGCAAGAGAGCATCAGGGAGGCGGTCCTTGTTGGACCATTGAGCATCGCCGAAGATGCCGTAAAGCGTGTGGGGATTTGCCTGCTCGATGCCGCGTAGGGCGGTTTGGAGGGATTGCCCGACATTGGTGGCGACTTTCCGCACGTCCTGCCAGTGACAGTCATCGGGGATCTGGAAGCGGTAGTTCTCCGTGAACAGCGCTGCTTCTTCATCTCCATCGAACTCCTTCAGCGCGGCTTCATGCTCTTCGTCATGGACGTCGGAGATCCGTTTGAAGAAAAGCAGTGGGAAAATGTAGTTCTTGAAATCCGCAGCGTCCACCGGCCCCTTGAGTATCCAAGCGGCTTTCCATAGGTGAGATTCGAGCTGACTGAGGGTGATGCTCATGGCAATGCCCGGACCAATTTGCCTAACCGAAATTGGCGTTGCCCTCAGCGGTGGAACTGCCGAAAGGTGGGTTGGCCATGAGAAAGGCCGGTTCCTTGGGGAGGATCATCGCCATGATGTGGAGCGGCGTGAACCAGAGTGAAGGACGGGCGACAAGGAACCCGCCCGCACCGGCAACAGGGTCGTAGTGGACTTCGGCAGGCGTTTGGGGATCGGAGTCCGGTTTCTGCGGCGTCATGCGCGGATTTCAACAGATTCGCGGCAGGGGTGCAAGGAGGAGCTTGGAATCAGATGCGATTAGACGCGATTAGACGCAAGTTCCGCATTCTCATGGTTTCGTCCTTGCTAGATCAGCGCCCCATCTCTTCACTCAACGCGTCCGGAGAGATCCGGGCCGGGGCGTGAGACCCCCGTGGTAAGCGGCTGGTGCTGGCCGGAACAGCACCACCTCCAGATCGAAATGGTCAGGGAGGTGGTGTGCGAATGTCCAGGTTTCCTCTTCGGATGAGACTAAAGGCCCCACGCCTGTCTTACCACAGGTCTCAACTCCCTGGCCACCCTGATTCATCGGGGTGGCTGGTTTGGTTTCTGAGAGAACGCACCGCCATGAAATTCCTCAATATCCTCTTCGCTGTCGCATTCCTAACCTCGTTCCAGACCACCGCGCAGGAGATGTCCGCCGAATGGTATCGACAAAAGAATCTTTCATGGGAACAGACACAGCGTGAATACCCCCAAAGCGCCCATCCGGGACCGTTCAAAACCCGAATGCTTGAGATCGACGCATGGGCGAAAGAAAAAGACCACGACCTGTATTATAATCCGAATAAGCCATACTTGCTTGCGCGCATGGTGCAGGATGAACTTGACGCCGATGCAGCCAGACAATGGCAAGCATCACAACAAATCCCGGAAAACCCTAGTTCTAGATCAGATGATTACGAACACCTTGCAGGGACTTTTAAGGACAACCCGAAACTTTCTGCCATCATTAAAGGGCATTTTGAGCCTAATCTCGATAGAACGGCAGTTAGGATAGGGGCCTCTATCATTGTTTTGATTACTCTAGCCGCTGCTTGGTTGGCCTATTGGTTGCTTCGGCCTAAGCGTGGTGTGCATACGGCAGTTGCTCTTGGGAGAAGGGTCGCCTCGTGGATGTCTGCTTTCGCCACGATCAATCTTTTGCCTGCTTTTTTTCTTCGATTCGACAGCTCCTCGATAGCTTTATGGGTATTGGTGGTGCCTTTTATGAGTCTACTTGCATTTTTTATCGGCTGGATCATCGGTCTCATCAAATACAAGAGCGTCAATCGAGCATGTGAATCGCCAATTCAAAGTGACGGCACGCTTTCCAAGAATACGCAGGAGACGAGTCATAAATATTGAACCTACCCCTCTAAATGTCCCACCCCGCCTGCTAAATTACTTCCGCAATGTCCACTTCCCCACTCTTTGCCGCTCTATCAAGCACCCGAATCGCCGGATTGATCCACAGCGCGACAAATCGTGTCGTGTATGCCGCGCCGGGTATCCAGGACGGGCCTGCCGCCGCGTTGCTGGCACACAAGAATCAGCTTTTGCCGACAGAACTGACCGTCAGCCTCGACTTTGACGAACGGACGCTCCGCATGGGATATGGAAGTCTGGAAGCCGTGGATATGCTCCGGAAAGCAGGAATCGAACTGGTCCATTTCCCCGGTTTCCGCAGTGGAATTCTCATTGTGGACAAGCGCGGATGGGTTTTCACGCCCGTCGCACACTACTTGGAAGATGAACCCTACAGTGACGAGACACCAAACGCCATCGAACTTTCGCCCGCGCAGGTGGAGGCATTCGCCATCCGCTTTTCCCCGGTGACTCGCGAGGAAGCCATAAAGGAAGCTCCCACCCCGGAAATTGCGGCCGCGCTCGCTGAGATGCCCTGCGCACTCGGAGTAGCGCCAGTGATGCAGGGACATTTTGAGGAAGTCATGAAAGCCATCCAAACTGCTCCGCCCGTGAAATTCGACGTTGTCCGCCAAGTCCGGGTTTTTGAACCCTATCTGCAATACGTGGAAATGAGCCTCACCGGTGCAGCAATTCAGAAACTGAAGGTTTGCATTCCAGCGGACATCCAAAAGTTGGGAGCCTCCGCCGACCTTGCGGGAAGGCTCCGCACCACGTTCGATTTGCTCGAAAAGAGCAGTTCCCTTTCCTCCAAGGAACTGGAAGACGAGCTGAATGAAATCCGCGCCAACTTCACCCCGTCGCTCGGAAAGAGTCACGGGCGAGTGGTTCTCAAGAACGCCAAACCGCAATTGGAAAGCCGGTTGAAAGAATTGCGCGAGAAACTCAAAGAGCATCAGAAAGCCGTGAAAGAGGAACTTCAAGAGAAGCTCGATGAATCGCGGAAGCAGGTCGTGGATTACTACCTTCCCATCGCGAGAAAGAATCCCCCGGATGCAGTGATCGGCCAATCTCTGGCCGGAGAAATCTCCGACGAGCAACTCAAGAAATGGCTCCACCGCAGACTTCAAACGGTGTTTCCCGCAGCTGATGATCTTATCCGTCAGATGACACTCGATTTTCATTTCAAGGACGTGACATTCGAGACACTGAACCGCCCTGATTTCCTCGAATCCGTGAAGAAGGCATTCCCCGACGTGGATTGGGATAAGGCCTACAACGAATTCCGAGCGGCTGGTGAGACGAAACGAAACACACCCCGCGACACGATAAACCGATAATTGAAACAACCAAAACACAGCGATGAAAACACGAGCATTTACATGGATAGTAGCCTTCGTCCTCACGGGCGCATGCATGGGCCAGCAGACAGAGGAAGAGAAGCGATTCGAGGAGGCATATTCGAGATCGGAGCAAAATACCATTGCCGCCTATCCAGACACGACCAATCCGCAAAGTGCCATCATCAAGCGCATGATCGAACTCGACGAGCAAATGCGTGAACAGGGCGATCAGCGCTACCATTCCCCCGACAAACCAATGATTCTGGCGGAACTCGCGGCAAAGGACTTGGGGATAAAAGCAGCCGAGGCCGAACCTAACCCTAATCCCGAACCACAGGCACCGGTGACTTTGGATGACAAAGTCATCCCTGAATTGAACGGCTACGTCTCGGTCACAATTCGCAGTGTGGAACCGGACGGCCTTCGCATCATGCATGAATCGGGGGCAGCTAAAATTCCTATTGAGAAACTCACCGAAGAGCAGCGGGCCAAATATGGACTCACCGTAGAAGGTGCGGCACTATATCGCAACAAGGTAGCGGAAAATGCCGCGACAAACGATGTCCGCCAGCGGAATGTTCCACCGCCACCGAAAGTCCGTAGGCATCAAGCCCCTGCGAGTCCAAATACCTTCGAACCAACGGTCAGAGCGAAAACTGCTGCATTTGAGACGTGGATCTCACAGGGTGGACCGCCGATCGTCACACGGTGGGAAGAGCGGAAGCACAGAAGCTCAGCACAACCGCGCTATCAGAAGGGGCCGATGAAATGGATGACAGAGGCAGAGGCAAAGGTAAAATTCGAGGAGGTGTGGGCGGCAGCCAGCGACGCGGAGAAGGAAAAATACGCGGGGCGTTTAGTGGTTGGGAATGAAGGGCGACAGGATCTAAAAGAGGCTAAAAACAAAGGCTCAAATGGTGGTGGGAACTACCAACGGAGGGGCAGTTACATCAGTATCGACGGAATGCCTACTGGAGGATATCGCATCAACGGGACCAGTTTATACGATGATACGGGGATGCCTACTCATCACAAGGCAGGTGGAGTGTGGATTCCGCTAGACCCGTCTCATCCGCAGATTGTCGATCCGGAGTGATAAAATAGCGGGACTTGGAAATCAGTGCATGAAGGACGAATATTTTTCCACCTGCCGCTTCAACCGTCCATCTTCGCTAGCGTCGCTGTCAAAGAACGCCGCAATGCAGGCGATCTGGCAAGACGCTCCTCGATGTCAGAGACGGGGTCCGCTGAAACATTCGAGACGACAATCTGCTGCCGCTCGATTGGTTTGCCCTCGGTGTAAGCGAGGAGGAGTTGAAGAGCAGCGAGACGGGAGCGGGTATCGGGCTCCACTGCCCCGGAGCGCGTCGTTGTGGTGGCAGACAGGCCGTCCGATATAACCCTGGCAATACGCTCTGCGGAGATTTCCGCGTGGAGTGCTTCGGCGAGATGTTGGCCTGAATTGGTGGTGGGGTTCATAGGGGTAGGAGGGCTATGAGTCGGGCACTCTTGCGGATGAGGATTAACGCAACTGCGGCGAGAACCACTTTGAGGGCAATGATGATGGTTTTCATGGGCAGGAATTTTCGATTTCGGCAGCTACGTGCAGAGTGATCCCCGCACCCTCGAAATCGAACGTGAAGCGTTCTTGCCCGATGATCTCGGTGATCTCGATTATCCGTTTGCAGACCTCCTCTATGCGATGGCTGCACTGGTTCCGTTCTCGAAGGCTGAGATTTGAAGTCATGTCGGTGGAACTGAAGATTGCGAATGTTGAGCTCATGATTGATGGCGTCGATTTAGTTGGATTCGGCGGAATGGCGGAGGCTTCCGTTGGGCAAGACCTCGATTCTGCCGACGGGTCTGTCTATCAGTATAGTTGGGACGCAGCGGCAGTCCGGTTTTCCGACGAGCATCGGACAGTGGCTGTCATGTTGGACGTGGACCGTGGCAAAAGTGCCGGGGGCGTTTTCGAGTTGCTGTAAGGCGGTTGCCAAGCGTTGGAGGTAGTGCATTTTTTGGGTGGTTGGTGGGATGATTTTCTACTTTTGGCCAGTTTTGGCACTTTTGGCATGGGGTGATTGAATAATTTGCAAGTATCTTACCAAGAGAGAGATATGGATTATTTTATATCTTCGAGTGCGCGAAATTCAATGTCATGTGATGCGGACAACCCAGAGCGATGGCCTTCCCTTGTCCGGCTTGCGTTTTTCAATTTTGAAACGGTTGGGAAACATGGCGAGAAGCTGCCGGATCTCACCCTCCTCGAACCCGTTTGACCGGCGAAGTTGGCGGAATGTATTTTCCCCTTTCGCCTCTGCCAAAACTGCCGAAAGTGCCAAAAGTCTCTTTTGCATCTTTTCCTGCCGTCCGACATTGAGGATTTCAAGCTGGCGTTCAGAGAACCACCTCATCACCTCGACGGCATTTTCTGCCGTGGTGCTGGCGAGTTGCGAAAGGTGCGCATCGCCGCCGTGTTTCGCAGCGTGAAGAATGAGAGCGATTTTCCAACCGTTTTCGGTCCATCGCGCAACGAAGCTGGCGATGTCCCGCAGATCTCCGCTCCGCCGCCGCCGCCTGACATTCTCGCGCTCATAATCTGTGAGAATCGCGAGGGCTTCCTGTGAGACGACTACCGTCAGCGGGTCGCTTCCCAGCATCCGGTAGCTGGATACCAGAGAGCGAATGAGTTCTCCCCATGCCTGCTTGATGGGTGCCGGGATCGGCGCGGGCTGTTCAGTCCGCTCTTGCGGCTCGGCTTTGGGATCAAACATGAGAAAACGCGGAAGCAGGCCCGACTCTACGAAGGCATCGTCAGCAAGCGCCTTCCTTGCGGCATCCGGCTGGATCATCCAGAGGACGGATAGACATGGACGGCGCAATGTCACTCTGGGGCGTCCCACGCGATCAACCGTCACGGAGTCGCCGGAATAGGCGCTGCAATAGAAATCCTCGTCGCCACCTTCCTTCGAGTATTTCCCCCGCATGATGCTGAAAAGCCCCCGCGCCTCGCTGGACATGCTGGCCAGCGCCTCCCCCGGCTGGCCCGCCATCGCGATTGCCAGAGCCTCCCGTGTGATGTCACCCACCTTCCAGCGCGGCGCGGATTCAATCCGCCGCTGGATCTCGGCGGCGTCCTCTGCCGCACGCCGGTATTCTTCGGTGACGAGTTGGCGGGCGTGGCGATCCGTTTCCTTGGCGGCCTCCGCGCATAACTTCTTGGAGCGCTGCTCCGCTACGCGAAGCTCAGCAATCAACCCGGGCTTCGTGTGCATGTCGAACTGCTGGATGATCTCCGCTTCCCCCCGCTCGAAAGGCTCGACGGCAAGAGAATGTGTCTCTCCTTTGCCAGTGCCCGAATCCGCGATGGGGCAGACGAAGATGTTTGGGCGGGTTCGTCGTTCGCCTCCGGTGCTCACTTCGATTCCCGCACCTAGGGATGCTGAAACAGTTGCAAGGATTGCTGCCGCTGCCAGTGGTTCGTTCTGAGCAGTTGTGACACGCCCGATCTCACGGGCCATATCACCAGCGGCTCCGGGCAGGCAGTGCATGGGAAAAGGCGGCGCTTCTTGCTCGTTGTCTGCGGTGCCGGGCTCGTGGGCCAGTGGTAAATCACTGGCCGGATCATCGGATGCCTCTATCGGCGGCAACGGTTTTGAAATGGTGATCGCGCTCATATTGAAAAAAGGTCGGTGGGTGAAATGGTGGAAAGGTGGTCGGTCAGGTCGGTGCCTCGCGGCAGGGTCACGGCGTCCACCGAGCATCCGAGGCGTCGGAAAAGATCCGTCCAATGATCGCGCATCCGGTCGCCTGCGTCATCGGCATCGGGCACAAGTCGAACATGCCGCCCTCGGATCAGCTCCGCGCATTCAGGGGCGAGGAGCTTGCATCCGGCTCCAAGCAAGGCAACCGGCTGCCACAAGTTCTTGCCACCGTGGATGCGCCGATACCGAGAGTAGAGGTCAACTGCCGCAAGCAGGTCGGTCCCACCCTCGGTGACGATGACCGCCTTCTCCGGTGATCCTTGCCGCAGCCAGTCCGCGCCGGGAAGCCATGACTTATCGACGCCCTTGAGGGGATAGGCTTTGCTTTGCCAGAATGGCTTGCCGTCAGCCCTGCGGATTTCGGCGGCTCGATAGGTTCTATCAGTGACAACGTAGCAATCGTGTCCATCGAGCGTGCAAGGGCGCACCATGCCGGACTTTACGAGAGTCCAAGCGGTTGACTGCGCGATGCCCCGGGAGGTTGCAAATGCGTGCCATGCGCCCGTGGTGCCGTCGCGGATACCGGCAGGCCATTGGATCACCTTGGGAGGTTGAGAAGCCTTGGGCAGTCTTGGAGCGGCCTGAAAGTGAGCAAGGTAGTCAATTCCAGGACGTTCGCTGAACCACTCTCTTACGGCCTTGTGCTCGCATCTGCCAAGGGCATGGCGGGCGAACTCGATTACGTCACCATGATCGCCGGTGGCGTGATCCGTCCAAGCCTTGCCGTCGTCGTAAATACTGAATGACGGATTACAATCGTCTCGAAACGGGGATTTGCAGGTTCCTTTCGGCTGCCCTTTGAATCCAAAGGCGTGCCACAAGTCCTCGATGGTGAATTTTTCACGGGCTTCGGCGAAGATGTCACGTGGCGCGGGCTTGATAGTAGAGCTTTGAGAGCGCGGAGTCTCGAACATGTAATTGCAGGGATCGAGTTTCATTACTGAAGCCCTCCCGTGTTGGCGGTGTTCTTGATTACCCTCCGGCGTGCTGTGCGTGGGTTACGCCGCGACTCGCTTGCCTCAATGAAGAGTTGGATGGCTGCGGGGCGGAAGCGGACCGACTTGCCTCCGAGTCGCACTACGGGTAAATCCCCGGTGTGAATCAGTTCATCGACGGTGCGGATGGATACGGCCAAGGTTTCTGCGACTTGGCGGCGCGTCAGTAATGTAGTTGTGGTCTGCACGCCGCGATGAGTCGCGTTGTGTTGAAATCCAGCCTTGCCAGAATACCCCCCCTAGTTTTCCCCAGTCACCCACTCCAGCCACCGGGTATCGCTGGGACATTCTTCAACCCGGCGCGGATCGCTTTGCCCAGAACCCCTCCCCGCTCATCGACTACCCGCTCTCTGCTCCCATCAGGTCGAGGCGCATACTTGATGGTTACTGCTCGGCCAGCCAGTTTCTTGGGAGCAAGTTCGGGGTTCAAATCCATCACTCCTAAGATAGCACCCACCCATTCTTCACGAGTCCTTTCTTCATAGTCAGGCAGGTCACGGATTCTCAAAAGCAACAGATCATTGTATTCCACGATGCCCGTTCCAGAGGCAAAAAGCTCCTGACATTCAGTATCCCAACATGCGGGAGAGTAGCAAAGTGACCGCAAGACCGCCCGCGCAAAATTCACACGTCGCAAGTTGCTGATAGAAAATCCTTTTTCTGAGCCATATTCAAGAATCTCCGGGCGGCCTTCTCCGCCTGCTTTCACCGAACCGATGCGCATTTTCGTTGCGGAATCAGCAACGGCTTTTCGAGCTTCCCTTTCCTGTGGCAGTAGCACCGGCCATTCCAGAACGGCAGCAGCATAGTCGATGTGATTGGTATTGAGCCACTCCGTCACGGCACACGCGATGTCGTGAAAGTATCTCAACGCTTTGGTGTCTCCGCCTTTTGCTAGTTCCGTAAGCCGATCCAGCGCGTCTTGCGCAAGGTCGTGTGCTACTCCAGCGGGCGACGTGTCGCCGCGCATGGCTTTGGCTTTCGGGGTATTGCTCTCTTGTGGGGGGGCTTTGGATGCTTGCTGTTTTTTAATGATCCTCTTCTTGGCTTGAGGTTGGTTGGCGTCTTTCATTGGGCTTCCCTCCGGATTGCTGTTTGTGCCTGCGCGCCATCTTCCTTGACGTCCATCGCAACCACGTTTTCAGGAGTCTCTGGCCGGATGTCCCAGAACGCCAAGGCTTCCTTTTCGGTTCCAACTCCACGATAATGAGCGTCAAGCATCGCCGGATCGTCCTTGTGCCCGAGCTGCATGGCCGTCTCGCCGGGGTGGCGGAACGCGAGCAAGTGATACGTGGCGTAAGAGTGCCGCGCCCAATTCCGGGGCGGAAGCAGGCCGGGCGCGGAACGCAATGCAAGGCGCATCCGCCAGCGTCGGGCGATGGGAGAAAGCGAGCAAACCGCGCCGGACGGCTTCACATGTAGGGCGAGGAAGGCGGCAAGGACGGGCTGTATGGTAATCTCCCGGGAATGGCGGCTTTTCGTGATCGTCTTGGGCAGGGTGATTTTTTCGGCAGCAAGGTCGATCATGCGCCAATCCATTCGCAGCGCCTCGGATTCACGCAAGCCAGCGAAAGCGCGGACCGCCCAAAACGGGACCAGTTCAGGCGCGTGCTTGAGCAGGGCGATAAAGAACGACTTGGTTTCGGACGCTGTCAGCACCCCCGGCAACTTCGGCGTGCCCTCGGGCTTCTCCGCATCCTTCACCGGGTTCTCCGTCACCATCCCGCGCTTCCGCGCCCACTCGAAAAACGACATGAGAGCGCGGCGGTATCCAGCCTTGGACTCCAGAGATAGGTCATCATTTACACGCACGACCACGGGCCGGTATGTCCGCTTCACTGGGGTTCCATCCTTGCGCTTACGCCCCGGCGGATCGCCCTTCACAGGCTTCAAGACCAAGCCACGAAGGTTGAGGATGTAATCGCCAAGCTCCCGCGACGTGAAAGACGGCAAAACCCGCTCGCCGAAATCCTTTTTGAACCTGCCAAGACGGGAGCCGCTTGCAGCCAAGTGCGCCTTGCTCTTCCCTCTCTTCTTGAGGGATTCCAAATATTCATCAACCGCCACTTCCACCTTGGCCCCCGCCCGCGAGGCTTCCCAGCGTTTGACAAATTCCGCAACCACGGTTTTCAGGGGTGGCGGCGCTGGTTTCTCATGCGCGGCACGGAATTTCCGGAATGCCGCCACCGCTCCCCGTTCATCCTCGCTCAGAGACGCGAAGTTGTCGCCAAGCTCCCCGGCGTCCGCGCTCTTCTCCTTGGCCCATGCCTTGGCCTCGGTGTCATTGGTGAACCATTTCGCCAACCGCTTCCCGTTCTCTCCCGGCCAGCGGACCACGAATGAATATCTGGGGTGTGCGCTCTTACCTTTGCTCACGCCACCCGCGTAACGAACGAGTGATTCCTCTTCCTTTTTTTTACCCTTCGATGCGGTCTTGCTCATGCCTGTGCAGTATCCCGCAACACCCGATTTGTCCACCCCAAAACGATACAAAGCGTTACAATGCTCGGATAACCCTTGTAATTGCTAGGATAGCCATGGCTTCCCAAGCATGAGACACGGGTTCGATTCCCGTCACCCGTACCAGTAGCCTGATTCATCACAATCCGCTGGGTTGATCGATGAAAGTCCAAGGCAGGCTGGAACCGCGGCCAAGCTCTGCTGCAAGTGATTGAACGCCAGAGGTTTCTGTGGCATAGTGGCCAGCGAGCATCAGATTGATGCCCAATTCGAGTGCGAGCGGATGGCTCCAATGGGGGCCCTCGCCGGTGATGAAGGTATCGATGCCGGCGGCAGCCGCCTTGGCGACCTCACTGCCGGCACCACCGGTGATCAGGCCGATGGAAGTAATATTTTCCGGCCCACCGGGACAGATATGCACTCTGGCGCCGACGGCATTTTCCAGCACTCCGGCGAGATCGGTGCGGCTCCCCTGCCAAGTGCCGCGCAATCCAAGGTGGATGTTTTTCCACGCTAAAAACGGCTCCGGATCAATCAATCCGATGGTTTTGGCGAGATGGGTGTTGTTACCCCACACGGGATGGATATCGAGCGGCAGGTGGGCAGAGTAGATGGCGAGCCCGGCGTCGATCGCAATTTTGATTTTCCGGTAAAAAGCACCGGTCAGCGGCTGCACGCCCTGCCAGAAAATCCCGTGATGGACGATGAGCAAGCCGGGCCCGCCGATTGCGGCGGCTTCGATTACCGGCAGCGAGGCGTCCACGGCGGCGATAATCCGATGAACCTCACCTCCATTGGCCAGCTGCAGGCCGTTGACTGCGCCCGGATAGTCGGGGATTTCTGTGATGCGCAGTTCGCGGTCGAGGAAGGAAACCAAGTCGGCCAGCAGTGTCATGATGGAAGTCTAGCGAAGGCCGAGCGCAAGCGGAAGCATTTCCGACAAAGTGCGCGCCTGCCCGCTAAAATCTGTAGCCAAGAGAATTCTTGACAACGAGTTCTAGGCTAAGTGGAGTGGAGATAGCTGGTGCATTAATGGGTTAAAACTCCAGATTCCGCATCATCTCCGAACGGGATCGGGAGTTTATTTATCTAACCGAAACAAATCTTCCTCCGCCACTTCTCCGCCCCACCCGTCATGAAATCTGACGCCACCATGGAACTAGCCCCCCCGCTCCGGCTTGCGTAGGATCGCCAGCACCCTCCAGCCCTGCTCCAAACCGCCCCCCCGCAGACACCAGCGGAGGCCGCACTGCTCATCCGCGACCTCCAAGTCCGCATATCCGAACTGGAAGGCCAGAACGAGAAAATGCGCGAGCAACTGGAGGCACCTCACCACAATGGCGCGGAGCTTGAAGCCGCCCGGCTGTTCATGTCCGCTATCGACCAGTCCTCGGAATCGATTTTCATCACTGATGCCCACGGTGCCATACTGTATGTGAACCGAAACTTTGAGGAAACCAGCGGCTATACTCGCGAGGAACTTTTGGGGCAGACCCCGCGCCTGCTCAAAAGCGGCAAGCATCCGCCGTCGTTTTACCGGCACCTGTGGGCCACGCTCAGCCGCGGCCAGGTTTACCGGAGCAACATGGTCAATCAGCGTAAGGACGGCAGCCTCTATCAGGAGGAGGCCCATATTGCTCCTGTGCGCGACGCCTGCGGCAAGATCATCGGCTTTGTATCCGTCAAAACCAACATCACCAAATACGTAAAGGCCCAACTCGCGCTGGAAACCACCAACCAGAACCTGGCCCGCTCCAATGCGGAACTGGAACAGTTCGCATACGTCGCCTCGCACGACCTGCAGGAACCGCTGCGGTCGGTGAGCAGTTGCCTGCAATTGCTGAAAATCCGCTACGCTGGCCGTCTCGATGAGCGGGCCGATCAGTTCATCGCCCACGCCGTAGCAGGCAGCCAGCGCATGCGTGAACTCATTGACGACTTGTTGACTTTATCGCGGCTCGACGCCGTGCAGGATACCTTGGTTGCGACCGACAGCACCGCGGTCTTTGAAGCGGTGCGCGCCGATCTAGCCCACGCCATTGAGGAAAGCGGCGCGCAACTGACCTGTGAGGCGCTGCCGCCGGTCAACGTGGCTCCCCAAACACTCGGTCAGTTGTTTCAAAATCTGATCGGCAATGCCATCAAGTTCTGCGGCGGCCGCCCGCCTGTGGTGCGGGTGCGTGCACAACGCGAGGGCGATGAATGGGTGTTCGCTGTGAGCGATCAGGGCATCGGCATCGAGCCACAGCATTTCGAGCGTATTTTCCGTTTGTTTCAGCGGCTGCACACCCGTGATGAATTTCCCGGCACCGGCCTAGGCTTAGCCATCTGCCAGAAGATCGTGGAGCGCCACGGCGGTCGCATTTGGATCGATTCCCAACCCGGCTACGGCACGACTTTTTTCTTCACCTTGCCCGCCATCAACTGAACCTGCCTCATCCCCACCGCTACCATGCAACATTCCCCAGTCCACATTCTAATTGTCGAAGACAACGCCACCGATGTGATGATCATGCGCGAAGCTTTCGCCAATTCCACATGGAATGCGACCTTGCATGTCGCAAGCAATGGCGAAGACGCGATGAAATTACTACGCCGAGTGGGGGAGCACGCTGATGCACCGCGGCCAGATCTGATCCTGCTCGACCTGAATATGCCACGCAAAAACGGCCATGAAGTGCTTTCGGAAATCAAATCCGACCTGCTATTGCTGCGCATTCCGGTGGTGATCCTCACCACTTCGCAAGCGGAGAATGACATTTCCCAAGCCTATGCCGCCCATGCGAACTGCTACATCCGCAAACCGGTTGATTTCGAACACTTCGACGAAGTGATGAGAGCCATCGTGCACTTCTGGTTCGACCTGGTCTCCCTGCCCGTGACCAAAGCCTGAATCGACCCGCAAGACGAGTCATGGCCATTTGAAACGGCGCATCAAACAGCATTGGTTGCTGCACGGAAGTGCTGATTTCGCCAGTGAGTATTACCAGAGACAATCATCATCAAGAATCACCCGTTCAGGCCGCACGCCGGACCTCACCAATGAGTCAAGGAGCGGAAATGGCTCATCCGCTCATCGAGATCGGCTTGGACCAGTGATTCGAGCCGCCGCGTGGAAAACGCCTCACAGGTGAATGAGGCAAGGATTGAGCCTTGAATCACCGCCTGGCGCAGTTGCGTGGCGCTGTAGGGCGGCGACCCTTGTGCGGCGAGATAGCCGGCCATCGCGCCGACAAAGGTGTCGCCGGCACCGGTCGGATCGGCCACCGCTTCCAGCGGCCACGCGCTGGAGCGGAAAATCCCGCCATCCCGCGAGAACATCATCGCCCCGAATTCGCCGAGTTTCACCACCACGTGGCGCGGGCCTTTATCTAACAGGATCTTCCCGGCGCGCACCAAGTTCGAGCAACTCGCCAGTTCACGCGCCTCGCCCTCATTGAGCACGAACAAATCCAGGTGCGGCAGCACATCGTGCAGGCGGCCATTGGCGATCTCGATCCACAAGTCCATCGTATCGGCCACCACGAAGCGCGACTCCGGATTTCCCGGGGCTGAAATATCGATGCCGCACTGCGTGAGCATCTCGATCTGGTTGTCCGGCGACATGTTGGCCAGCACCACGATCGGCGCCGAGGCCACCGCCGCAGGCACCTTGACCTGCCAGTTTTCCAGCACGTTGAGCCCCACTCGGTGGGTGGTTCGCTCGTTCATGTTCGCATGATACTCGCCGGACCAGGTGAACGATTCGCTCGCCGAGCGCTCGACGCCAGCGAGCGAAACGCCTCGGGTTTCGAGCATGTCCAGGTGCTGCTGCGGAAAATCATGGCCGATGATGCCCACCAGCGAGACCGGTTTGCAGTAGAACGAAGCCGCCAGCGCGGCATACGCGGCTGACCCGCCCAGCAGATCGGCGGCCTCGGCCTCGGGTGTCTTGACGTGGTCGATGGCGATGGTGCCGCCAACGACGATGGCGGAGTTGGAGTGGTGGCTTTCGGACATGAGGAAATTGCGGATGACGCGCGCCTTTTAAAGGCGGAATCCGGATTTCAAACCACGAAAATCTGAAATTTTCACCAAAGCATGGTGCCTTGTCTCTGTATGCCGTGATTGGGTCAAACCCACCATGATCCGACATTGATTCGCGACGGTGCTTCTGAAAGAGTCCCGCCGCGTGAAACAATCAATCGTCACATTGGACATGGAGGGGGTGCTCACACCCGAAATCTGGATTGCCGTCGCAGATGAAACCGGCATCCCGGAGCTACGCCGCACCACGCGCGACGAACCGGACTACGACGTGCTCATGCGCGGCCGCTTGGACATTCTTGACCACCACGGACTGAAACTCTCCGACATCCAGCAGGTGATAGGCACCCTCGATCCTCTGCCGGGCGCGAAGGAATTCCTTGATGAACTGCGCACATTCACCCAGGTGGTCATCCTCTCGGATACCTTTGAGCAGTTCGCCACGCCGCTGATCCGGAAACTCAACTGGCCCACCCTGCTCTGTCACCGGTTGATGGTTGAGGACGACCGCATCATCGATTATCAACTGCGCATCCGCGAACAGAAGCGCGAGGCGGTCAAGGCCTTCCGCTCCATGTACTACTTCGTCATCAGCGCGGGCGATTCCTACAACGACACCACCATGCTGATGGAGGCAAACGTCGGTTTTCTGATCCACGCACCGCAGAATGTGAAAGACGAATTCCCGCAGTTCAAAGCGGTGGAGTCCCACGCGGATTTGTTAGAGGAAATCCGCAGTTCACTCGCAGGCTGAGCGACTGCGCGGGCATGGCACTATCCCGATGTCTGAGGCCTCGTCCCTGCTCTTGCGGTTGCCACCATTCTCATTTCACATTGAACTTCCGGCCCCTGCCGCTTTCCCATGCGCTGCGGATGCTCTGGTGTAGGCTGGTGAGCTCCTCGGCGGAAAGCAGGCGGTATTCGATGGTCCGGGCATGGGTGGTTTCGGGAAATTTTTTGACCACCATCTCGTGGATGCCGGTGCCGGCCGTGCGCGCCGCCTTGTCTAACAACTCCGCGCCGCGCTCGGCCACGCGGGCGGCGGCGGCTCCCGTGCCACTGCCGCTGGCGGCATCGGTGATGGGCGAGATGTAGTAGAAACGCGCAAGCGCCTGGCCGAGCGCATCGATGGTCACTTCATCGACGATCAACGCGCCATCAAGCACGTATCTGTGACGGCTGACCGACGAGATCCGGTCGAGCGCCACCATGTAATGGCCGCCGGGCAGGGTGGCTTGCCAGAAACGGTTGGCCTGGGGCGAGTCTTCGGTTTTCTGCGATTGGGCGGGGGGCTCGGCTTGGCCTTGGACAGGGATGAATGATGCGGACCAAAGCGCGATGACTGCAAGTGGGAGCAGGGTTTTGGAAATCATGGTGCAAACATGCCAGCTGATGTGGTGCTTGGCCAGCACGCAGCAGAAAGATTCGGAAAAGTTAAGGATTGCTTCGGCAGGGCAGGAAATGCAGAGTCCGGGCATGGTTAGCTACCGCGCCAACGTCGCAGCGCTCATCGTGAATCCCGCCGGCAGCTTGCTGATTTGCGAGCGGGCGACGATTCCGGGCGCGTGGCAGTTTCCGCAAGGCGGCGTGGATGCGGGCGAATCCGCGGAGCTGGCATTGTTTCGCGAGGTGCGCGAGGAGGTCGGCCTGCTGCCGAAACACTACGAGATCATCAACCGCCGCGAAGGCTATCGTTATCTTTACCCGCAGGGTGCGCGGGGCAAAAAACTCCGCAAGCACGGCAGCCATGGCCAGGAGCAAACGTATTTCCTCTGCCATCTCAAGCCGGGTGCGCCGCAGGTGAATGTGAATCAAAAGCCGTGCGAGTTCCGTGCCTATCGCTGGATTCCGCCGGAGGAGTTCGACTTGGACTGGCTGCCCGAGTTCAAACGCGATGTCTATCGCGAGGTCATGCGGGATTTTTTCCGGATCGCGCTGTGAGACCGGCGGGATCGAGGCCCAAGCCTGTCAGAAGTGCCAGCACCCGCAGTGCGAAATCGATCCGGTTCTTCCAAGGCCGCCATGGCCGGAGGATGTGCCAACCGGATTGTTCGGCAAGCGCGGCAAGGCGCGGCTGGGGATTCACCACGGTGGCGGAATCGCAGAGTTCGAGCATCGGCAGGTCCGCGCAGCTGTCGGTGTAGCCGTGGCAGCGGCGGAGTTTTCCGTTTTTGAAATACGCTGCGGGCAGTTCCTTTTTCAGACGCACGACTTTTGCGCTGCCCTTGTGATTCACCAATTGCGGGAAAAACGCTCCGGTTTCCACCACCGTGCCGAGTGTCAGATCGAAGCCCAACTCGCGGCCGATTTCCAAAACATAGAACTCCGGACTGGCCGATGCGAGGATGAGCAAATCGCCGCTGGCGCGGTGGCGTTCCAGTTCGGCGCGCACTTCCGGGTAAATTGCCGGCATCACGTGACTGGCGAAATCCCGGGAATGGGCCGCAAGCTTTTCCGGACTCATCCGCCACAGGAAACTCAGGAACACCCGCTTCATCCGCTCCGAACCGAGCAAGCCGGCGATGGGCAGGCAAATCAGGAAAACCGGCAGGAAAACGCCCCGCCATGGTTCGCGCCGGAGCACGAAATGCCGGAACAGCAACTGGCAGTCCCAGGCGAGCAGGGTGCCATCCAAATCAAACAGCGCGATGCCTGTGGGAGGTGAAGCAGGAAGCGGTGCGGCCACGGGCTGGAGCCTGCCATGAACCCATCCGGCCCGCCATGCTTTTGTCTCAGCTTGGCAACGTGCAGCCCGGATCCAACCGGGCGTTGACGCAGTGAGCGGCGGCCGCGAGAGTCGCCGCCGCATGAGCGAAATCATTCTGGGCATCGACTTGGGAACCACCAACTCCGCGGTGGGCGTGGTGGATTCCGGGTTTCCAATTTTGTTAGCCAATGAGGACGGCAAACGCATCACGCCCAGCGCGGTATGGATCGGCCGCGATGGAACCATCGAAGTTGGTGAAAAAGCGTTGCGCCGCCGTGCGCTGGAACCAGAGCGCGTGATTACCAGCATCAAGCGCCTGATGGGCCGCCGCGCCGATGAGGTGGAGGAACATTTCCCGGTGCCGGTGGATGCCGGAAACGACTGCCTGCCCCGAGTGCTCGGAAAATCACCGGAGGAAATCAGCGCGGAAATTTTGTGCGAGATGAAACGCATCGCCGAGTGGCGGATGGAAACCCGAATCTCCAAAGCGGTAATCACGGTGCCCGCGTATTTCCACGACGCCCAACGCGCCGCCACCAAGCGAGCGGGCGAACTGGCCGGACTGGAAGTGGTTAGAATCATCAACGAACCCACCGCCGCCGCGCTGGCATACGGGCTGGACAAACTCGGCGACCACTCACGCGTCGCCGTCTATGACCTCGGCGGCGGCACTTTTGACCTCTCGATTCTGGAAATGCGCGACGGCGTGTTCCAGGTGCTCGCCACCCACGGCGACACCCGGCTCGGCGGTGATGATCTCGACGCGCTGATCCTGCGCCACATCGAGGAAAAGGCCGGCATCGACGAAACGACGGATGCGCTGCGCGTGCGTTTCATGGAAGAGGCGGAGCGGGTGAAACGTGCTCTAACAGATAACGATCAGGCCGTATTTCGTCTGCCGTTTTATGATGGTACTCACAGCATCGAACAGTTGCTGACGCGCGCCGAGTTGGAAACCATCGCCGCGCCGTGGATTGGCCGGACGCTGCGGCACTGCCGCAAGGCGCTCGCGGATGCCGCTCTCAAGCCAGAGGACTTGCAGGCCATCGTGCTGGTAGGTGGCAGCACGCGCATCCCGGCGGTGCGCCGCGCCGTGGCCGAACTTTTCCAGCGCGAGCCGGATGTTTCCCAACACCCCGATGAGGCCATCGCGCTCGGCGCGACGATTCAGGGCGGCGTGATGAGCGGTGCGCTGCGACAGATGATCTTGTTGGACGTCACGCCGCTGAGCCTCGGCATCGAGACTTTCGGCGGGCTGATGAACGTTCTCATTCCGCGCAACACGACCATCCCGTGCAAGGCCGGCGAGATGTTCACCAACGCCGCCGACGGCCAGGCGGCGATGCGCGTGCGGGTGCTGCAAGGCGAGCGAGAAATGGCGCGCGACAACTGGCAACTCGGCAATTTCGACGTCGCATTTTCACCCGCACCCAAAGGCCAGGCGCGGATGGGCGTGCAGTTCAAGATCGATGAAAACGGCATTCTCGAAGTGCTCGCCCGCGATGTTTCCACCGGCAGGGACACCGTGGTGAAACTCGGCAACGCCGCCGTCAACGTGGACGACGAAGCCGTGGAAACCATGGTTTCCGAATCGGTGGAGCACGCGTTCACCGACATGGCGGAGCGCGTTTTCACCGAGGCCCGGCTCAAGGCCGAGGAACTCCTGCCCGCCGTCGAGGCGGTGCTAGCCCAAGGCCTCGCCAGCGACGACGAACGCGGCGAAATCCAGGCAGCCGCCGCAGCTGTTAGATCCGCGCTCGCCGGCGGAGCCGCCAACCCGCTCAAAGCCGCCGTCCAGCGACTCGACACCGCCACCGAGGCGCTCGCCGCACGTCTCGTCGAGCAAGCGATGGACGAGGCGCTCGAGCGGACAATGGGCGGAAACGAAGTCGTTTGCTGACACCCTGCCATAGAACGGACCGCTGCCTCCGCCCGTCATGTGCAAACCGGATTCGTCCAACATCACGGTTGGTCGTTTGGCGGTGACTTGAACTATGAGTTTTGGCGCGTCCATTTGAGTGAGGTTTTGTGAGCGCCCGAACGCACCCGGCGAATTGTTCGTCACCGTGTTCGCGCTCATCTACCTCTGCATGGCCTTCGGCGGCTACTTCTCACCCGTGCCGCAGGATGAAGGGCGGGAGAGCGAATACTTGGAGCCGTGGGAGTGAAGGTGCTGCTCAGTCTGTTTCGCCCGGGCGAAAGTGCCAGGCAAGGCTGCCACCGTTTCCCGAATGCAGCACGGATGGTGGGCTGAATGTCCCGCTTCTGGTTCAGGCTGTGGCCCGGAAGGAAAGAGAATCGTCAGAACGACCTCTGGTGTAAGCCAAGGTATAAGAGAGACGATTTCAAAACGTAACTCATTGATTATGAGATGGCGGAACGGGAGGGATTCGAACCCTCGGTAGAGTTTCCCCTACGTTCCCTTAGCAAGGGAGTGCTTTCGACCACTCAGCCACCGTTCCTGATAGCGGGTCGGGAGCTTTGAATCACAGGGCAGGGGGATCGTCAACCCCGGTGGTGGGTTTCTGCGGGAATTCTTCTTCGGAAGCAGGTGGTTCAATGACCGGGTCGGTGAAGACCGGGGTTTCAGGAGCTGGGGGCTCGCAGGTGGGTGCTTCGGGATGCGGAATCTCGATGGGTGGCGGCTCCAGATATGGGGGCTCCGGGTGCGGTTCCTCGATCGGCGGAGGCTCCATGTGTGGTACCTCGCAGGGTGGGGGCTCCGGGTGCGGCTCCTCGATGGGAGGGGCTTCCGGCTGCACTGGCTCGGGATGCGGAGTTTCGATGGGCGAGGGCTCAGGTGCGGGAGGCTCCGGCTTGGGCGTCTCGGTGACCGGAGTTTCCACAATCGGCGCTTCGGCAGTGGGACTTTCGTCAGCGGTGCTTTCAGGAGCGGAGTCTTCGGTAAAGTCTTCAGTTGCAGCGGAGATTTCGGCGCTTGTCGCAGCGGTGGCTGCAGCCACGCCTTCGGGTCTGGTTTTTTTGGTTTTGCGCTTTTTCTTTTTGGCGGTTTTGGCCTCGGGATCGGTGGCGTGCGGCGGCTCGTGGGCTTCGCGGACTTCCTGGACGATGAGGGTATCGTCGGTGAAAAGGAGGATGTGGCCCTGATGGAGGAGCCAGAAGAGGTCAGCCGCGAATTCTGCGGGCGGTGCGGTGCCGCCTTCGGGAAGCACGGCTTTCCAGAGGCCTTCGAGCTTGGCAGGCTTGTTGGCGCGAATCCACTCCACCATGATGGCGGGGCGCTCTGCGAGTGCCTGGCCGGGTGGCAGCGGATGCGGCCGTGCGGGACCGGTGAAGAGTTTTCCCTGGCGTTTGAAGACCGGTAGGTGCTCACTTTCGAGGGCCTTGCAAATGGCGGGAATGAGCACTGCCGCGTGGTTGCGCGCGTGGTTTCCGGCGAGCTTGAGCGAGGTCATCAGCGGAGCTGATAGATTTTTCGGCGCAATGGAAGCGGCCACCTCCACGCGGCGGGTTTCCTCGAAGGCGTCGTCGAAACAACGGACGGAAAGCTGGCGCTGGGCCTCGCTGAGGTCGTCCATCCACGCGTCGTCACCATCGCCCTTGATGCGCCAGCGGGTCTTTTTCTTCATTGTCTCCAGCCAAGCATTGACGGCTTCCTCGCCGCGCTCGGTGCGGACACGCGCGCTGTAGGCATCGAAGGGCATGTTGGAGAAACACTCGCGGTGGATGCGCCGCAGGTTGCTCTGATAGGTGTGGAAATTTGGCGGGCCGAGCCATAGGCCGGTGAGCCCGCATTTGGCGACTAGTTGGAAATTTCCGCGCGGCGGATCGACCTCGATGGTTTCCTCCTCGATGAATTGACCCCGCAATTCAGACTGCCAGAGGTGGCGGGTGGCTTCGTCCCGGTTGAGGAAAAGCGAGTCATCGAGTTTGCCTCGCAACAACGGTGTGGCAGATGGTGCGGCTTCGAAGAGGGCACGGCAGCGACCACGCTCGGCAAGCAGGATCTGGGCGACATCGAAGAGCGGATAAACACGCGCGACTTGGTGGATTTCCTTGCCGATGAGGTGCACGGCTTCCGCATCGGGAACGAGCGTGACTCTCACGCCGGGTGAGGGCGGCGCTTCTTCGTTGCGCGGCGGTCCGGAGCGGCGGTCGTCGAATTTCTCGCCGCGACCTTTGAATGGAGGGCGGCCCCCCTCGCGTTCACGCTCACGAAAAGCGCCCTTGCGGTCGTCGCCGCGGCGGTCGTCACGTCGCTCGTCGCCGTGCGGCGGGCGGCCGCTGTTTTTGCCAGTTGGCTTGTCCAATTGAGTTGGACGGGCATCACCGGTTGCGCGTGCCCAGGACGGGCCGAGTGCAAAACTGCCTAACAGGTCGTTCAGCGGATTGGTTTCTGGATCGCTCACGGCGCGCACTCTAGAGAAGGAATTTGGAAATGACAAACTCCGCTTTGATTCATTTTAACAGTTCGATGATGCGATCTGTGGCACCTTCATGGGGGGCAAGCACCTGCCTGGCGCGGGCGGTCATCATGGCCGCTTGTGCGGGGTCGAGCGCGGCGGTGATGGCGTTGCGTAGTGAAACTTCGTCATGCGCAGGAAGGCACCCATGTTCGGTGATGAGACGTGTGGCGAGCGGTTGGAAATTTTCCATGTGCGGACCAAAGATCAGCGGCTTGGAGGCGATGATCGCTTCGGCGGGATTCTGGCCGCCGGTGGCCTTGAAGCTCTTGCCGATGATCACCACATCGGCGTGCGCCGTCCAATCTCGCAGTTCGCCGGTGGAATCGATGACAAAGGCATGGCCGTGCCCTTCCAAAACCGCAGGGGATTCAAATTTCGAGCGCAGCACCACAGTGAAGCCTTCGCGCTCGAGCGCGGTTTTTACCTCGGCGCGGCGTTCGGCATGGCGCGGTGCAATGACCGGCAGGGCATCCGGCGCGACTGCGCGAATGGCAGCGGCAAGCCATGGTTCCTCACCGGCATGGGTGCTGGCCGCAAGCACGATACGGCGGTCTTTTCCGAAGGCATCGAGCATTTGCTGAAACTTCGGCTGTCTAACAGGATGAGCGCCGCCGGCGGAATCGAACTTGAGGCTGCCGGTGTGATGGATGCGCGAGGGGGCCACGCCGAGTGCCTGCCAGATTCCCCGATCGTCCGGCTCTTGGATGGCCACGCACTTGAGCATGGAAAACAGCGGCCGCAGGGTGGCGGCGAAACGGCGGTAGCGTCGCTGCGAGCGCTGCGACATGCGGGCATTCACCAAAGCCACCGGGATGCCGCGATCCTCGCATTCCAGCATTAGATGCGGCCATGCCTCGCCCTCGATGAGGATGATTTGGCACGGCTGGAAGCGATCCAGGTATCGGCCCACCATGCTGCGGAAATCCAGTGGGGCGTAGGTGACGCGCAGCCCCGGGATGGCGGCGTCGCTGGCCACCTGGTGGCCGGTGGCGGTGCCGGTGGCGAGCACAAAGCGGCGGTCCGTCTCTCGGGCGCGCCAGGCGTTGATGAGTTTGAGCGCGAGCATCGCCTCGCCCACGCTCACAGCGTGCATGTGCACCGTGGCCCGGGGATCATCGCCGTGCTTCTGATAGATGGCGGCACGTTCCAGCAAGCGAGTGCGCAAACCACCGCGGCGCAGCATTTTCACGACCCAGCCGGGTAAGGCCGCCACGAATAAAAACGGCAGCAACAGACGGTAAATCAATAGCGCGGAGGACCAAGGCATCGCGGTAAAGCTACGGGGAACGAAACGAAACGTAAAGCATCAGCGGAGGATGCCTACCCGCAAATCCCTGAGGCTCCAGAGTTGCCCCTTTGCCGCGCTGCCGCTGCCCTTCATCGCCCGCGCCCCGCTTTTGCGCTGAGGCCCGAATCGGTCCCGACATTGCTCGAACAACCCATTCACAAACTCCCGGCTGCCAATCGCCGCACCATCGCTAAAATATCTCACCTTCCAATGCAGCATCTGCCGCAACGCCACATCCCGCCCGCCCTCCAACTTCACAAGCTCCGACTCCACTTTTTTCCGCGCCATTCCTTTCTTTACCACTTGCGTCACACACTCGCCAGATTCATCCACGACTTCCTGTGTCTTCTGCGTGCCTTCATCTAACAAAAGCATCCGGTATTGTCGCGAAACGTTTCCCGACCAAAGCCGCGCATCCGCCTGCGTTCCCTTGTCCGCCATAATCGCGCGCACCAGGCCCGCTTTCGCCTTCGCACCGCTGCGGCCAGTGGCTCCCATGGCCTCGCCGTAGCTGCTCCAACGGTAATCGCCCGGCTCGGTCACAATCCCTGCCCGCACCGGATTCAAATCGATGTAAGCCGCCATTGTCCGCGCCGCCTCGCCGTCCTCCACCACCACGCTCTTGAAGTTTTCCTCCCACAGGTTGCCCTT
>CANLKN010000052.1 GCA_947491475.1 Akkermansiaceae bacterium | reverse complement strand
GCTTGTTTCCCCCCTAAATCCCCTCCGGGGACTTCTCCCCTCCCGTCCCCCAGGGGAGCGGGGGGAGCCGCCCAAAGAGCCCTGTTTGTAATTGTCGTCAGTGGGCAGTTTTAATTGTCGCCAACGAAAGTTTTAATTGTCGCTAGACATGCCCCCAAGCGGCCGACCTGCGGAATCCCCACTGCCGAATTGCTCCCGAATAGCGACCTTCCACTACTCTGGCTTGTCTTCCAGGATCACATCCGGTGTCAGTTTCCAATACTCTGCGGCATCCTCATCGGTCTTCTCCCCATCGAGATAGTGGTGACGAACCATGGATTCAGAATTGCCCATCTCCACAGCAACCACGCCCACTTCTCCCAATTGAAGAACCCGGTACGTCCCGTAGGAATGCCTCAGGATATCGTCTTCGATCGCAGGCATACTCTCCGGATAATAGGCCCGTTTCCATTTTCGAAAGCGCTGGTAAAAGCTGTATCCTTTGACGACCGGGCCGGCCAACACCCCATTTTCACGCTTCCGGATGTAATCAATCCACGATGCGAGCGTTTGGTTCACCGGAACCTGTCTCGCCTTCTTGATTTTCCCCAGGCGCTTCTCTTTGACGAGCTTTGCCCGATTGAGAATGGCCGACCAGTTCAGGGTGATCCAGCCGGCCTGCTTCGGAAGCTCGGTCACGAATTCATGCGGTCTGATCCCTGCGAATAGGGAAATGACCAAGTAAGAGAGCACCTCACGGTCATAATACCGGATTGCGATCTTCAGCAGATTCTCCACTTCATCGGGCGACATCACCTTAACCGGACGTTCGCCTGGCTGGGGTTTCTCGATCACCGTGCAGGGGTTCGATGTCAAAAGATCACGGTTTTTGGCCCATGTGCCAAAAGCGGAAATGACCGCCCACACGTTTCGCGCCGAGGCCGGCGAAGTCCGTTCCACCTCGTCTTTGATGAAACCACGCAGATTTCCCACCTCACACGCTTCAAACACTGTAACCTCTGGAGTATCCTCGTGTGCCCCTTTCAAGAGCCCAAGCCGATACACGCGTTCCCTCACCGTCGAGGTAGCCTTGCCTTGGGATCGGCAATGATCGACGAATTGATCGATTGCGTCCGGTAGCGGAATCGAGGCGATTTTCTTGGTGTAATACGGCAACCAGAAATCAACGGCATCAGCCACACAGTAGTGCCAGCCGCTTCACATCGGTAATGCAAGGCCATCAGTCCGGCGACTAGGTCCGAGGGCACTGCGGCAAGTTTCCGCCCCCGGTTTGCCAAGGTCATTTTATGCTCGCGGATCACCTTCTGGATCGCTAGTTTTGTGGCGCGCTGAACATACTGATTGCGGCCCAAATAGACCCGATAGCCACCATCGGGAGTGTCTGTGATCTTGTATCTCAGCTTCTTCGCCATGCCATTGATTAACAAAATGCCAATAGGTTGCCAATAGGTTGCCAATAGGTTGCCAATAGGTTGCCAATAGGTAAGTTTATGAAAGCCCCTAATTTCCAAGGTTTAGGGCGGTTTGCAAAACCGTCATGCGTGGGTTCAATTCCCACCTCCGCCTCCATCCTAAAACACTGAAAATCAGCAGGATGGGAAGAAAAAAGGGTTGTTAGAAAAAAAGCCCGAAACGCGGAAAAACGCACCGGAATCCGGAAAGTAAACGGAAAGTGGATTTTACCCTCCGAGCTTCGTAATCCTCCCACTAGGTTTACACTCCCCTCGCGCCCGATCGGCGCGCGAGGGCAGATGTGATTGGAGGCTTTCCCGCCTCTACGATCCCGGCCGCACACGATATGTCGGGGCAGCCCGCGAATACTCCGCGCGCGCAAGATGGACAGCAGGCGGGATTTAGGGCAATTTCCCCGCATGAACTGGCACTGGCGATACTCTTCTGTCCTGACGCACTTACGATGGGGGTCCACTTTTCGTGATGCGGCAAGACTGGCTGGCATTTCCCGTCAAGCCGTCTGGAAGCGGATGAAGTCCTGCCCTGAGTTTGCCGACGCCGTTGCCGTGGAGCGTGCGGTAGGGAAGGACGA
The DNA here is from genome assembly GCA_947491475.1 of Akkermansiaceae bacterium. Taxonomy (GTDB): domain Bacteria; phylum Verrucomicrobiota; class Verrucomicrobiia; order Verrucomicrobiales; family Akkermansiaceae; genus Luteolibacter. Next base: position 27,174 of record CANLKN010000052.1, on the reverse strand, counting down.
ACGGGAATTTCGGATTTGGCTCCGGCACCCTTTCCGAGGCAAACGCCCTCCTACGGGCAAGGGACATGGCGGGAAACCGATCTTCACTTGGGGGCATCCCGCTGTCGTGATCGACATCGCGGCCGTGAAGTTTCTCGCACCCGCCGCCATCGTTGCCATTCTGGCTCGTTGGCATCGGTGGAAGCGGGAAGGAACCGGAGTTTCTCTCGTTGGCGCGGAATCCTGTGAAAATCTGGGCTACCTCCAGCGAATCGATTTCCTGACTCACCTCGGGGTTGAAATCCCGGAAAACTTCATCCGCCGCAATGCCGCCGGTCGGTTTGTGCCGGTTCAAACCCTGAATTTTGCGAGGGGCGACGTTGATAAAATCGCCTCTGAGATCACGCGTTGCACCCTGCCCGATGCGGATTTTGAGGACGATGTTTTCCGCATGACCGATATTTTCATTCGTCACGAGCGTATGTCTCCTAATCCCTCTTCCTAATTTTTTTGGCAGCGGTGTTTTTCTCAACCCGCACTCGGGTCAGGTGGACTACTTGCAGGAGTGAAAAACCATGCATTTCTACCCAAAATAACGCATCATTCGTTTCAAGAACACCAATGAGGCACGGGCCGGCGGATAGCGGAATGCAGGGTCAATCCACAACGAGCGCCGCAGCACCGCGCGTTGATGCGTGAAGCACTCGAAACTCGCGCGGCCGTGATAACTTCCCATGCCGCTATCCCCCACCCCGCCGAAGGGCAGATCCCGTCCGATGATGTGACTGATGGTGTCGTTGATGCAAACTCCGCCGGAACGTGTCTCCGTGATCATGCGGTCTTGGAGAGCGCGGTCGGCAGTGAAAAGGTAGAGCGCGAGTGGTATGGGCTGGCCGCGCAGAGTTGATAGAACTTCATCGATGTCATCATACTCAAGCACGGGCAGTATCGGGCCGAAGATTTCCTCACCCATCAAGGCGGAGTCCCCGGCAACTTCTGTTAGGATCGTCGGCTCCAGATAAAGATCGTCCGCCTCCGCACGGCCACCACGGAAGATGGAGCCGTCCGCAAGCAGGGCGTGGAGCCGGTCGAAATGCCTGCGGGTGATGATCCGGCCGTAGTCCGGGCTGCGCTGGGGATCCACGCCATAGAAATCGTGGATCGCCTTGCGCAGCGCGTCCAACAAGACGGGCGCGACACGTTTGTCCACCCACAGATGATCGGGTGCGACACAAGTCTGGCCGGCATTCATGAATTTCCCCCAAACGATGCGCCGGGCGGTCATTTCGATTGGAGCGTCGGCAGCGACGATGCAAGGGCATTTGCCGCCGAGTTCCAGCGTCACGGGTGTCAGGTGGCGGGCCGCAGCACTCATCACGGCGCGTCCGGTGCGGGTGCTGCCGGTGAAAAAAATGGTGTCGGATTTTTCGCGTAGCAGCTCCTCCGCGCTGTCCTGGCCGCCCTCTACCACAGCGATGAATGCCTCGTCGAAAGTTTCCGCAAACATCGCTGCGACCACAGCCGCCGTATGCGGGGCGAATTCCGATGGCTTAAGCACGGCGGTGTTGCCGCCTGCGATCGCACCCACCAGCGGGGCGAGCAGCAATTGCAGCGGGTAGTTCCACGGTCCGATGATCAGCGCCACGCCGAACGGCTCTCGGTGCAGTGCGGCGCGCGAGGGCCAGGCGAAAACTGTTGCCCGTCGGCACTCCGGCGTCATCCATGCGCGGAGGTTTTTGAGCGCATGCCGGATTTCCCCGAGCACGTGGCCAATCTCCGCCGCATACGCTTCCTGCGGGCTTTTCCGCAAATCCGCATGAAGCGCCGACAAAAAATCCGCCTCACGCCGGATGAGTGCATCCCGCAGCGCCTCCAACTGCCCACGGCGGAAGCCTTCGCTGGCGGTGGCACCGGTCAGGAAAAACGCCCGTTGTCGTGCGATGAGTGGGCCATAATCCATATTCTGTTTGCCGCATGCAGGCGATGGCGTAAAGCTCCGTCAAGAAATGATTCGAGTATTGGCAATCTGGATTCTGGCGACCACCACGGTCGTGCAGGCGAATGAGGCGGCGGACCAGTTGACGCGCGCCGGCATCGGCGAGTTCAACGCGGCCTTCCATGCATGGGACGGCGCGCGCTTTGGCAAAGCCGCGCATCAATTCAAACAGGCGGCCCAAGAAAGTCCAAGATCCGCCATTCCCCGCTACTGGCAGGGCACCGCCTCGTTTCACCGGATGTTGCAAATCCAAAGTGAGACGAAACCCGACGCCCACGCCGCTCATGCCGCCATGGATGATGCCATCCACGCGCTTGAGACGGCCATTTCGCTCGACCCTCAGCACGCGGAAAGCCATGCGCTGCTCGGCACGCTTTACGGCATGAAAATCCAGGGCGGCATCTTCAATGCAATCCGCTTCGGACCGCGCGTGCAGAATCACCAAAAGCACGCCCTGCAATCCGGCGACCAGAATCCCCGCGTCCGTTACCTGTTAGGAACCGGCCGTTTTCACACCGCCAAAAACCACGCGGCTTACCGCGAGGCCCTCCATACCCTGCTGGACGCAGAGAAGCTTTTCATCGCAGAGGCGGAACGCCCGCCCAAACCGCCCAAACCGCCCAAACCGCCCAAACCGCCCAAACCGCTCGATCCGCGCTGGGGCCTGAGCAGTTGTCGCACCTTCATCGGACTCGCTTATCTCAAACTCGGCCAGCAGACGCACGCCGCTCACTATTTTAGAAAAGCCCTTGCTGATCACCCGAACGACCACATCGCCGCTCGGGAACTCGCTAAAATCAGCTCCCGTTGATCTCCTTTATGAATGCCAAAAAAGTCATTGTGATCGGCTCAGGCCTCGGTGGGATCTCCGCCGCCATCTCGCTCGCCCAAGAAGGCTACGATGTTACCATTCACGAGAAAAACGCGCAAACCGGCGGCAAACTCAACGTGCTCAAGGCTCAGGGCTACACCTTCGATCTCGGCCCGTCGATTCTCACATTGCCGCATATCTTCGAACGACTCTTCGAGCGCTCAGGAAAGAAAATGAGCGACTACATACCGATCCGCGCGCTGCGGCCTCACTGGCGGAATTTCTTCGAGGACGGCAAGGTGGTCGATCTCGATCCCGATCCAGCGATCATGGCCGCCGAGGCGCGCAAGGTCGGCGAAGACCCGGCCAACGTCGAACGTTTCCTCAGATACTCCGCCGATCTCTACGATCTGGTGAACGACGGATACTTCGAACAAGGCCTCGATAACGCGGCGGAATTCCGCGAGTTTTACGGACTCGGCAAGTTCCTCAAGTTCGATCTCTTCCGCACCATGCACGGCGGCGTGGCGCGCTACCTGAAGACCCGCCACATGCGCGACATTTTTGATTATTTCATCAAATACGTCGGCTCATCCGCCTACCGCTCGCCCGCCTTCATGAACTGCATGCCCACCATCCAATACCGCTATGACTTATGGTATGTGGATGGTGGCTTGTATGGCATTGCGCTCGGCCTGGGACGCCTGATGGACGAGCTTGGCATCACGGTCCACCTTAACAGCGAGGTTTCCGAAGTGCGCAAGGATGGCGACCGCGTCACCGGACTCGTCGCCAATGGTGAATTCCATCCGGCGGACATCATCGTTTCCAACATGGAAGTCATTCCCGCTTATGAGAAACTTCTCGCCGAGGATGAAGCCTTCATGAAGACGCTCGAGAAATACGAACCCTCCTGCTCCGGACTAGTGTTGGAACTAGGGCTCGACTGCAAATACCCACAACTCGCCCATCACAACTTCTTCTATTCCGATCACCAGAAGGAGCACTTCCACACTGTATTCCGCAAACGCCAGCTGCCGCCGGATCCCACCATCTATCTGGTCGCCGCCTCGCGCACCGATCCCACCGTCGCCCCGGATGGCTGCGACTGCCTTAAAATCCTGCCGCACATCCCATACATCGATGACAGCTACCCGCTGACCCGCGACGACTACATGGCCTTGAAAGAGCGCGTCATCGACAAGCTCGAACGCATGGGCCTCACCGACCTGCGCAAGCATGTGGTTTTCGAACACTGCTGGACTCCGCTCGACATCCGCGAGCAATACTACTCGAACAAGGGCTCGATCTACGGCGTGGTCAGCGACCGCTTCAAGAACCTCGCCTTCAAAGCGCCGAAACAAAGTCTCAAGTATCCCAACCTGTTCTTCGTCGGCGGTTCCGTGAACCCCGGCGGCGGCATGCCCATGGTCGTGCTCTGTGGCCAGAACGCCTCGAAAAAAGTGGTCGAGTGGGACCGGTGATATGGCGGCTGGATCAACCATCAATCCACAAGCGGCCGCCGCTGCGTCTCAGCCGCTGGCCGCCGGGTAGGTTGATGGATGCCGGATTGCAGGTTTCAATCAACCCCAACGATGCATCCAGCAACGCACGGTCGATGCGCGGCACGCCATTTTCGGTTAGATAATTCCGCAAGACCGCACGCTGGATGGCTTCTGGCAGTTCGCGCAGGACCGGCAGGTGCAGCCGCCCTTGCGGGTCGCGGGAATTGATGTTTTGAATCCAACTGGTTTCGAGTTCCTCTCGAGCGGCGTTGTCTGCAGCGGCACGGACCAAGGCGGCCACTGGATCGCGGCCGGAAACATCATTTAACAGAGGAAACACCTCGTTGCGCAGGCGGTTGCGGATGGTCACCGGTTCGCGGTTGCTGGCATCCTCGCACCAGGCGAGGCCGCGCCGTGTGAGCCAATCCACGAGTTGCGCATGACGCATGCCCAACAGTGGCCGGACCACGAGCATGCGGGTGCCGTTCATGCTGATTTGCTGTTCACCGCGCATGCCTTTGAGGCCGTGCGAGCCGCGCAGCAGGTTCCACAGGATCGTTTCCGCCTGATCATCCGCATGATGGGCTAACAGAATCCGGCGGCAGCGGTTTTTTATGGCGCACTGGGCGAAGAATTCATGACGCGCGTTCCTGGCAGCGGTCTCCATCGACTCGCCGGTGGCGGCCATGCGTTTCCGCACATTGATACGGCCGGATTCATAGGGCATTCCGAGTTTTCCGCAAAGCCTCAGCACAAATTCACCATCAAGAGTGGAGGCGCGGCCGCGGAGTTGATGATCGAGGTGGCAAACGATCAGATTCCGGAAACCCGCTTCTAACAACAGGTGCAGCAGCGCCACCGAATCCGCGCCTCCGGACACGCCTACGAGCCAGCGCCTGCCGCGCGCGGCGTCATCCGGCCATGGGATATTTGCTTCGAGTTGCACCGCCGCAATGTGCGCCGGTCCCGACCGTCGTGCAATCACGCAGGCCAAAGCCGGGCAGGGATTTGAATAATTTCGGAATGATCGCGTCGAAGCCAGCGAATCCCAAAACCAACAAGCAAATGAAAACCTCTATCCTCACATCCGCCATCGCCGCACTCGCCTTGATTGCAGCCGCACCTTTGGCCGACGCGCGTTCCCACCGGGGCCAATATTCCAATCAAATTTACGTGAGCGGCTATCGCTCATGCGGCACGCCGATTTACACGGAACGATACGTCAGACACTACAGGCCGCGCTGCGGCAGTCCGGTATGGGGATACCGCATGGCACCGGCTCCCGTGAGATACTGCGCGCCGCCACGCCGGTATTACCGCCCGCCGGTTTGCCCGCCACCATACCGTCATTCCTACGGCAGAAACGGCGTGATGATCCAAGGCTCCTTCCGCTACTGAAGCACTTCGGGGAGAGAATCCTCGACGACCACTGTGCCAGGCGCTGGAATGGGGGCCGCCGCCATGAGTATTGCCGAAACATCCGCACGCCTTGAATCCGCCGTCTGTTCCGTGGTGCGTGGCCAACCGGAAATCGTGCGACGGGTGCTCGCCTGCATGATTGCGGGCGGCCACGTGTTGCTGGAGGATTTCCCAGGCACCGGCAAGACCACGCTGGCCAAGGCCATTGCCAAGACCATTGGCGGAGCGGTCTTCAAGCGCGTGCAGTTCACGCCCGACCTGCTGCCATCCGATATCCTCGGCATCTCGGTGCTGGACCCGCGCACCCAGGAGTTCCGCTTTCATCCAGGGCCGGTATTCACCGACATCCTGCTCGCCGATGAAATCAACCGGGCCTCGCCGCGGACGCAAAGCGCGCTGTTGGAAGCGATGGGAGAGCGCCAGGCGACCATCGAGGGATTTCGCCACGATTTGGACGGGCTGTTCTTTGTGATCGCCACGCAAAATCCGGTCGAATTCCGCGGCACCTATCCGCTGCCGGAAGCGCAGATGGACCGCTTCATGATGCAGTGCTCGCTCGGCTATGTGAGTGCTGCCGAGGAGTCCGCGATCCTGGCCGATCAGATGGAAAGCCATCCGGTGGACTGTCTCGAACCGGTGGTCACGCGCGAGGAGATTCTCGAACTGATGGCATCAGCACGCCGCGTGCGCTTCAGCGACGAGCTGCGTCATTACGTGGTGACCTTGGTCGCGGCCACCCGCGGGCATCCGAAAATCCAACTGGCCGCCAGCCCGCGCGCATCGCTGGCATTGATGAAGGTGACGCAGGCACTGGCGGTTTTCGAGGGGCGCGATTTTGTCTCACCCGAGTTGATCCAATCGGTGGCAGCAGATGTGATCGCACACCGGATGTTGCTTGCGCCCGAGGCAAAATACTCAGGTGCCAGCACCCGCCAGATCGTCGCTGATCTAATCGAAAACACGCCAGTGCCGGTTTGAAAAATCGACGGGAAATGCACGCCAATTCACCAGTGCCCGCCGGAGATGGCACTCTGCCACGCAGCGAGAAGTTCGATCGCTCGCTGCACCGCATCTATTTCCGGAGTTCCGGCATCCATGACTGCATCCACCGCCGTCTGCGGCCCGCCGGGGCCTCACTCGGCATCGTGCTGGTCCTGGCCACCTGCTTGGGCATCGGCCACTCGCGGGTGCCGATCTATCAGCTATTTTCACTCAGCCTGGCGATGATTGTCATCGGCCTGCCATGGGCGCTGCTACGGCGCGCCACACTGGAGGCCACACGCGAAGTGCCGCGCCATGCCACTGTGGGCGAGAAACTGCGCCTGGCAGTGCGCGTGCGCAACCACGGCCGTCGCGTGGCGCGCGCCTGGCTCGCGGAGACGCCAACCGACCCCAGACCGGATGAAGTGGATTTCATCAAATTGCGCGAGCCGGGGGAGGAGCTGCGAAATCGCTTCGACCGCACTTTCGCCTACTTCCGCTGGCAATGGCTGCTCTTGAGCAGGCGGCTTTTCACCGGCGGATTCTCGCGGGAGGAAATTCGTCTCAACCCCGGTGGGCAGACGCGGGTGTTCATCGAAATCACGCCACAGCGCCGCGGCGTGATCCGGCTGCACGACCTGCGCGTGCTGCTGCCAGACCCGCTCGGGTTGTTTCAGAAGTGTGTGAAAGTGAAAGCCCCTGCCGCCACTTTGATTGTGCTGCCACGGCGTTATCCTCTGCCGCTCATCGAGCTGCCCGGCGGTGCTGCCTTCAAGGTGAGTGGCGAATCCAACACCAATGCGATCGGCACCTCCGGCGAGTTCGTGGGGCTGCGCGAATACCGCCCGGGCGACCCGCTGCGCCAGATTCACTGGAAAAGCTGGGCGCGCACCGGCCGCCCGATCGTCAAGGAACTCGAAGACACCTTTTATCCGCGCTACGGCCTGGTGCTAGACACACTTTCCACTGAAAGTAATGATAGCTCCTTCGAGGAAGCGGTATCGGTGGCCGCCTCGTTTGCCATGACCATCGACACCCGCGAATCCTTGCTCGATCTGATGTTCATCAAGAACGAAGCGCATGTATTCACTGCCGGGCGCGGTGTGGAGCGCGCGGAGAAACTGCTCGAAGTGCTCGCCGGAGTCACTCCCACCCGCAGCGGCGATCACCGCGCTCTGGCGCAGCTCGTCCTCAGGCACGGCGACGATTTGACATCCTGCATCGTCATTCTCAATGGCTGGGACGATTCCCGCGCGGAGCTGCTGCGCGATCTCGAACGCGGTGGCGTGACCTGCGTGCCGATACTCATCGGCCATGGCCAGCGGCCCGAGGGCGCACCCGGGTTCTGGCTGGAGTCCGGCCATGTCGGCCGCGATCTCATGCGCCTGCCGCCGAAACTTTAAATAACCACGTATGAACAGAGATATGGAAACAAAGTGGAGATCACCAGCGTGCAAGATGGCTGAGATCCGTTTTCGTCTCCTTTCCACTCATGAAAATCAGCGTCCATTCGCAGTTTCGATTTCCCCACCCAGATAATCCATTAACATTCCCCATCCACCTCCCCGGCTTCTGTTAGGCACCACGCTCCTGTTCTGGGGCGCGATGACGGGCAGACCCATGCTCGGGCTGATCCTCGCGCTGGTAGTGGAGGGGCGGCACTGGACGCGCATCCGCTGGGACTTCGAGGACGAGGCCTGCGGCAAGGCATGGCAGATCACCTCTATCGGCATCGTGCTCGCTGCAGTGCTCATCTGGCTGGATGGCAGCCGCTACACGGCTCTGCCCAGCTTGCTGTCATGGTTGCCGGCGCTGATCATTCCAATGCAGTTCATCCAGTCCTACGGGATGCGCGAGGCGATGCCGATCAGCGTGTTCTCATTCCTGGCAAGACGCCGCCGCGAGCGCAGCCGGCGCTTTGGACTCATCGAGGAAACCTCGTCGTTCAATTTCGGCAACGCCTTGTTTGCCGTCACCATGGTGGCGGCGTCGCTCGGTTCGAAATCCTCATCGGCGCTGTTTCTTCCAGGGTTGCTGCTGCTCGGCGGCTGGATGCTGATGTCCAAAGGCCATGGCCGTCCGCTGTTGCTTGTGCCGGTGCTGATGCTCGCCGGATTGATGGCGCTGGGCGGACGCTACGCGCTGGAAAAAGCCGAAGAATGGATTGGCAACTCCGCTTCACAGATGCGAGGAAATTTTGATCCGAACTTTGTCTCCACCCTGATCGGCACGGCCGGTGCGATACAGCAATCGGAAGACATCGTCTGGCGCTTGAAACCGGCGGAAAAATCCGCTCCGCCCCGCTTGTTGCGCACTGCCAGTTTCAATAATTTCCTTGGCGCGAACTGGCGCAATCAGCGGTTGGACAATACGGACTTCACGGACCTCGATACCCGCCTCATCGGCGGGGAGGCGTATTATCTGCTCGGCAAGAACGGCAGCGCGCAAAACCCCGCCGCGCTGCCACATTTCACACTGCGCGGCACTGCCGCCGCGGAAAGCCCGCTGCCACTGCCCGGGGACTCCGCGATGCTGCGTGGCTTCGCGCTCGATGGTGTGGAGCGCAATTCCTTTGGCACGGTGCGCGTGTTTCCCAAACATCCGGTGATCGATGGCGCGGTCTTCTGGAAAGGCGACACCAATCCGGAAATGCCGCCGATTGAAAATGAGGACTTCCAGATTCCAAGATCGGAGCGGGAAATCATCGGCATCACGCTCACGGAACTCGGAATCACCCCCGGCAGACCGCTGCGCGATCAACTCGCAATCCTGCGCACATTCTTCCACCGCGACTTCCGCTACACACGCGAACTCACGATTCTCCAGCCCAATTCACGCATCACCGGGCGCTCGGCCATCAACCGCTTTCTCACGGACTCACGCGCCGGCCACTGCGAGTATTTCGCCACCTCAGCGGTGTTGCTCCTTCGCGCCGGCGGCATTCCCGCGCGCTATGCCACCGGCTTCGCGGTGATGGAACGCGATGCGGAACGCGGCGGTTACGTCATACGCGGCACCCATGGCCACGCGTGGTGCCGCGTCTGGGACCAGAACGCTGGCATCTGGATCGATTTCGATCCCACTCCGCCCGATTGGTTGGGCAGCATTTCCCACAAGCCGCGCCTGTCGCAACGCTTCAACGATCAGATCAAGCGCCTACGCGAAGACTTTTTCCTATGGCGCAACCGGTCCGAGAACCGCATCGCAGTGTCCCTTGTCATGTTCATGATGGGCCTGGCCATGACCGCATTCATCGTCAAACGCCTATGGCGCTCGAGGCGGCGTGTTGAAGCTGCCCATCGCGCCACCGGCTATGACGGCCCGGTCACCCGCACTCCCCTGCACGCGCTGGAGCCGCGCGCCCGCAAACACCTCGGCGAGCGCCCGCCCGGCGAGCCATTCGCACGCTGGTTAGCCCGGCTGCGGCCGGTGTTATCTAACAAAAACACGCTTGATGAAGCCATCGCCCTGCACCAACGCCAGCGCTTCGATCCCAAGCCGCCACTACCAGCCGACCAAGAACGCCTCGCCCACCTCGCCGCCGAATTGGAAGCACGGTTGAAAGGTGTTTGATCCGCAGTTGATCACCTATTGCCTGGTATCCCCAGGCTCAGCTCAGGCTTAACACCAGTTCCTGCCCGGACTCGATGGTCACCTCCAAGGAGACCATCGCCTGGCCATCGGTGGTGGTGACCGTCGCCGGGACCGCTTGGCCGTTGAGCATCGCTGTCACCTTGGTGGCATCGGTTGCGAGGGCAAGCGTGTTGAGTGCGAGCTTGCCGGACTTCATGGCGATCTTTGCTTCCATCGTGGTAACGTTGGTTTTCTGGGAAAAACTCCCCCACCCTTCGGCGCTGGTGAAGGCTGCCTTGAAATTTTCCGGCGTGAGACGCGGGGCGAAACCGAGGTGCTTTTTCGGCCCGTTGTATTCGAAGCCGCAGGCAGCGAGATACGTGCCATAACTCGCCATCGCACGGCCGTAGTGATCGCTGCACTCGATCTCGTTGTAGGGATTGCGCCGCCGCGGATTGTATCGGTCGTGTATGACGCGGGTGACCGCCAGCGATTCGGTGAGCATGTTTTCCCACATCATGTGCGCGGCTGCCTGGTGCTCGAAGCCGCTCATGCACTCGTTGAAATACTGCTGGGTGCCCGCACTTTTGCCGGTGAACTTGATGTCCGCTGCAAAGGGATTCGACAACATGATCAATCCACCCTCGCCGGGCATGGCATACCAGCGGCCCAGCGTCTTGACATCGCGGAACGGCCCCACGTCCGGCGTGAAGTTATACTTCCACAAGGACTCAAGGCACTTGCGGGCGTGCGCACGGCTGATCACCTCACCAATGCCGATCTGATAGGCCCAGGACTGGCCGAGAACCTGATCGATGTGGCAGCCTTCGTAGGCACCCACTTCGGTCGGCTTCGCGGGATCGCCGATCTGGACATAATATCCGTATTCCTCGCGCCAGCAAAGCTTGTCGAGGTTCGCCATGCCCTTCTTGAGAATCGCGGCACACTTGTCTGCAAACTCCGTGTCGCCATTTTCGCGGGCCATGATTTCACCGGCCTTGAGCGCGGCGTGATACATGCCATTGACCCACGGCACGATGCCCGTCCAGTCGGCATCCAGCGTGTTGTGCAGCGGGCCGTGAAGGATGCCGTCGTCATCCTTGTCGGCAGTGATCATGCGCTGGATGGCCTTTTTGACATTCGGCCAGACGCGCTTGAGAAACGCGCCATCGGTCGTCATCTGGTGCTCGCGATAGACGCCGAGAATGCGGCCGGCCTGGCCGTCGATGGCGAACCAGTCGCCATGCTCGCCGCGATACTTGACGACGCCGTCCTTGGTGAGCGCCTTGCCGAAGTCCACAAACTCGCGGTGGTTGCGCTCGATTTCCGGAAACAAACGGCCGGGGGCTTGGGCGTATTGCCATACGTGCGTGCAGGTGCCGGGGCAGCAGCCGATGCCCTCGTCGGCATAGAAACGCCCGCCGTCTAACAAAAGACAGGTGCTGGTGGCCAGCGTTGAGGTGGTGGCAAAAGTGCGGTTGAGGAACCAATACGGCAACGATGAGTCATACCAGGTGTCACGCCACAACCGTGTATCCGTGGAGAGCCTTGCGAAGTTTTTGGCGGCGTAGGCAGCCACCTCGGTGGCATTGGCGAAAACCCGCGCATACTGGCGGTTGTGCCGCTCTGGCTTGATCCCGGGGATCAACGGCGGCACCTGCGGGAAATACCAGATAATGAGGAAATTCACCGTGGCATTGGCACCGGGAGCAAGCTTGATGCGGCGGCCAAGCTTCGCGACGAGTGATTCACTCAACTCCACTTCCGCATCCGCACCGCGGATTTCGGCGGGCGTGTCCAACAGCGCCAGACTCATTGATCCGGCATCCGGCATGCGCTTGAGTTGCGCTTCAGTGAGCAGTCCGGTGTCGTTGAACCAAATCCTGCCGACGCCGATGTTGCCCCAGCCTTCCGAATGATCATCATGAATTTCCAGTCGTGCTTTTTTGCCGAGGTGCTCGCTGACGTTGAAAAAACTCTTGGACATGGCGTTCTTTCGACTCCCGGTGGCTTGATCGACGGCTTTTCCATCGACCAGCAAACGGATGCCGACCCGCTCCGCCTCGTTGCCACCGCCGATCCAGAAGCAGATGAACCTGTGATCAATTGTGAACTCCCGACTGATGAGCTTGCCGGTGGTGGCATCGCGTTTCACGCTATCGGCAAGTCGATTGCCGGCATGTGAATTGGCGATATGAGGAGTATCGCCGCCGACGTCTTTCATGTAGGGCGGCAAGTCGCTGATGGCGATGGGTCCCTTGCCGAAGGCCGCTCCTTCGACGGTCCATCCCACCTCCTCGAAGGTCGGCTTGGACCAATCCTCGAACACGACATCTTGCCCCATTTTAACAGACTGTTCGTCGAGCATCGCGGTGAGTTCCACCACGGTGGCTCCCTCGATGTCGCAGGTGGCGCTGTGGCGTTTCCCGCCAAGGTAGCGGTGATTGTGAAACACGCCATTTTCCAGCAGGCCTTCGAGTTCGACTTCGACTTCTTCACCGCCGGTGTTTTTGATTTCAAAACTGAAACCGTTAGAGGCAGGCTCGAATGATTAACGTTGAGAGGTGAAAATGGAGAGAACGCCTCCAGTTTCACCTGCACGGGCAGCTCCGGATCACTGTAGCACACCACGCCGATTGGATACTCGCCGGTGAAACTCACATTGCGGAAGCCGGTCTTGCTGTTGTCCAGCGTGCGGCGGGTTTCGCCTGCGGAGGATTTCACAATAAGAGAAAAGCCCTGCTCCAAGTGACGGTAGTTGCTGCCGCGGACCGAATTGAGCTCCTTGCCACGGTATGTCGCGGTGTGCGCCTCCAATCCATGGCGGCGCTGGTTGAAGATATCCCACAGCCACAGGCGTCCGTCACCACCGAGATAGAGCGTGCCGGTGAACATGCCGCCCACCGGCATGCCGATGCGTTCCAGCGCCTCGCCGGTGAAGGTTTCCGGTTCGCCGCGCGTGGTCAGCGAGGCCACCCATGCGGGGTCGAGCTTCTTGTCGGGCGGGATGAGCTTGAGGAAATCCTCCTTCACGAATGGACCGGCGTAGGCCGACATGCGCGGCAGAGTCATCACGGCGGTGCTCACTCCCGCAAGCTGCATGAAATGGCGGCGGGTGAGAGAGTATGCCGGCTTGGCCCTATCGGATGAGTTAGGCATGAAGCTGTTTGGTTTGGAATGCTCGAAACTTCACTGACAAGAGCTATTGGAATGGCACGTCGGAGGAGTCAGGGGAAGCGGCAGCCATGCCAGGCCGATGCTGCGGCGCATGTGGTTGACGCTATCGCCGCCCGGTGCGTCGTAGAGCACGGCGAGGCGGTCGCCAACGGGCACCACGCCGGGCAGGCCGATGCAGAATTTCGACCAAGTGCAGTTATGCCCGTCTAACACAACCGCCTTGTGCTCCGGGTTCCAATGGTTCGGGTCCTTGCTCCAATAGACCCAGACGGCGTCGGTGTATTCCATGCCGGCTTCATTTTCCTCCGGTCGGATTCCGCTGTCGGGTGGCAGGATGCCGATGTGATTGGTGAACAGGAACCAATAGCCGTTGGCGGGTTCGTAATAGACTTCGGAATTTTCGATCTGGTCGTCGAGCGGTGCGAGCGGCTCGGGATCTAGCTTCCACGGGCCGTCGAGATCCCTGGTCCGCGCGATGCCGAGCGTGCGCTTGTGGATCAGGCTATCCTTGCCATCAGGCAGGCTCACCGAACCGCTGAAGAACTGGAGAAACTCGCCATTGTGCTCGATGATGCGGCCGGGACTGGCAGTGGATGAGTAATACGTCTCCGGCTGTGGCCGCCACGGGGTGATGTCGTAGCGTTTGCGCCATGGGCCGTGCAGGTTGTCCGCTTCAGCCTTGAGTGTGAGGTAGGGAAACATCGGCACATTGTTGGGAGCCGGGCTGGCATTGGGGCTGCCGAGATAAAACATGTGCCACTTGCCATTGTGATAAAACGTGGTGCCATAACTCGCGGTCGCGGAGTCCGGGCTGCCGGGCTCGCCGCATTCTAGCATCGGCCCGTGGCGTTCCCAGTTCACCAGATCGGGACTGGTCGCCAGACACGCCAGCCAGGCATCGCGGCCCGCGCCATCGTAGGTCATGTAATAAAGCCCCTCGTGCTCGAAAACCCAGGCCTCGCGCGCACCAAGGTGGTCGCAATCGTCCGGTCCCTTGCCGTATTCAAAAACAATCCCCTGATCGCTCGCTTCCATGCGGTAGGAAGCGGAGTGGCGGCCGTCATGATAAATCGTGTTAGTCATATGTGTGCAAACTGAAGATCAATACCGTTGTTGGCAAATTATTTGTGATAGATGACGCGCGGCACGTCGCCGTCCCATTCGACATCCCAGAAGCGGATGAAATTGCCATCCGTTTTCCAAAGGAAGGCGGCGAAGACGGTGCGGCCCTCGAACTCGACGACCTCCCAACCGGACCACAAGCCGGGTGCCGGCCACTCGAAAGGCACATCCTCCCACTTGTTCGACTTGGGATCGCGGGTCTTGACCAGCTTGCGGCCGTTGGCACTGGTGGCGAACATGTAAAACGTGCCATTGTGTTCAAAGACGCGCGGGCTTTCCGGCTGGCTGAAGGTGATGATGGCCGGACCGTGATCCTGCCAGGTCACGGCATCCTTGGAGCTTGCCAGTGCGATCGCACCCTCACCCTTGGTGGTCGTGGCCATGGTGAACATGAGAAACTCGTCGCCGTGGCGGATGATGTGCGCGTCGCGGAAATCGACCCAGCCGTTCGGGTGGGTGATCACCCAGTCCGGCGCGGTGCAAACCGGGTTGCCGGGGTGGCGCTTCCACTCGAACAAATCCTTGCTGGTCGCCAGGCCGATGCTTTGCTTGCCGTGCACCCGATCGTCAAAACCGGTGTAAACCATATAATACACGCCTTCATGCTTGACGATGGATGGCGCGGAAACGACCTCTCCTTCCCAGGTGCCGGGAATGGCATGCAGAACGCGCGGATGATGCTCCCAATGTTTCAAGTCTTTGCTGGTGGCATGGCCGAAGGCCTTTTCATTGCCGGCTTCGTTCCAGCCTTGGGTCGCGCTGGCCGTGCCGACGTTATAGAACAGGTGGATCGTGCCGCCCTCGTTGAAGAGATAATAATCCTTCATGTATTCACCCTCACGGCTGAACTCACCGATCTGCGCGCTGATTTTTTCCGGCGGCGGCTGCGAGTCCACGCCCGACAAGCGGTCGAAGGTGATCAGGCTGAATCCCAGTTCCGCACCTGCGACAGGCGGCTTGCGATGGAGCGAAACGGTATAACTTTCACCTGCCTTGCCGTTGATGTCGAAGAGCACCAGGTCCGGGCTGTTGTCCCGTGTGAGCGGTGTGGCGTTGATGCAAAACCCGTCGCCGCCATCGAGACGCACCGAGATGAAGTCAGGCGCGAAGTCCGGGCTGTTGAAGGCATCCACCATGATGCCAAGGCGGAACGCTGCGTCGCTGGATAGCTCGAAGCGGAACGCCTCGCTGGCCATCATCTCCGCATCCTTTCCCACCGAGGCATCGGCACGCGTCGAGATGCCGCCAATGCGGAAGGCATCCGTCTTGTCTGTGGCGAAGGGGATGGTGACCGTGGAATAACCCGGGAAATTCACCCACTTTCCAGCGCCCGGAACAGGGTGATTTTTGAGGAAATCCGGCTTGCGGATGACGGTGCCGTGGGAATCGATCCGCGCCGGCGTGTCCACGGCTTCGTTGACATCCACTCCGGGCGCGAGCACGTAGTGACCGCTGCCGCCATGGATGTCGTTTTTGACTGCGAGTTCCTTCGGCTGTGTGCGCAGCGACCAGCGCTGGGTCTTGAAATCCGGAGGGGCCCCGCTTTCCACTCCCACGAAGGTGATCCCGGAACCACCGGCGGCACTGGCGGATACAAGGGCTATCATGCTTGCTATCAATTGGCGTCTCATTGTTTTTTTTCAGTTTGGTTAATTCGGCTGACTTGGATTTCTCATGGGCGCTTCTGCCGGCCATGCGGGCTTGCTCATCTCCGAGCTCCACTGGATGAGGAGGTCGCGCAGCGCCTTGAAGCGTGCGGGTTCCTGCTCGCGCAGGTCGCGGCTTTCGCCGATGTCCTCGGCCAGATGGAAGAGTTCCGCCGGCTTGTCCGGCTGGGTGACGAGTTTCCATGCGCCATGGCGGATGGCCGAGGTGCCGCCGACCCGCCAAAAGAGGCTGCGCTCGGGTGCAGGCTGGCTGCCATCGAGGATCGGGACAAGCGGGATGCCATCGAGCGCGGGATCGTGCGGCAGCCCGGCGAGCGCGGTGGCGGTGGCGGTGATGTCGAGCGCGGAAATCACCGCGGCGGACACACGGCCGGCCGGCAGTTTCCCGGACCAGCGCGCGATGAAAGGCACGCGCACACCACCATCATGGAGCTGGCCTTTCACACCACGCAGCGGCGTGTTGTAGGAGGCGTTGATGCCATACTGAAATGGCGCGTCCGGCGATGGACGCTGCGGGCCGGTGGCGCCGCCATTGTCGCTTAGGAAGATGACCAGCGTTTTTTCATCGAGCTTGTGCTCCTTGAGCGTGTCGAGCACGCGGCCGACGCCGCGGTCGAGCCCGGCCATCAGCCCGAGCAACGTGCGGCGGTGCTTGTCCTGAATATGGGCGAAGGGCGCGATGTCCTCGTCCTTGGCCTCCATCGGCCAATGCGGCGCGGTGTAGGAAACATAGAGGAAAAACGGCTTGTCCTTGTGGCGGGTGATGAAATCGCTGGCTTCTATGGAGTAGATGTCGCTGGACCATTCCGTTTCCTCCACCTTCTCGCGGTTGCGCCACATCGTGTTGAAAGGCCCCATGTCCGCCGTGGCCGGCTTGTGTTGGCGCGAGCCGCCCAGAAAGCCGTAAAACTCATCAAACCCGCGCTCCAGAGGATGATAGGGAGCGCTGGCACCCACATCCCACTTGCCGATCACCCCGCTGGTGTAGCCTGCGGTCTTGAGGCGGTCGGCTATGGTTTTTTCCGCTGGATCCAGTCCTTTGCTCATGGTGTGGGTCACACCGAGGTTGAACTCATATCCAAAGCGCTGTTGATAACGTCCGGTGAGAATGCCCGCACGTGAGGGCGAGCACATCGGCGCGGTGACATAGGCATCGGTGCAGCGCACTCCCTCCGCCGCCAGTGAGTCGATCCGCGGGGTCTTGACCTCCTGCGAGCCTTGGCAGCCAAGATCCGCGTAGCCGAGGTCGTCGGCAAACAGAACGATGATATTTGGCCGCTCCTCCGCGGCGCGGGCGAATGACGGCACGAAGCACGCACTCGTCATAAGCAGGCCGGGGATGACTTTAATGAATGATGGAATTTTCATGGGTTCTTGCGGTGATGAGCGCCAGATGCGGATATTTTACGGAGTCGCGGGCAGGATCTTTCTTTTTTCGGAAAATTCCACTTTCACTGGTCCCAACAGGCCGGATTCGATGAGCGGCGAGTCCTTTTCGTAATGCTTCCATGTGGCAAAAGCGATGCGCCCGCTCGTGCTTGTTTTATTATCCAAGAGCCACTGTGGCCATTCCTTGAGCCCATAGCCGTTGAATTTGCGCACTTTCACCCACTCGGCATCCGGCGGCAGTTGCTCATCGCCGATCAGGCGGTTCGGCCATAAATTGACGACACGCACTTCCAGTTCGTTGACACCCTCGCGGGCCGTTTCGGTGAGATCGACCCGAAACGGCGGCTTCCACAAAGTGGCGAGTTTCTTGCCGTTGAGAAAAACCTCTGCAAGATACTTCACCACACCCAGATCGAGTTCGATGACCCGCCCTGCGGCAAGCGCCCCGGCGGGGAGATCGAAGGATTTGATATAACTTGCCGTGCCCGAAAAATAGCGGATGCCCGGATCCGGGTGCGCAGTCCATGAGATCAACGAATCGAACTCGGTCGATTCCGGCGCACCCTTGCCCGCAGGAAAATTCAGTTTCCACGCACCACTCAACTCAATCGGAGCGGGAATACCGGTGACGGATAATTCGTGCGGCCGTCCCAAAGAATCCGTAAGCCGGTAGTCGCCGTTGCGGGAAACTGTCGCTTCGATATCGCCTGACGGGTTCATTTTCATGCGCAGCGAGGCATCCCGCTCATCGCGCACACCGACGAGATGGGGCGCTGTGAGAGGCTTGCGGAACACCACGAAGAACGACTCCGCCGGGCCGAAGCGAAGGGGCATCACGGTGCGTCCGTCCGCTTGTTCATGCAATGCGGACAGCGTGATACGCCCGTTTTCGGGATGCCAGATCTCCGGTTGGCGGCCTGCCACGCGGAAGGCGCACAAGGCCTCAAACGGTTCTTCCGAGGGATTGGCCACGAAGTAAATGTCCGCATCGGCAGTCTGGCGGTGGATATGCCGGATGGCGGCGGGCAGGACTTTGGAAAGCACTTCGAAGTCTGGTTGGATTCCGGCGGACTTGAGTATTTCTGTTAGAGATTCCCCCCAGTGGACGAGTCCTGCACCCCGGAGTTCCTGCATGATGGAATCTTCAAGGCCAGTTGGTTCAGGTGCCACCACGATGGCCCCGGCGCGCGCCAAGTCGCGGAGTCTTTCAAGACTCTTGCGCTGCAGCCCGGTGCTGTCCGGCAACACCAACATCCGGTAGCTGGCACCACTTGGCAGTGCGAGTTGGCCGTTTTCAAAAACAAGCCTCTCGAGCAGGTCATCGGCTGCGGCCATATCATAATCATATCCTATCGGCGGCGCGGGCCGGAGTTGTTCGCGCTTCGGCGCATCGTCCGGCGGGCAATAGGTCAACGCATAACATATATCCGCCTGCATCCGTCCCTGTTGGAGCATGAACTGGCAGCGCGAGAGGTAGTCGAGCCACGCGGGCGATTGATCCCACCAGGTGACGGTGCGCTCGAAATGAATCCCATGCGGACCCATCGTCATCCCCGGCTTGCGGTCCAGCCATGGTTGATGCGCATAGCGGTGAAACACGAAACGATTCACTCCCTGCGCGAATGCCGCATCGCCAAGCGGCTTGAGCGAATACGGGTGATTCCGCCAACCCGCCGCATCGCCGGATGCGGTGAATGCCTCCGCCGCCACCACCGTGCGGCCCTCGGTGTTGGCGATGGATGATGACAGTTTGTTGCCGCGCGTGTGGGTTTGGTCGCCCACCCAGAACTCGCCCATCGGCACATCGATAAAGCGTCCGATCGAGAAAGGATCAAACAACCCGTTGCCATAAGGTTCCGCCACAAACTCAAGCCCGCGCTCGCGGCACAAGCGCTGCATTTCTCCATAATAATTTTCCGCAAGCAGTTCATGGATGGTTTTGCGGAAGTCCGCCAGGAAGCGCTCGCTGGCTTCCACGCCATCGACCACCCGGCCGCTCACCGCAGGCAGGAATAACAGCGGATCATAACCGCGACGTTTCTCGAACTCCCCGGCGAATCCGGCCGTCCAGTTCTGGCAGCCGACTTCCCAGCTATCCACCAGCAGATGCCGCACGGTTTTGCCGACCCATGGTTTCACTTCATCTAGCATCACTCATGGGTTGATGGATTTACAGGTTTGAAAACGATGCCTCGCCGGGTTGCTTGTGGCGCAAAAGTTGCCGCCACCATTTCACATCCGCAAGCGGCAAACCCGCCAATCATTCCCCGGCATCAGCGGAGGCACGCAGTTTCCCCGGCGCCATCCCCAGCCAGCGGCGGCAGGCACGGATCAACCCGCGCGGCTCGCGGAACCCGCAAAGATAGGCGATCTCCTTGACCGGACGGCGCGTGTCCATCAGCAGCTTGCGCGCCCGCCGCACCCGCAGCAATTCGAGTTCCTCCCGCGGCGTGCGGCCCACGCTTTGCGCGAAACGCCGCTCAAGCGTGCGACGGGTCATGCCCACCGCCTCGGCCACCTGCCGCACGCTCAACGGACGGTGGCTGTGATTGCGGATGAAACGCAACGCCTGCTCCACTCCATCGTCGCTTGCCACCACTGGCGCGCTTTCCATGTGTTGCTCGACAAAGCGCCCTAACAGATCGAGCCCCGCAGCCAGCCAGGTGAGCGATTGTGGTCGCGCTCCGCCCGGCCCGCCGCCGCTGCCGTGCATGACCATTGCGATGAAGCGCTCGAAATCCTGCAAATACTCCGCAGCGCCATCCACGGGCAGCGGCCGCACCGCCAGCGAGCCCTCCCATTGCTGCCAAAGCCTGCCTGCCAGTTCGCCGCTCAGCGTGAGCCAGCATTCGGTCCAGCCGGTGTCGCGTAAAGGCCGATAGCGGTGCCACATCCCCGGCGGCAGCAACACCGCCTGGCCCGGCAGCCAATCGGATTTCCCGCCATGCCGCGTCTCGAACTCACCTCTGCCCGTGCCGATGAAAATCAGAGCCGTGTCCGTAAGCACGCGTCCTTTCGACCATGAAAAGTCATAATCCTCTGGATGTCCCGGCGGAGGATAGCTCTCACCGGACCGCACCCCGCGCCAGCCGACCGAGGTCAGATAAAGCCCCGTGCCGATTTCACGCTCACCGACTTCAAAGTAATGGTATCCGGGCTTCACGCAGCGGGGTATGCCCCGGTTGTCGCAATCTGGCAATTCTTTGTCGCGTCCTGCCACCCGTTGGGAGTGGCTCGGGCAGCCGCCGCGGCCATGTTGTCCATTGATCATGAAAATCACCGGCATCAAACTCTACACCATTTCCTCCGGAGACACGGGGGCGCGCGGCGCGGCACAAGGCGAATCCCAATACTGGGGCGGCGGCTGGCAGGCGGGAACCCTGATCGCCAATCCGATGTCGGTGCACCCGAAATACTCGCGCATCCGCAGCCTCTGGATGGGCCCCGGCCAGGACCCCTACGCCATCGAAATCGAGACCGACGAGGGCGTCACCGGCAGTTGCGTGAACTACGGCGGCGGAGCTTTTGCCTGCGCGGTGATCGACCAGCATTTCCGCCGTTTCCTCATCGGCCAGGATCCGTTCAACATCGAGCTCATCTGGGACCAGATGAACCGCTCCACCCTGCCCTACGGCCTCGGCGGAATCACCAACATGGCCATGGCCGGCGTGGACCTCGCGCTCTACGACCTTGTCGCCAAATCACTCGGCGTCCCGGTTTACAAACTGCTCGGCGGCCAAACCAAGGACACCATTCCCTGTTATGCCACCATCCATCCGGACTACGCCTCGCATTGGAAGGACCGCGGTTTTTTCGGTGTGAAAATCGCCGCGCCGTGGGGCGTGGAAAGCGGCCGCGCCGGCATCAAGAACATGGGGGAACTGCTCGGCAAACTCCGCCAGGACCTCGGCGATGACATGGAGATCATGGTCGATTGTTATCTCTCGTGGGACGTTGAGTTCACCTGCCGCGTCGCCGAGCGCGTGCGGGACTTGGACATCAAGTGGTTCGAGGATCCGCTGCAAAACGGCTGGGCAACCGACCAGAACGCCTATCTGCGCGAACGCATCGCGCCCATCCAGCTCGCCACCGGCAATTTGGAATACCACTATAAGGCCTTCCACAACATCATCGCCAACCGCGCCACGGACATCATCCAGCCGGAAATCCAATGGTGCGGCGGACTCACACCCACCCGCAGGATCGCCGCCATGGCCAAGCCCTATGACATGCAGGTCATCCCGCACGGCGCATCGGTCTATAACTATCACTTCGTGATGAGCAACACCAACAGCGCCTATGCCGAGTTCCTCACCACCGGCGAAGGCAAGGAACTGCACCCGATTTTCGACACCATCATCGGCGAGCCGCTGCCCGTGAACGGCCACATCACGCTTGATGACAAGAAACCGGGCTTCGGTGTCGAACTGAACCGGGACAAGTTGAAACCCTTCCCGTCCGCCTGCTGAAGCCTCCTTCCCCGTCGCCATGAAAATCACGGACGTCAAACTCCACCTGATCCGTTCCGGGCAGGGTGGCGTGCGCGGCGCGGCGCAAGGCGAATCCCAATACTGGGGCGGCGGCTGGATCGCCAACTCGCTCGTCGCGAATCCGATGTCCGTGCATCCCCGCTTCGCCGGGCTGCGCACGCTCTGGATGGGCCCCGGCCAGGATCCCTACGCCATCGAGATCGAGACCGACGAGGGCATCACGGGAAGCTGTGTGAACTACGGTGGCGGTGCTTTCGCCTGTGCGGTCATCGACCAGCATTTCCGCCGTTTTCTCATCGGCCAGGACCCGTTCAACATCGAGCTCATCTGGGATCAGATGAACCGCTCAACGCTGCCCTACGGCCTCGGCGGCATCACCAACATGGCCATCGCCGGTGTGGACCTCGCGCTGTGGGACTTGATGGGCCACGCGCTCAAGCAGCCGGTCTATCGCCTGCTTGGCGGCCAGACCAAGGAATCGATCCCCTGTTATGTCACGATCCATCCCGACTTCGCCTCGCACTGGAAGGACCGCGGGTTTTTCGGCGTGAAAATCGCCGCGCCATGGGGCGCCGCGGACGGCCGCGATGGCTTGAAAAAGATGGAGAATCTCATCGCGAAGCTGCGCGGCGACCTCGGTGATGACATGGAGATCATGATCGACTGCTATCTTTCATGGGATCTGGAATTCGCCGCACGCCTCGCCGGGCGAGTGCGGGATTATGACGTGAAATGGTTCGAAGATCCGCTGCAAAACGGCTGGGCCACCGACCAGAACGCCCGCCTGCGGGACCGCATCGCCCCGATCCAGGTCGCCACGGGAAATCTCGAATTCCAATACAAGGCATTCCACCAAATCATTGCCACCGGCGCGACGGACATCATCCAGCCGGAGATCCAATGGTGCGGCGGGCTCACCGCCACACGCCGCATCGCCGCGATGGCCAAGCCGTTCGACATGCCCATCATCCCGCATTGCGCCTCGATCTATAACTATCACTTCGTGATGAGCAACACGAACTCGCCCTACGCAGAGTTCATCAGCGTCGGCGAAGGCAAGGACGTGCAACCTATCTTCACCGCGATCGAAGATGAGCCGCTTCCCGTTAACGGGCGCATCACGCTCGATCCCGCGAAACCCGGATTCGGAGTCAGCCTCAATCGCGATGTGCTGGTTCCCTACAAGGAATGATGTTTTCAAACCCCAAACCACAAATCCATGCCATGACACCAAGACAACGCATCCTCGCCACACTCAACCGCCAGCCGGTGGACCGCCTGCCCGTCGATCTCTGGCACACCGCGGAAGTCATCGCCGACCTGCGCCGCCACTTCGGCGTGGATGACGACTTCGCGATGTGGCGCGCGCTCGGCCTCGACAAGATCGTCTGGAATTTCATCGGTTATCAAAACGAGGAAGGCACTCAAGCCGGGGCGCAATCCGGTGCCGGGGCGGAATCCGGCGGCGACCGCACGATGTGGGGCGTGCCGCTCAAGGAAATCCAGGCCGGCGAGGCGCATTATGCCGAGTTCGGCTCCGCCCCACTCGCCGGATACGAGACTCCTGAATCGCTCGACGAATACCCATGGTGGCCCAAGCTCGACCGCTTCGATTACGATGGCGCCGTGGCTCTGGCCAAAAAGGCATCGGCGGATTACGCCGTCATCGGCCCGTGGGTTTCGTTGTTTGAAATTTACTGCCAGATGCGCGGCCTTGAACAATCGATGATGGACCTCATCGAAGACCCGGAATTGGTGGATGCCATCCTCGACCGCATCGAGGACATCCAAAGTCAGATGCTGAAACGTCTGCTTCCGCTCGTGCAAGGTCATCATGATCTCGTCTTCGTGAGTGACGACATCGCGGGCCAGCAGTCGCTGCTGCTTTCGCCGCCGATGTGGGAACGCCACCTGCAGCCGCGGCTCACCCGCTGGTGCGAGTTGATCCATTCTCATGGCATGAAGGTTTTCTATCACACCGATGGCGCGGCGCGTCCGCTGCTGCGCCGCATCATCGACTGCGGTGTGGACGTGCTCAATCCGATCCAGCACGCCTGCCCGGGCATGGACATGGCGGAGTTGAAAGCGGAGTTCGGCAAGGATGTCATCTTCCACGGCGGCGTGGACAACCAATCGGTGCTGCCGTTCGGCACGGTGGATCAAGTCCGCGCCGAGGTGAAGGACTGCCTGCGCACGCTGGGTGCCGGCAAGGAAGGCTACATCTGCAGCTCGTGCCACAACGTGCAGGCCGGCACGCCGGTCGAAAACATCCTCGCCATGGTGGATGCCGCGCTTCACCCGGAACAACCATGAGTGAGGCAGGCCAAATGACTCGCGTCGGGATTCTCGGTGCCGGCTGGTGGGCCACCACCGCGCACATTCCCGCGCTCCAAAGCCACCCCCATGCGCAGCTGATCGCCGTGCAAAGCCGGGACCGCGCGAAGGCGGAAAAAATCGCCGCGGATTTCGACGCGCGCCACGCCTGCACCGGCGTGGACGAACTGCTCGATTGCCCCGGCCTGGATGCGGTGATCGTTTCATCCACTCCCAATGTGCATTACGCCCAGGCCAAGGCCGCCCTTGAGCGAGGCCTGCATGTGCTGATCGAAAAACCGATGACCTTCACCGTGGCCGAAGCCCGCGAGCTGGTCGAGCTGGCAGACGCGAAAAACGTCCAACTCCTCATCAGTTGCCCGTGGCATTACACGGCCCACGGCATTGAGGCGCGCCGCATCATCGCCAGCGGCGAGCTCGGCCGCATCAAGATGATCTCGGTGCTGATGACCAACCCGATCGACAAGCTGCTTAAAGGCATCAACACCTCGCCCACGCACGGCATGGACCATGTTTATGTCGAGCCGCGCCATGGTTCCTACAATGATCCATCGATCGCCGGCGGCGGGCAGATTTACTGCCAGGTTTCCCACGCGGCGGCCTATCTCACGTTCCTAACCGGATTTCGCGCGGCGGAAGTCTTCGCCCGCTTCGACAACGACGGCTCGCAAAACGACATCTATGACGCGCTCACCGTGACCCTTGAAAACGGCGCGCTCGTCTCGCTGGCCAGCACCGCGGCCACTCCGCTTGGCGAGCGCAATTACGAAGTCCGCGTCTATGGAAGCAAGGGCATCCTGCTGCTCGAACTCTGGCGCGGCACCATGGAGCGCGTCGATTTCGCCGGCACACGCCGCGAGTATCCAGCGCTCGCCGCTCATGAAATCTATCCCGATCAGTCGCCGGCGCTCAACTTCATCGACGCCATCCGCGGCACCGCTCCGAACGGCTCGGCCGGCGATCTCGGCCTGGCCTCGATGGAGATCATCGAAGCCGCCTGCCAGTCCGCCAGCGGAGCCGGCAATGTCATTATCAGACCACTCACATGAGCGAACCCATCCAACTCACCGGCATCGCTTGGGATCACAGCCGCGCGCTGCCGCCGCTTGTCGCCACCGCCCAGCGCTACGAGGAAACCCACCCCGGCGTGCGCATTCATTGGAAAAAACGCACGCTCGACGAGTTCGGCCACGCGCCCATCGACCAACTCGCCACTCAGTTCGACCTCATCGTCATCGACCACCCGTGGTCGGGCTTTTGTTTCGAGAAAAACCTCGTGCACGATCTCAAGACGCTCGCACCTGCCGCGGTGCTGGACGATCTCGCCGCACATTCCGTGGGACCTTCGTTCCAGAGTTATCTCTATCAGGAAAAACTGCTCGCGCTGCCGATCGACGCCGCCACGCCCGCACCGAGCTGGCGGCCGGATTTGTTGGAAGAGGCCGGTGCGGATGTGCCGCAGACCTGGGACGAAGCCGTGGCACTCGCGAAGCGCGGCCTCGCGGTGATTCCCGCGTTCAATGCCGACCTGTTCCTGCACCTTGTCATGCTCATCAAGGCACTCGGCGCGGAGGCCTTCGCCGACCACCAGTGCATCGCCCCGCGAGACATCCTGCAACAGGCCGTGGAAATGCTCGCCGAGCTCACAGCTCCCATGTCGCGCGAAATTTTCACCATGAACCCGATCCAGGTGGCCGAACGCATGACCACCACCGATGACTTCGCGTGGAACGCCTTTGCCTACACTTATAATAACTATGCCCGCCCGGGCTTCGCAGCGAAACAACTGCGGTTTGGAAACCTGATATCGCTCGTCTCCGGCGGCCCGCGTTTGCGCAGCGTGCTGGGCGGCACCGGCATCGCCATTTCAAAATCCTGCAAGAACCCGCAGGCGGCGCTTAACTACGCGGCATACACCGCATCCGGCCACACCCAGCGCACGATCTACGTCCAAGCTGGCGGCCAGCCGTCGCACCTCGCCGCATGGGATGATGCCTTCGCCGATTCCCTCTGCGGCGGCTTCTTCAGCGGCACGCGCCTCACCCAGCAGGAAGCCATCGTCCGCCCGCGCTACAGCGGATACGTGGCCCTGCAAACCGAAGGCGGCATCGCTCTCCAGCAACACCTGCGCGACGGCCAAAGCCTCGCCAGCACTCTCGATCAACTCGATTCCCTCTACCGCGCCTCCCGCCAACGCGGCTCGCAGGAGCACCAGGACAACTGAATGTGAGCACAAGCTCCTAAAATTGAGTCCTGCGCCCAAGTGCCCCGGTTACCATCTCTTGTGCACCTGATAAAACTGCCAGTGCATCAGGTAACGGCACTTGAAAACCGGGGCCTTCGCGCGCGGGCAGCCTGAAGCGAAAGCCGGCGCACAGAGTTTGCCATCGCCGTCCAGCTCGCTGTTCAGTTGCGACATGTCTCGCCAAAGTCAGGACAACGCCAATAATAAAGGCCGACCAAGGAATCGGAAACGAAAGGATAGCCGCCGCACGCTCATTTTCCCCGCCACCACAACCCGTAAAGACTTCTATACCTTTTGGCGGCTTTGTTCCCAATATCGTTCCCACTTTGGGTTTTTCTGTGAGGGGCGTTCTGGTTTTCGGCTAAATCGGACGATGTGGAACTCCGCCGTGGAACATGCCCGTTTTCTTCAAAGACCCTTCAAAAATAGGCCTTTCTTCCGTCTTCTTGGCGTCAAATTGCCGATTTTCAGATTGCCCGAATCATC
>CANLKN010000051.1 GCA_947491475.1 Akkermansiaceae bacterium | reverse complement strand
GACGGCCAGATCTATCAGACCGGCCTCGTCACCTACAAGGCGGAGACGATCTTCGGCGTGAAGAACATCCAGGCTCGGGCGCTCATCAAGGACGGCAAGGTCGTGCGCTGGATCTGGCCCAAGAGCGGCGTGGAAATCAAATGAACCGCCCCGTGAAACGCGCGCTGGTCATCGTGCTCGATTCCGTCGGCTGCGGTTCCGCGCCGGACGCCGCGCAATACGGCGATGAGGGGGCCGACACGCTCGGCCACTTGTTTGCCCGTATCCCGCATTTCCAACTGCCACATCTCGCCTCGCTCGGCCTCTATCAAGTGCTCGGCCTCGACCTCCCCGCAAACTTGATGGAAGGCGCGCGGTGGGCCCGGCTCAGCGCCCAATCTGCCGGCAAGGACACCACCACCGGCCACTGGGAACTGATGGGCTGCACGCTCGACGAACCGTTTGCCACTTTCGAAAAATTTCCCGACGACCTCGTTTCCGCCATCGCCCAAGCCGGCGGTGTCGAGTTCATCGGAAACTACGCCTCATCCGGCACCGAGATCCTCAGCCAGCTCGGTGCGGAGCACATGCGCACTGGAAAACCGATCCTCTACACCAGTGCCGACAGCGTCCTGCAAATCGCCGCGCACGAGGAAACCTACGGCCTGCAACGCTTGTGGGCCCTGTGCCAAACCGCGCGCCATGAACTCGACGCGCGCGGCATCCGCATCGGCCGCGTGATCGCCCGGCCCTTTGTCGGCAACTCGCCGGCAAACTTCAAGCGCACCGGCAACCGCCACGACTACTCGCTCATGCCCGGCGATACCGTGCTCAACCGCCTGCAAGCCGCCGGCGTGCAAACCATCGGCGTGGGCAAAATCCATGACATCTTCGCCGGCTCCGGCATCAGCGAATCCCACCCCACCCAATACAACGCCGGCGGCATGACCGCCATCGACCGCTTGTGGGCCGAACGCAGGCCGCAGCCGCATTTCATCCTCGCCAACCTGGTGGACTTCGATTCTCTCTACGGCCACCGCCGCGATCCCGCAGGTTATGCCGCCTGCCTGCGCGAGTTCGATGACTGGCTCGGTGGTTTTCTAACTAAAATCCAGCCCGGCGACCTCGTCATCCTCACCGCCGACCACGGCAACGACCCCTACCACCCCGGCACCGACCACACCCGCGAGCAAGTGCCGCTGCTGGCGCTCGGCAGCGGCCAAGCTACTGCCGCCAATGTTTTCTCCGATGTGGCAGCCATATTGAAAGAAGGCTTCGCAGAGTGCATAACGTGAAGCCCACGCGGAGCCGGTCCTTGATGGTGATGCCAGGCGCGACCAGGAGAAATCCCTTGGTGCCTTGATTATTGCTTCCTGCCATTTGCTCATGGCTTGTCACACTTCCATACGGTTTTGGATTCATGAACCCGCAGCGGCTGGTTGCAACGCTGCGGCGACGGCGCGGAAGCTGAGCAGGCCCGCCTCGATGTTGTCGATGATCTCGTCGGCGAGGTCGGCGGGTTCGGGAAGGTTGTCGAGGTCTGCGAGGCTGTCGTCCTTGAGCCAGAATAGGTCGAGGCTGGTTTTGTCGCGGGCGGTGAGTTCCTCGTAGGTGAACTTACGCCATGTGGGAGTGTTGACTTGGGGGAACATGATGTGTTTCGTGTGGCGCACTCCAATGAGTCGAACGCCAACGCTCCGCGTCGGGTATTCAGGTAGACTCAGAGGAGTGTTTTTGCCTTTTGGCTGTATTGGTTAGAGTTTCCAGCCTTCGCGCCTCATCAATCCCAGAAGGTTGATGCATGGAACACCGAGTTCCCGACAGACATCGGGAACAAAGAGTTCACGCTTGGGTTTACGTTTCTCAGCGGCAGGTGTTTCCGAGGTGACCACGATGCCGTCGCGTTGTTGGGCAAGGGCAATGACGTAGGCATCCGCTTCTTCAAATTCTGCCTTCGGATCGAGCAATCCGGGAAACCGGGATTGGATGACGAGGGCACCTGCCAGAATCTCCGCATTCGGCACCCAGATGGATTTCCGTTCGTCGGCCCAAGCGCTCAGTTCCCCCGTCCCTACGGCATCCAGCTCTTCGTGAACGAGAGCCGGTGAAATGCACCGACCTTCGCCGATCAAATCGTCGATGCGTGCGACGAGCGACTCAAACACATCGGTCGGATAGTGGCGTGCCTGCCAATCCATGTAGATGTTGGTATCGACCGCATAGGTCCGCTTCTGGCCCGGACCGTCACTCATCGGCACCTCCCGTTCCCGGACGTGCCCTGAGCGCGTCCTTGAGCTTACCGAAATGTTCGAATTTCAAATCCAGGTGGCGCGCCGCCTGATCCGATGTGATCCGGTTGGCAGACATGGCTTCCAGAACAAGTCGCGTGAATGGCTGGCCTGCCCGGCCCAAGGTCTTGCCAACGGGTGTGGAAAAGCCCCCGCCCCGAGGTTTGAGCGTCGCGACATGGGCATCCCACTCCTGTTTCCAGTGCCTGTAAAACGCCCAATCAAAATAGCCAGAGGCACGAAGCCGGGTCGCCATGGCAAGTGGGGTGATGTGAAACTTCCGGGCCAGCTTGCGGACGCTTGCCAAATCCCAGTCTTGTGCGGACAGGTTCATGGCTGAAACCATGAGCGCCAATGCCCGTTCCGGCACGAGCACATGACTCGCCGTTTCCTCGGCAAAGCGCTCCACTAGCTGCCAGTCGGCTCCGCGTCGGCTTTCTTTCGCCGCTGGTAGTTCCTCATGTCCGGCTGCCAACATGAGATGCACCACCTCATGCATGAGAGTGAAGCTCCGGGCTTCCGGAGACATCTCCTTGGAGTTCACCCCCGCTACCGGCATTGGCCAGTGGAGAAGGGAAATTCCGCGCGCTTCTTCCAGGGACACTTTTGGGAACTGGAAAACCAGCACGCCGAGATCTTCGACCGCGGCACGCCACGACGCCCACGCCTCCCACTCAGTGGTCCAGTCCAGTTGGATCTCCACGGGCAGAGTCAGTTCGCACCTCAGGCGTTCGGCGATGGTTTCCGGTTTTTCATCGAGATGGGCGGCCAATCCGAATAGCGGGACGGCCTCGCCAAGTTCTTCCAGAAGCTCCACCATCATTTCCCGACGGTTCGACATTTTCCTTACGGCAAGCCGCAGTTCGGGGGATTCATGACCGGGAGTCACCCCGGGCAGTCGCCGGTATTCGGCGGCTAAAGGCGCCATAACGGGAGGCTTGGGCCGGAAAAAGATGCCGAGAGGTCGATGGTAGAACTTCGCCAGACTTTCCAGCTGCCGCATGGTCGGCACCAGCTCACCTGCCTCCCACTCCGCAACCCGCTCCGGCTTCACCCCGAGCCGCTTCGCAACCCGCTCGGGGTCATAGCCGCTCTCAACCCTCGCCCAGACAAGGACGGAGCCTGTGGGGGCGACTGGTACGACTGCGGCCATGGTTGAATCTACGTTGCCAACCCCATGCCCGTCAACGCCCGTGCCGCGCCGAAGCTGGACGAGGAGAGTTCAATGCAAGATTTTTTAACCACGGATTGCACGGAATGCACGGATGGGATGCTGGCGCGCTTTGGGCAGAACTGCTCATTCTCTTCCATTCCGTGCATTCTGTGCGCTCTGTGGTCATTTTCTGATTTTGGTGCGGCGGATGGTGGCTGATGGACTTGCTTCCCGCTCTTCGCGAATCCGCTCCAGCAGGGCGGTGGCGGGTTCGTCGGTGGGGTCTTGGGGGACGAGCTGGCCGGTGAAGGCCTTTTTCAGGATGGACTGGCGCAGGGCGGCGCTGCGCTTCAAGGCGGCGTCGATCTCTCGCTCGTTCTGCTCGATCACCGTGAACTGCTCGTCGAGGAGGCGGACGATTTCTTGTTGCTCGGGGAGGGGCGGGAGCGCGATAACGAGTCGCTGAATTTCCTTCGAGTTGATGTTGTTCACGCCACTTGTTGACTTCGCGGAGAACTCGATTTGAGAACGCAGCCTGAGAGATGCCAGCTGGATGCGAAGAAAGAACGGATCAATCAGGGATTTGATTGGTCGAAGTTTGATGAGGTAGCCAGCATATAGAAGGCCGGTGTGCTTTGGTTCGATCAGCGCGCAGCGTCCAACGATTGAAACACTACCGTTCGAGCGAATCATGAGCAGATCACCGGCTTTGAGTTCATACGAAGCCACTTCGTCTTCTGTGAATTCCGCAAACTTTAGATCCGCCGCGTCGATGGCTCCATTCACCACGTTTGGGATGCGGAGAACACCGACACCGTCGCTTTCGTAGGAACATTTTTTAGATGTGCCGTATGAGGGATTCTCGATAGCACTTCCAAGTTTGATTGCTCGCCACTCGGAGGGAAGTCTTTCCGAAGTCTCGACTGATTCAACGTCGGCGGATTCAAGGAGGTGGAGATTTTGTTTGCGCCATTGTTCGGTGAGTTTGCCCTCGAAGGCTTGTTTGAGGAGGGACTGGCGATAGACGCCGAGTTGCCGCCGCGCCCGGCGCAGGCTCTCCTCCCCGGCGTCCAGCTCGCTGAACAGCTCCTCGATCTTCGCGACGATCCGCCGCTGCTCGGCGAGGGGTGGGAGGGGGATGGGTAACTTTGCGAATGCCTTCCCAGACAGTTCCTTGAACGTCGTTCCTGTTGCGAGCGAATTGGCCAAGCCCTTAATGCTCTTCAAGTGGAAATAGACATACTCATTGAAGACGCCATCAGCAGGGGCAAGGCTCTTGAACCCTTGATTGGTGCAAAGACTTTGTGAGGAGATCGCGACGTAGCCGATTGGCGCACGTGACGAGAAGTGAACGCTTCCAGCTGGCATGAGCTTCGCCGAGCTTTTGAGGAGTCCTTTTTTACTGAGCGATTTGGCTCCTCGGGCGATGTATTTGGCGGTGTAGCCGGTAAGATCGGATGGGCTGATCCAAGGAATGTCGTCACCCCATAATTCCGGATTCTTTGTGGACGGGGTTCCACCGCTGCTGATGTCTCCCAAGTCTGATAGGACACAATTTTCCCAAGTCGGTGGCATCTGATTTTTACTCATGCCACCAGCTCCCCGTTGATTTCCTCAATCAGCGCGTCCATTTGGTCGCCGAAGAGTTGGTGCATTTTGCCGAGGCCGCCTTGGGCGTCGAAGGGGGCGAAGTCGAGGTCGTCGCGCTCGAAGCGAAGGGAGGTCATGATGTGGTCGCGGATGAGCTGGAGGAAGGCGGTCTGGGATTCGTTGAAGGGCTGGCCTGCGTTCTTCTTGAGGATCCAGTCGCGGTAGTTGCGGCGGACGGTGGCGTCGAAGGGCGTGAGGGCTGCATCGAGGCCGCAGGCGCGGCGGATGAGGGCGACGAGGGCGGTCAGCTCGGTGAGTGGTTTGGCGTTTTCCGGCAGGGCATCGAGCCGGGCGTAGGCTTCCCAAACGCGGAGCGGGGCGAGGCGCGGGGCGTCCTGCTTGAGAGCTGCGAGCACGCTCTTGATTTGGTCGAGCGTGACTTCCTGGCGGCGCTGCGGTTGCTGATAGAAGATGGTGAGGGCGTCGAGCCGGTCCTGATGCTCGCGGCAGAAAGTTTCGAATTCGGAAACGAAGGCGGCGGAGCGCTCGCGGGCATCGGCATCCCACTCGGCGCGGACGAGGGTGTCCTGGGTATCGAGGTCGATGGTCTGGAGATTGGCGGTGCAGGTCTCGACGATGAGTTTCACGGCGGCGCCGGTGAGCGGCGCGGCGGCGGTGGCGACGAGTTGTTGCTGGGCCTTTTCCCGGGCGAAGTCGCCGGGTTCGGTGCCGGGCTGCTGGCCGGTGAGTTCGAGGGCCTTTTGCTCGATGGCCTCGCCGTCGATGGCGTGGAAAAGGTTTCGAACGAGCTGGTTGATGGACGTGCCGCCGAGTTTTTCGGCGACGGCTTGTTTTTGCTCCTCCGTGAGCATGCGCTCGATGCGGGCGAGGCGTCCGGCGAGGGAGGAGATGGTATCGGCATCGGTGGCCCCCATGACGACTTCCATCGCGAGGTCCTTGAAGGGCACGGAGGGCTTGGTGATGGGAGGGCGGCTGGCGGTCTTGAGCGACTTGGTGACGCCTATGGCATCGACGATGACATAGTGGGTCTTGGCGGTCTTCGCAGCGGGCGAGGCTTTGCGCAAGCCATCGTGGTCGAGCGTGCGGGTGCCGCGGCCTTTCATCTGCTCGAAGTAGCCGCGGGATTTCACGTCGCGCATGAAGAGCAGGCATTCGAGCGGTTTCACGTCGGTGCCGGTGGCGATCATGTCCACGGTGACGGCGATGCGCGGGTGGTATTCGTTGCGGAACTGCTGGAGGACGGACTTGGGATCTTCCTCGTTCTTGTAAGTGACCTTTTTGCAGAAGGCGGAGGATTCGCCGAACTCCTCGCGGATGATCTGGATGATGTCGTCGGCGTGGGAATCCGTCTTGGCGAAGACGAGGGTTTTCGGGACCTCGTATTCGCCATCGGAGCCGCTGCGGTCAGGAAAGATTTCCGGCAGCTTGTCGCGGAAGGTCTGGATGACCTTGCGGATCTGGGATTTATTGACGATGTCGCGGTCGAGCGCCTTGTTGGAATAGGCTTCGTCTTCGTCCTGGGCTTCCCAGCGTTTGGCGCGGGTGAGCTTTTCGCGTTTCTCGACGAGGCCCTTGAGAACGGTGCCACCGTTTTGGGTGACCTCGGTTTCGATGAGGTAGATCTCGCCCTGGACGTTCACACCATCGGCCACGGCGTCCTCGTGGGTGTATTCGGAAACGACGTTTTGATTGAAGAAGGCGTAGGTGCGGGCGTCCGGCGTGGCGGTAAGACCAACGAGGAAGGCGTCGAAGTAATCCAGCACCTGCCGCCAGAGATTGTAGATCGAGCGGTGGCATTCATCGATGATGATGAGGTCGAAGTGCTCGATGGGGACTTTTTCGTTATAGACGACGGGGAATGGTTCCTTGCGGGTGGATTTCCGTTCACCGGGGTTTTCGTCTTCGGCGGATTCGTCGAGCTCCTTGTTTTGGAGGATCGAATACATCCGCTGGATGGTGGAGATGCAGACCTCGGCATCTTTCGGGACGTGGGAGGAGTTGAGGCGTTGGACGGTGTAGAGTTCGGTGAACTTTCGGTTGTCGTCGGATGGCTGATAGGCGAGAAACTCCTGCTCGGCCTGCTCGCCGAGGTTGCGGGTATCGACGAGGAAGAGGACGCGCTTGATGCGGGCGTGCTTGAGCAGTCGATAGATGAAGGTGATGGAGGTGAAGGTTTTGCCAGCCCCCGTTGCCATCTGGACGAGCGAGCGGGGCTTGGCCTTTTTCACGGACCCGTCGAGCTCGGTGACGGCATCGACCTGGCAATCCCGGAGGTCGAGGGGGATGAGGGCGGGAAGGTCCAGCAGACGGGCGCGGAGGGATTTTTCCTGAGAGAGGAGTTCGCGGAGGGTTTCCGGACGGTGGAAAGAGAAGACCTCGCGTGAGCGGGGCTTGGGATCGCGCTGATCGGTGAAGCGGGTGATGACGCCGGTGGCTTCGTAGAGGACTTCCCATTGACCTTGGCGCGGACCCAATATATGCCATTCGCATGACGAAACAGATTCTCCAACTTCTACCGCTTCAGACGAGTGGTCTTCTTGGTGGTTTTTCGAGATGTAGTCATTTGTTCTGTGGTGTTGTGTTTTGTTCTTTGCACGGTGTGGCAAATCGGGGTGACAAACAACACAAAAACACGCGGAAACCCATACAGGGCCTGTAGCTCAGCGGTTAGAGCAGGGGACTCATAATCCCTTGGTCCAGGGTTCAAATCCCTGCGGGCCCACCTTATTTTCAATGAGTAACAGAGATTGTTAACAAGTAAAATTTGGTGCTAGGGCAATTGTAGGCCATTACTTGGGTGTGTTTCCGGTGATCGATGCCGGGGTGGCGTGGTTTCTTCTATGTCAGGTGGTGATTGAGCCCGTGCCCGACAGATACTCCCTCTCCCATCGGCCATACACAGCGAAAACATGAACTGGCGCGATACCAATCCCAACGAGTTCATGACCTTGTTGGAGGGCCTGAAGGCGAACCAAGCCGCCATCGAGGATGCCTACGGGTATTAGCGTGAAGAGCACCTCCATCTCTTCCCGACTCTGTTGCACATATGGTCACCGCTCCTTCGAGGTGCTCAAACTCGTTCTCTATGATAATCTTGGAGATCTTCCTGAACCGCCCTGCTCAAACAAATTCTGCTGATGAGGCCTCTTTTAAGGTTCATATTTCGCTTTGGGACATGCCGTGCGGGTTTGCCATGGCGCGGAGATACAACACGCGATCCGGAGTAATTCACGCGTAAATCCCGACCGCATCCATGATGCTTTTCATGCTTGGCATGGATGGCCGCAGGCGGAAACATCCCGGGCATGTCTGGTGAGATTCGGGAATTCGAGGGACTGCGCGTGCGGGTGGACGACGTGGTTTATATGCCCGGTCTCGACGCACCGCCGGAAAAGCCGCACCCGTTCGTGTATTTCATATCGATTTTCAACGACTCGCCGGTGCCGGTGACCATCCGCGGCCGCAAATGGGTGGTGCGCGAGGACGATGGCGATGTTACGGTGGTCGAAGGCGATGGAGTGGTGGGCCAGACACCGGTGATCGACCCCGGCGGACATTTTTCCTACAACAGCTATCATGTGGTGGCCAAGCGGGCACAGGTCTCGGGCGCGTTTTTCGGCGAAGCCGCCGGCGAGTGGATCTTCGCGCGCATCCCGGAGTTCAGCCTGGAAGTGCCGGAGTGGGTTTAGAACCTCAAGTGGCCGCTCAGCCGCAGATCACCTGGTCCATGGAAATGTCGTGAGCTTCCGCAAAGGTGTCCGGCACGATCTGCCAGGGAAAACCCACGCCGATCTTGAGTGCGTCAGGACGGGCCCGGGCTAGCAGGCGGTCGTAATAACCACGGCCGCGACCGAGAC
Organism: Akkermansiaceae bacterium; assembly: GCA_947491475.1. GTDB lineage: Bacteria > Verrucomicrobiota > Verrucomicrobiia > Verrucomicrobiales > Akkermansiaceae > Luteolibacter. Next base: position 20,672 of record CANLKN010000051.1, on the reverse strand, counting down.
GCCCGCCGCGCCGGTCAAAGGCCAGCCCGGGGCAGAAAAAAGCGTCGATTTCCCCCACCGCCACCAGCGGCAGGTCCGCCAATGGCTCGCGGATGCCGAAATTGCCTGGCCGCAGTCCGACGGCTGGATCCTCCACATCATGGAAATCCAAGTCCCCGCCGCGCACACGCGGATAGACCCAGCGCCGGGCGGGGTGGCGCGAGATGATTTCTGTTAGATCGGCCTCGCCAGGCAGCGCGGCAAAGACAGCGATGGTCCGGGCGCCGGGATGTTGAGTGAGCCAGTATTCCAAAGCTGTCCCGATCGCGCTGCTGCACGCGGAGTTTTGGCGCAGCAAACCAAGCATCGCGATGCGGAGTTGAAGCTTTTGATCGCTGGAGTTTGGAAATGCCTCTTGCAAGTGAGTCATGTTTTTCCATGTTTATCGGTGATGAAGGGCATTTGGCAAGCGGCGACGCTTTTATCCCTGGGCTTGGCCATGGCGCATGCTGCGGAGGAGACCAAGAAATTCGTCTGGCACGCGCCGAAGATCACGCAAAGCGTCTTCACGCCGGAGCTTGGCATGCTGGACGCCGAGCGCGAAGAATACGCCACCAACCTAGCCAACCATGCAGCCAGCCAGGTGATCGCTGCGAAAGCCGCGCCCGCGTCGCTCGAGGAGGCCCGCCGCATGTTGGCGCTCGCACTCCATCTTTCACCGCGCAACAAGCGCGCGCTGGTGGTCGGCTTCCAGCTCTCACGCGGCATGATGCCCGAGCTTGCCGAGGGAAACTACAGCCCGCAGGCATTCGCGAGGCTGCTTTTCTCCCGTAGCCAGATCCTTGATAAACAGGGTGGAGCGCAAAACACCCAACTCTCCCGCATGTTTGTCCAGGTCGCAGCGGCCATGGATCCGCGCAATGAGGACGTCGTCTATGCCAGCGAAGTTCACCGACTCGATCACGGCGATTTTGATTGGTCTGCCATCACCGATCCCAAACCGAAAAACCCCTGAATCCATCAGCTCAGCGTGGAAGGGCCAGGAATACGATTTCCTGAGCGAGGCGGTGTGACGAGGCTGCGGCCGCGGTTTTCCATGGCGGTGATCCGGCGCTGCGGCAGGAATGGCCTGACCAGCGAATCCTCCAGATCAAAGACTCCGGAAAAATCCTCGCGATTGTCCGATTCCTGTTTGCCGAAAACTTGTTCTTCGATCAGGTGGAATACCATGTCGCCCACATCCTGGCATTTCCGGATGCCCCACTCGCGCATCAGGGTGGATGCCATGGGGCCAAATTGTTCGAGCGCAAAATCCCGGAAGCCTTCCAGCAGTTCCGGCCCGCTGACATGGCGCGCCTGGCCACCGTTGTTTTCGGCAATGTGCTTGAGGGTGAAATCCAGCGCGTCCTTGAGGAAAAAATAAGCATGCGGATCAAAGCGCTTCTCACGTTTCAGGATTGAAACGACGGATTGTTCGAACTGCATGGCCTGCATGCGGGATACCATGCAGAAGCCGCGGGGCCGTGTCAAAGCGGTTAGTTGGGCAGTTGTCGGCAGAGCCGCACGTGTCATGTTCCGGGATGAATCAATGCACGCACCGCCGCCCACACGCGTTCGGTTTCCAGTTCGTGCTGGCAGCGCAGGTCGAGCGGGCATTTGGGCAGCAGGCAGGGAGCGCATTCGACGTGGCGTTTCACCACCGTGTGGCGTTTGCCTAGCGGGCGTTTCCACAGCGGGTCATTCGGGCCGAAAAGTGTGACGCACGTCGCTCCCACATGCGCCGCCAGATGCGGCAGCGAACCATCCGCCGCAACGACAAACGCCTGCGCCGCGAGCATGGGCAGCGTGCCGACGAGGGGTTCGGCACGGAAAAACTCGACTTCACCGCCGAGTTCGCCCGCAAGGGTTACCGCCGGGCTGTTGCGCCTGGGACCCAGGCCGACCACCGTCACGCGTTGGTCGGCATCGAGTAGCTTTCGGCCGATTTCCAACCAGCGATCCAATGGCCATTCATGGCTTGCTCCGAAATCCGATTCCGGGCTCAGCAAAACCGCCCGCGGCGAGCGTTTGATTCCGATGTTCACCGGCGCGAAAAACACCGCCTGCGTGGTGTGGATCCCCATTTCCTCTACGGCGGAAAGATAAAAGCGCACCCGGTGATCCAATGGTTTTTCGGTCAGGCCCAGCGGATGGGTGAGTTGCTTCGCTAGCTTCCCGGTGGCTGGCCCCAGGCGCTGCGGCAGCGCTGCGACTTTGAACGCGTCTGCCGCGAATCCTGCCTCCCAGAGCAGTGCCGCCCGCCACTTGCCGGAAATCACGGACACCAGATCGCGCACCTTCCGCGGGCATTCGATCACCGCCAGCCCCGGCAGCGTTTCCCAAAATTCCCGCTGCCCGGCGTGGCATAGCACCCCCACTTGCATGCCGGATGCCATCAAGGCGCGAATCGCCGGCACGGCGAAACACACCTCATCCCAGCGCTCCGGCGCGGCCACCAGCATGTCACCTTCATGTGTCGTCACGCGCGCAGCCTAGCGGTCGGCTGCCCGCCCGGAAACCGTAAAATCCCTCTGGCATGCAAGGGTGAGCCCGGTGATTTTTCTTCCAACCCGCTGGCGATGGGTTTCCACTGCCGCCCGTCAGGAAAACCAATCAACCATCATGTTCGATCCCATCATCCGCCGCATGCCCCGCCCGCAGGAAGTCAGCCGCATGACGACTGCGGAACTGCGCGAGGCCTTCCTGGTCTCCAGCATTTTCCAGCCCGGCCGGCTCAACGGCCTGTTCACCGATCTCGATCGCATGGTGGTGGCCGGCGCAGTGCCGACTGCTGCGGCGCTCGAGCTGCCTAATTGCAAGGAAACCGGCCGCGCGTCTTTTCTGGAGCGCCGCGAACTCGGAGCCATCAACACCGGCGGCCCTGGCGAAGTCACCGTGGATGGCAAGACCCATCCGGTCGATGCACTCGGCTGCATCTACATCGGCATGGGCGCGCAAAACGTCAGCTTTGCCAGCAAGGATGCGCAAAACCCGGCGAAGTTTTTCATCCTGAGTTGCCCGGCTCACGCAAAACATCCCACCACCGTGGCCACTCGCGATGATGCCACCACAGTGCCGCTCGGCTCCCAGGCCACCGCCAACGAGCGCGTCATCCGCCAATACATCCACGAAAACGGCATCCAAAGCTGCCAACTTGTCATGGGTTTCACCGAACTTGCCGTCGGCAGCGTTTGGAACACCTTTCCGCCGCACACCCACAACCGCCGCTGCGAGGTTTATCATTACTTCGGCATGGAAGACCGCGTGCTCGCCCACTTCATGGGTGAGCCCACCGCCACCCGCCACCTCCTCGTGCGCGGTGACGACACCGTGCTCTCGCCCTCATGGTCCATTCACTCCGGCTGCGGCCAGGGAAGTTATAAATTCATCTGGGGCATGGCCGGTGAAAACCAGACCTTCACTGACATGGACGCCATCGTCCCCACCGACCTCCGCTGATTTCAAAATCCAATATCTGACCCGAACATCACATCATGAGCAGATTCGCCAACAAAGTCGCCGTCGTCACCGGAGCCAGCCGCGGCATCGGACAATCCATCCTTCTCGCCTTCGCCCGTGAAGGCGCCCACACCGTCAGCGTCAATATCGGCGATCACAGCGAGACCGCGGAAAAAGTTGCCTCGCTCGGCGGCAAGTTCACCGGCATCACGGCCGATTTCGGCAAGATGACCCAGGCCGATGCCAAGGACATCGTGGCCCAGATCACCAGCGCCGCCGGCCGGGTGGATGCGCTGGTCAACAACGCCGGCATCATCAAGCGCAATCCCGCCGTGGACTTCCTTGAAGAGGATTGGAACTCGGTGATCCAGATCAATCTAACAGCGCCGTTCTTCCTCTGCCAGGCCTTCGCCAAATGGTGGCTCAGCGGCGGCCGCGAGCAATCACCGGCGGACGCCCGCCTCAAGATCGTCAACATCGCCTCGATGCTCTCGTTCCAGGGCGGCATCCTGGTGCCATCCTACACCGCCGCCAAGAGCGGCATCGCCGGGATCACCAAGGCGCTGGCCTGCGAGTGGGCCAAGGAGCGCATCAACGTGAACGCTGTGGCCCCCGGCTACATCGCCACCGAAAACACCCGCCCGATCCGCGAGGACGAGAAACGCAACGAGTCGATCCTCGCCCGCATCCCCGAAGGCCGCTGGGGCACCCCCGAGGACATCGCCGGAAGCTGCGTCTTCCTTTCCTCCAAGGAGGCGGACTACCTCAACGGCACCATCATGAACGTCGATGGCGGCTGGCTCAGCCGCTGAAACTCCACCAAGCCCCGTTCTTTCGGCTTTCCGAACCCGGACCCAGCGCATTAGCCTGCGCGCGTGTTGCAGATCGTTTTCAATGAAATCAGTGCCGCCGAGCTCTCCGGGCTCGAAATCCTTGAGCAGCTTGAACTGCTGGAGGAGTTCAAGGTGGGCGAGGATGATCTGGAAAACCTCAATGGCGAGCGCTTCGGCAAGATCGAGCGCGACGGCATCGTGTTGTATCGCTACCGCTCCAAGGACTATCGCTTTTACTTCGAGGTGAAGAAAGGCGCGGTGATCGTGCACCGGGTGCTGCACAAGGGGACCTTTTCGGATTTCCTGTTCCGCTCGAAAATGCCGCTCGCGGAGGACGAGGCGCTGGCCGGTTCCAAGCACTTCTGGAAACTCATCGACGAAGGCCGCAACGCGCGGCGCTTGTGATCGGGTTAGTTTTTACTTCCGCCGCGGCCGGTATTGTCGCTAGATACGCCCAACATGAAATGGGTGATGTATCTGATACTTGCGTTGCTGGTCGGCGGAGCCTGGTTGTTGTTTTCGATCAAGGGGGCTGAAATCAAACGACTGCAGGAGCAGATCATCCAGATTGAGGAAGCGGGTGATCCGGATGGCGCGCTTCCCAAACTCGAAGCAAACCTTGGCGAGGTGGAGGGCGAAAGAACCTTCAGCGGCATTCTGTTGACCTTTCTGAGCGCCGGCTTGGTCGGCATTCTTTTCGTGGTCTATCTGCTGCCGTTCTTCGCCCAGCGGGTCACCCACGCGGTTTATGACAGCGCGGAGATGATCGAGAGAGACGTGATGCACGACGCCCGCGTGCTGGTGGCACAGGGCGAGTATCATGCCGCGATCGAAGCCTTCAAGGAGGCGGCCAAGGCAGAGCCGTTGAACCGTTTGCCATGGGTGGAAATTGCCAAGATCTACAAGGACAACCTCGAAGATCCAAACGCCGCCCTCGAAACCATCCGCTACGCGCTGGAGAGCCAGGCATGGGAGACCAACGATGCGGCATACTTCCTTTTCCGCCTCGCGGAGTTGTATGATGAAGTGTTGGGCGACCGCGCAACGTCCATCGCCATCCTGCAACAAGTGGTGGAACAATTCCCGCGCACGCGCCACTCGGCCAACGCCAACACAAGGCTTCACGAATGGGGGGCCGACCAGCAAGCGGCCCCGGTGGTGGCCGCTCCGACCCCGCCGCCGGTGGTAGGTGTCTCAAGATACGAACTCCCTTCGGCGGAGGATGACGGTTCGGACCGGCCTGCTTGATTTTTTAGCGCCGACAGCCATGGGAAAAGCCATTTCCATGACGGGCGCGTGGCTGCGGGATTTCAGCAGGCGGCATCCCTTGTTCGTCACCGCGATGGTGGCGGCGGCATGTGTATTGGCGGCGGATGTGCATGCCTGGTGGGGGCTCGCCGTGGCGGGGGCCTGTGCTCTAACAGCCACACTCAGCGGTGTCTGGCGGCATGGATTGGCATGGCTCGTCTGCGGCGGCATCGCAGTGGGCGTTTTCACATGGCGGGATGGCACGCGGGCACGGGCCGAGGCGGAGTTTGCCATCGCGCCGGGTGCGTTTCTTGAGGCACGCCTATTAGAAGACGGGCGGAAAGGCAGCCGCTACTGGGCGGCTCCGGCGCGGTTGTTAGAGGGTCCGCGGCCGGGTGCCATCGTTTGGTGGACCGCGCCCGGCGAGCCGCCGGTGGCGGGTGCGGTGGTGCGTGCCAAAGGACATTTCCGGCCCTTGCCGGAGGCGCGGAATCCGGGTGAATTCGACCGCGCGCAGTGGTTGCGCCGGCAAGGGGTGGCTGCCGTGTTTCGCGCCATCCGTTCCGGCAGCGAAGTGGAAACCAGCGCCATGGCCGCGCTCGGCGCGCGAATCCGCCATGATTTCCGCGCACGGGTGACGGCGGGGTTGGCCGATGATTCGCTGGAAGCACAAGTCATCCGCGCGGTCGTGATCGGCGAGCAACCGCCGGATGAGGAGAAGCTGATCGCGGCATTCCGCAATAGCGGCACGTTGCATGTGTTTTCGGTAAGCGGCCTGCATGTGGCCATGGTTGGAAGCATCGGCTGGCTGGTCCTGAGTTGGGCGGGCGTGCCCCGGCGGTGGGCGGTGGTGATGTTGATTCCGCTGGTTTTCGGCTACGCGTGGATCACCGGTCATAGCGCGCCAGCAGTGCGCTCCGCGTGGATGGCGGCGGTGTTTCTCGGTGCCTTCGTTTTCCGCCGCAAGCCGGACCTGCTCAATGCTCTCGGCGCGGTTCTGTTAGCCGCGATGCTGTGGGACGGGCGATTGTTGTTTCTGCCCGGCGTACAACTCTCCTACGGCGTGGTAGCCGCGATCGCAGTGGGCACGGCGTGGGCCGCCAAGTCCTTCTCATGGATGGAGCGGCCGGAACTTTACATGCCGCTCAAGGAGATGAGCCGCCGCGAGAAATTTCTGTTAGGCCTGCGCCAGAAAACCGCCGGCTCGCTCGCGGTTTCGCTCGCCGCCGGGGTGGGCTCGGCCCCTCTCACCGCGTTTCACTTTGGCATGATCACGCCGGTTTCGGTGATCGCGAGCGTGGTGCTGGTGCCAATGGTTTTTGTGTTGCTCACCATCGCGCTGGTATCGACCGCCATCTTTTCCGTGGCCCCGCCGCTGGCCCGCGGCATCAACCACCTCAATGGCTGGGTGGCCCATGCCTGCGTGTTCTCGGCACGTGGGTTTTCCGCGATTCCCGGCGGCCACGTGATGCTTGGCGGCGAAAAACAGCCGATGCTGCTGGTTTACGATCTCGAATATGGCGCGGGCGCGGCCTGTTTCACCGATGGCAAGGGCGCAGCGGTGCTCATCGATTGCGGCGGCCGCCAGAGTTTTGACTTCGTGTTGGCAGCTTCCTTGCAGCGTTTGCGCATCATGCCGGATTCGGTGGTGTTGACCCATCCGGACGGCGGACATCTCGGTGGCGGTCCGCCGGTTTGGGAAACCTTTCCCATCCGCCAGGCCTTGCTTCCGGTAAAACGATCACGCAGCCCGGGCTTCCGTGCGTGGATCGAACAAGCGCCGCAAAACGGCGTGCAAATCCACCACGCCGCCAGCACCCGCTCGATCGCCATGCCCGACGGTGCCACGCTCGAGATCCTCCACGCGCCGGATCCCTACGCCCACAACGCGCTGGCCGATGACCGCGTCGCCATTTTCCGTCTGCATTGGCGCGGTTGGAAAATCCTGCTCACCAACGATGCCGGCATGGGCACTGAACTGCGGATGCTCGATGCCCACACGGACGTCGCCGCCGATGTGATCATCGCCGGCCGCCACCGCACTGACATCACTCTGTGTGACGACTTCCTGGATGCGGTCAACCCGCGGGCGATCATCGCATCCAACAAGTCCTACCCTGAAGGCGAGGCCGTGCCGCCGGGTGCGATCACCTACTGGAAATCGCGCGGCATCCATGTCATCGACCAAGCCGAATCCGGTGCGGTCACCCTGCGCGTGGACGAGGCGGGCAATCTGAACATCGAAGGTTTTCTCAGCCCGCAGCCGGTGATTCTAAAACCGCCAATGGACGCTCATAAACGCGAATGAGCCTGGAATCCGCAGCGATGGAAATACAGTGGGCCGCGTGATCGAATGTGCGCCCGGTTGCCTTCATCTGCAGTTCATTTCTCGTTCTAGTTTCATGCATCCTCGCGGCTGATCGCGCGCAGGATGTCTTTGCGGCCGTCGCCGGTCTTGGTCGAGCTGGTCAGTGCTGCCGGCAGCGCGGATACCTGCGGCGCGAGGGTTTCCATGAACAGGGCGATCGACGCCCGCGTTTTGGCGGGCGACTGCTTGTCGGTCTTGGTGAAAACCAGTGAAAACGGCACGCCGGTGCCGCCAAGCCAGGTGAGGAAATCCAGATCAATGCGCTGCGGCGGATGGCGCGAATCAATCAGTGTGAAGACACGCCGCAGGTTCGGACGGTTTTCAAGATAATCACCGGCGCGTTCGTTGAAATCGAATTTCTCGTTCTTGGCAGCCTTGGCAAAACCATAACCAGGCAGGTCCACCAGCGACCATGACTTGTTCATCAGGAAAAAATTCAGCAGCCGCGTCTTGCCGGGAGTGGCCGAGACTTTGGCCAGCGATTCGCGTCTGGCGAGCAGGTTGATCATCGATGACTTGCCGACATTCGAGCGGCCGATGAAGGCGAATTCAGGATACTCCCACGCCGGGCAATCCGCCAGGCTGCTGGCGCTGGTGATGAATTCCGCGGACTTGATTTGCATGTTCTCTAGCAGCCTGCGGCAGCGTGGAAACGGGTGGAAATTCCATTACCGGCGACAATTCCCGCGAGCCGGTCCGGGTGGCGGCCATGGGCGATGTGGGTCTCGATGCCGGCATCGACGGCGAATTTCACGGCGGAAAGTTTCGAGGCCATGCCGCCCATCGAGAACCGGCCCTTGTCCTCGCGCACGTGGCGGAAGACCTCATCGATATGGGTCACCTCGGCGACGAGTTCGTTGGTTTCCGGGTCCATCAGGCCGTCCACGCTGGTGAGCAGGATCACGCGCTTCGCTCCGGCAAGTTTCGCCACGCGCACGGAGAGCATGTCGTTGTCGCCGAATTTCAACTCCTCCACCGCCACCGAGTCGTTTTCGTTGATGATCGGCAGGATGCGCGGCTCAGCCAGCAGGCGGCCGAGGGTGGTGGAGACATTCGCGGCGCGTTCCGCAGTGCCGAGGTCGGCCGCCGTGAGAAGCACCTGGGCGGCGGTGATCTCGAAGTTTGCAAACAGGCTGCTGTAAGTCTGCATCAACCGCGCCTGCCCCACCGCAGCACAGGCCTGGCGGGTGGCGGTGTCCTGCGGGTAGGCATCCAGACCAAAGGCGGAAACACCCGAGCCCACCGCGCCGGAGGAAACAAAAAGGCAGCGGTGGCCGCCATCGATCAGCCCGGCGATGGCGGAGACGAGATGCACCAGCGCCGCGCGATCCAGCGTGCCATCGGCGGATTTGGTAAGCACGCCGGTGCCGGCCTTGATGACGGTGAGATCGTGGGTCATGGTAAATTGTGCCGTAAAGCGATGTGGAGATAAGTGGAAATCCGCGCTTATGCCAGCCCAAGCTCACGGAAATGATCCGGTTGCATGGCTACACGCTCAAGTTGCTGCCCTGCCACTCTTTCGTCTCATCGGGTTCGTTGTGGACAGGGATTGACCGCTCGCAGCCCCGCCGGGAGACTGCGCTCGCTTCCCACAATCATCGATTGATATCCCGATGCCTTTGCTTTGTCCCTCCCAACTCACCGACCCATCATCCAACGATGGGATTCTGAGCGCGTTTCTCGATTACCTGATCGAAGCCGGCATCGAGCCTTACGACCACCAGGAGCAGGCGATTCTTGAGTTGTTCTCGGGCAACAACGTCATCCTCAACACGCCGACCGGCTCGGGCAAATCACTGGTGGCCCTGGCGCTGCATTTCCGCGCGATCTGCCAGCAACGGCGCTCGTATTACACCGTGCCGATCAAGGCCCTGGCCAATGAGAAGTTCCTCTCGCTGTGCGGGGTTTTCGGGCCGGAAAACGTCGGCATGATCACCGGCGATGCCACGGTGAATCCCGGCGCGCCGGTGATTTGCTGCACCGCGGAGATCCTGGCGAACATGGCGCTGCGCGAAGGCGGAAGGGCGCGGGTGGATGATGTGATCATGGACGAGTTTCATTATTACTCGGACGCGCAGCGCGGCTTTGCCTGGCAGGTGCCGTTGCTCACCCTGCCGCAGGCGCGGTTTTTGCTGATGTCCGCCACGCTGGGCGAAACGGCATTCTTCGAGGAAACCATCACCAATCTAACGGATGTGCCGACGGTGTTGGTGAAATCCGATCAGCGCCCGGTGCCGCTGGAGTTCGAATACAGCGAGACCTCCCTGGAAGAAAAAATTGCGGACTTGGTGGAGGCCGGCAAAGCGCCGATCTATCTGGTCCACTTCACTCAACTCGCCTGTGCCGGGACCGCACAGAATTTGTTGAGTTCGAATTTCTGCTCGAAGGAGGAAAAACAAATCATTGCCGAGATGTTGCGCGATGCGGATTTCCGCAGTCCCTACGGCAAGGAGATCGCCAAGCTGCTGCGCCACGGCATCGGCATCCACCACGCGGGTCTGCTGCCGAAATACCGCGTGCTGGTGGAGAAGCTGACACAACGCGGACTGCTCAAGGTCGTTTGCGGCACGGACACGCTCGGCGTGGGTGTGAACGTGCCGATCCGCACGGTGATGTTCACCCAGCTGTTCAAATACGATGGAACCAGCACTAAAACGCTCGCGGTGCGGGATTTCAAACAGATCGCCGGACGCGCGGGACGGCGCGGCTTCGATAGCATCGGCACCGTGGTTTGCCAGGCACCGGAGCATGTGATCGAAAACCTGCGTCTGGAGAAAAAAGCATCGTCCTCCGGCAAGAAGAGTTATGTGAAACGCAAGCCGCCGGAGAAGGGCTTCGTCAACTGGGACGAGAAGAGCTTCCGCCGCCTGATTGAGTCACCTCCGGAAAAGCTCAGCTCCAGTTTCCAGATCCAACATTCGCTGCTGCTCAACCTGCTGGGCCGCGAAGATGAGGATGGCTGCGCCGCACTGCGCAAGCTCATCGGCGACTGCCACGAATCCGCGGCGAAGAAGAAGACACTGCGCCGGCGCGCGTTCCAATTGTTCCGCGGCCTGGTGGAGGGCGACATCCTGCGCATCATTCCCCGCGACCAGCGGCGCGGCCCGGCGAAGGTGGCGCTCAACATCGAGTTGCAGGATGATTTTTCGATGAACCAGGCACTCGGCTTATGGCTGCTGGATACAATTCCCCGGCTGGAATTCGAGGCTGCGGACTATGCACTCAATGTGCTTTCTCTCATCGAGGCGATTCTCGAAAACCCGGAAGTCATCCTGCGCAGGCAGGTCGATTTGCTTAAAGGTGAGTTGATAGCCCGCTTGAAGAGCGATGGCGTGGAGTTCGAGCAACGGATGGAACAGTTGGAAGAAGTCGAGTGGCCTAAGCCCGGCAAGGAGTTCATCTATGATTGTTATAACTCCTTCGTCGTCCGGCGGCCATGGATGAAGGAAGCGGCCATCCGGCCGAAATCCATCGCCCGCGAGATGTTCGAGCACTGGCAGTCGTTCGAGGACTACATCAAGACTTATGGATTGGAACGCAGCGAGGCGGTGCTGCTGCGCCATCTATCAGAAGTTTACAAGGTGCTCTCGCAAACCGTGCCGCCTGCTGCGAAAAACGAGGAACTCATCGAGGCGGAACATTTCCTTGAGAACCTCGTGCGCGGCGTGGACTCCAGCTTGCTGGATGAATGGGAGAAACTTCGCGATCCGGAATACTTGCCTGAGAAATCCGGCCCCGCGCCTGAGAAGAAAGCGGTGGCCTTCACGCGCCAGAAACCGGCATTCCTCCGGGCTGTTAGAAATGCGGTGTTCGGTGTGGTCAAGGCGCTCTCGCAGGATGATGTGGCCAAGGTTCTCGAACAAATCGAACCGGAAGATGTGGATGCGCAGCCATGGACGCGTCCGCGTATTGATGCCTTGCTCGACGCCTATTTCGCGAGCCACGAGCGCATCCGCCTGGATCCCGAGGCCCGCGCAGCGAAGCACACCCACATTTCCGAGGACAGCCCGCGCCGCTGGACCTGCGAGCAGATCGTGGTGGACCCGGAGGAGTTAAATGATTGGTCGCTGAAATTCTCCATCGACCTCGACCGCTGTGATGCCGCCGGGGCCGTAGTGCTGGTTCTCGGCGACTTCGCGCCGCTGGCGTGAAGAATTACAGCTCCAAGCGCTGTTTGCCGGGTTTCAGCGCGGTGCGTTTTCCTTGCCAGACGAAGTCTCCGGTGAGCCCTGCGGGCAGGGTGATATCGGCGCTGATTCCGCCGCCATCGCGCCGTTCGAAGCGCACCTCGATGGTGCCCAGCGGGTGCGGCATGGCTGCGGCGGCCCATTGCAAATCACCGAGCGTCGGGCGGATTTCCACGGTCTTGAATCCGGGCGATGCCGGTTGAATGCCGCAGATGATATTGAGGAAATCATAGTTCGGACTAGCGCTCCAAGCATGGCAGTCCGAGCGCGTCGGTTCCGGCGTTTCGGCAAAGGTGGTGAGGCCGATGGAGAGCATGTCGTGCCATGGCTTGAGCTGGCTGCGGTAAAGGTCCCCCATGCCGGCGCGTTGCAGGGCGCGGTTCAGATAGAAGCGGAAGTAAAGCGTGCAGGGCGTGAGCGTCTTGTCATCCATCACGCGGGTCATCACCGGCTGCCAAAGATCGGGCGCAAGCGTGTCGGTGAGCACGGCGAGGATGTTCGCGTGCTGGCTGAAACTTTGTTTTTCGGGCGTATCGGCAAGCAGGCCGCGCGAGGCGTCCCAGCAAGTGGCGGCGACGGCCGTGCGCACGCGCCCGGCGGCATCCCGCCAGTGGCGGGCGCGGTCGCTCTCGCCGAAAGCCTCGAACAAATCCGCGGCGCGCAGGGAGTTATATACAAACTGCAGCGCGAGGATGGATGATCCGCCGGTGTAGGTGCCGGGGGGCTCGCCTTGTTTCCAGTCGTCGCACCAATCGGTGAAGTTCCACCAGCCGACCGGGCGGAACAGTCCGTCCTCGCGGATGTGTTTTTCATACCAGCGCAGGATGCCATCGGCCGTTCCAAGCAAGCCGCCGATGAATGCGGGATCATCGCGGTAGAGCCAGTAATCGTGCAGCATGGCGATCCACCACAGGGAATACGGGGGAATCACCTGCGGCTGGCGGCACGGGTAGCGGCTGGCTGTCAGTCCATCCGCGATGCGGGATTCGTGGAAGTCGAGGATCGCATTGCGGGTGAGCCGGTCATCGCCGGAGACGCACAGGGTGATCAATGCGATGATGCGGGTGTCGCCCACGTATTGGAGCTGCTCGTAATACGGGCAGTCATAAAATGTTTCACCGGAGCAAAGGCGGGTGGTGTGCCAGCCGGTTTCCCAGATTCTGTGCAACGAGGGATCACTGCTGGAAAAGGTGGCTTTCTCCTCGAATGGATAGGCGGTGAAAACACCGCGCAGGTCATCAATGACGAGTGGCTCATCACCGGTCTGGATGTCGAGCTGGAGATAACGCCAGGTGCGCAGCCAGAGCGGGCGGAACAAACGCTTGGCACCGCCATCGGGCAGGAAGGCATCGGTGAGGCCCACCAGCTTGCGGCCATCGATTTCATCGCGGTGGCCCTTGGCTCCCTTGTCATCGACGAGGGCTTCGGCATAACTCAATTTCACTTCGGCACCGAGGCCGCCACTTACCAATAACTCGGGAAAGCCCATGGTGAGACGCGTTTGATCGACCAGCAACTCCACCTTTTGATTCGCGGGAATGGTCAGCGGCGCACTGCCTGTTAGAAACGCACCGTCCGCCGTGATGCCCGAGGCGCGAGCAAGGCGCGGCATGCGTTCGGATTTCCGTTCCATCTGCGGGATGCGTCCGGGCGTGAGCCATTGCATCTCGATGGTGCCGTCCCGTGCGCCGCGCGGGCTGGCCTTCTCGATCACGCGCGGGGCGGACCAGCCATCGTCAGGCGGCTTGTCTCCCTCCCATCCCCAAGGGTAGCGCTTGCCATCCACCCGCTCGCCGGTGCTGGCGGGCACCCACGGCTGGAGCCGCCAAGGGTCGGGCTCCAAGCGATAGGCATCCGAGAGCAGCACCTTCCATTCCGGACCGGTGTTGAGCAGCTGCGAGGCGGACTCGGCTCCTTGGAGAACGAAGCCGAGTCGCTGGGAAATCTGCGCCCATGGCGAACCCTCGCCGAGTTTCCATACCTGGGCGGCGATGACATTGGTGCCCGACCGCAGCAAGGGGGCGAGGTCCACGGTTTCATAACGCCAGTTCATGATGTCGCCGCGCGCCGGCCCCATCGAGACCTCGGTGCCATTGACCAGCAAACGATAGCGCTCGTCCGCGCTGACGTGGACCCGGTAGCTGGCCGGAACCTCGACGAACTCGATCTCCCGGCGGAAAAACAACACCGCATGATCCCGGACGGGAGCTTGGGGATGGGTGATCCAGGAGGCGGGCCAGACTTGGTTCTGCAAGTCGGGCAGGTCTCCGGCGTTCGCCATGGAATCCGCCGCCAATACCGCAAGTTGAACAGACAGGATTGCGATCTTGGTGAGTTTGGTCGCGGATTTCATCGGTCTGGGGGATCACAGTTTGAAGAATTGATGATATCCTCAAACTTTCACTCGGTCGGCGGCCGCGCGATCACCGCTCCGGAACCGCCGCCACCCATAGTGGCAGGCCGCGTGGGGCTCAGCTCCTTTTCGCCGGGCAGGGCGAGCATGTCGGGCAGTCGGATGCCATCGTCCGGGAGAGTGTTTGCAGCCGGATCGGGTGCGGCGACGGTTTCCGGCAGCTTGTGCTTTTTGGAAATTGGCGCTGCCTCCACCACCACCGCTTTAGGGGCGGCGCAGGACAGCAAGGCCAGCGCGGGAGCCAGGCGGGCGAGCAGGATGAGCGGATTTTTCATGGCCAGAGGTGGTTCATTTTGGCTGATGGTCTTCACGGCACACGCGGGAATTTTGAAAAATCCGGCGGCCGCTTTTCGAGGAACGCCTGCTTCCCCTCGCGGCCTTCCTCGCTCATGTAGTAGAGCAGCGTGGCATTGCCAGCGAGGTCGAGAAGGCCCATCTGGCCATCACAATCCGCGTTGAGCGCGGACTTGAGACAGCGCAGCGCGAGCGGCGAGTGGGCGAGCATTTCGCGGCACCATTTGAGCGTTTCCGTTTCCAGTTCGGCAAGTGGCACCACGGTATTGACAAGGCCCATGTCGAGCGCCTGTTGAGCATCATATTGGCGGCAGAGATACCAGATTTCCCGGGCTTTTTTTTGTCCCACGATGCGCGCGAGGTAGCTGGACCCGAGTCCGCCATCGAACGAGCCGACCTTCGGGCCGGTCTGGCCGAAACGCGCGTTGTCCGCAGCGATGGTCAGATCGCAGACGATGTGCAGCACATGGCCGCCGCCGATTGCGTAGCCGGCCACCATCGCCACCACGGGCTTGGGCAGCGAACGGATTTTCTTTTGCAAATCCAGCACGTTGAGACGCGGCACGCCGTCCTCGCCGATGTAGCCGGCGTGGCCTCGCACCTTCTGATCGCCGCCGGAGCAAAAAGCCATGTCGCCTTCGCCGGTGAGAATGATCACTCCGACCATTGGGTTTTCATGCGCCATGTCGAAGGCTTGGAGCAGTTCCAGCACGGTTTTGGGCCGGAAGGCGTTGCGCACTTCCGGGCGGTTGATGGTGATCTTGGCGATTTTTCCCTCATCCGTTGTCTCAAAACGGATGTCCTCGAATTCTCGAACGGTGGTCCACATGGCCGCGAACTTGCATGATCGTTCGCCAGCCCGCAACACGCATATGCTGACGGTTTTTAAAATGTGAGAGGCCAAAATCCATAAATCTTGTTAGATAAGGCTGGACGGAAGGCGCGGGAAAAGGTGGAGCGGAGCCGGCGGGATGCGGTGGGCAGCCGCGCGCTAGTGGATGGGTGGTTCGAACAATGATCGGACCGAGGCGCGAGGCGGCGGATCTGCCGTAGTCCGCTCGCAACCTGCGGAAGGAGATCACTTGAATGAAACATGCCATGACATGGAATGCGGATTCCAGGTTCATGGTTGCCAAAATTGTCGAAGTGCCATCTTGTGGGCCGCCACCTGCTCCCGCAGACCTCCACCTCAAAATCACCCTATCTACCGCCATGTCCGACAAACCGTTACTGACTTCATGGAAAACCCCAGCCGATGCCTTCCGGGGAAAACCTTTTTGGTGCTGGAACGCCAAACTGGAAAAAGACGAACTCCTTCGCCAATTGCCGATCTTCAAGGACATGGGCATGAGCGGGGTTTTCATGCACTCGCGCACCGGCCTGGCCACCGAATATCTCGGCGATGAGTGGTTTTCGCTCATCAACGATTGCGCCGATGAAGCGCAGCGCCTCGGCATGGAGGCATGGCTTTACGACGAGGACCGCTGGCCCAGCGGCTCGGCCGGTGGACTCGCCACCACCGACCCACGCCATTGCATGAAATACCTGCGGCTGAAGATCCATCCGGCGGACAGCGACTGGACGGCGCTCACTTGGCCGGATCAGGCGCATTTCGTCGCCGCTTTCACCGCGGAAGTCGATGGCCTCACACTCGGTGCATACACCCGCACCGCTCATGGCGAGGCTCCGGCGGCCGCGCTCGCGCTGCTGCTTTTCACATGGGAAATCATGGCTCCGCATTCGTTCTACAACGGCGGCTCCTACCTCGACACGCTCAGCCGCGAGGCCACCGAACATTTCCTCGACATCACCCACGACCGCTACGCGGAAAAATGCGGCTCACGCATCGGCAGCAGCATCAAGGGAATCTTCACCGACGAGCCGCACCGCGGGTTTGTGATGTGCGACACCCACGGCCAGCCGGGCCCGGTGGACACCTCATGGCTGACCTCATGGACCGAGCGCCTGCCATCGGAGTTCGAAGCCGCATACGGCCATGATCTGTTAGATAAACTTCCCGAACTTTTCCTGCGCAAGAAAGGTGAAAAAATTTCCCGCGTGAAATGGGAATACATGGAGTTGATCCAGCGCATGTTCCTCGACAACTGGGCCGCGCCCATGCGCGACCGTTGCAAAAAACTCGGCATGACACTCACCGGCCACGTGCTTCACGAGGACTCGCTTGGCGCGCAGGCCGTGCCCTGTGGCTCGATGATGAGATATTATGAATATCTCGACTGGCCGGGCGTGGATGTCCTCGGCCTCGACAACCGCAATTTCTGGATCGTCAAGCAACTCAGCTCGGTGGCCCGCCAGCTCGGCAAACCATGGCTGCTCTCCGAACTCTACGGCTGCTCTGGATGGCAGATGGGCTTTGACGGACACAAGCGCATCGGCGACTGGCAGGCGCTCTATGGCATCAACATGCGCTGCCATCACTTGAGCTGGTATTCGATGGCCGGCGAGTCGAAGCGCGATTACCCGGCGAGCATCTTCTTCCAGTCGGCATGGTGGCGCGAATACGAAAAAGTGGAAACCTACTTCAGCCGCCTGCACGTGCTCATGCAAAGCGGCCGACCGCACTGCGACGTGCTCGTCATCAATCCGGTGGAAAGCCTGTGGGCGCAGATTCATCCCGGCTGGGCCACCTGGCTGGAAACGCGCGATCCCGAATTGCGCGGACTCGATACAAGTTATCAAAACCTCTTCCACTGGCTCACCGGTGCGCAGATCGATTTCGACTATGGCGATGAGGATCACCTCGCGCGCTTCGGCAAAGTGCGGGATGCCGGGTTGAACGTCGGCGAGATGAGTTATGGCACGGTGATCGTCAATGGCATGGAAACCATCCGTGGCAGCACGCTGCGCTTGTTAGAAGAATTCCAGACCGCGGGCGGAAATATCATCTTTGTCGGCACGCCGCCGCAGCATGTGGATGCGCGGCCCGCCAATGATGCTGCGGAGCTTGCGATGCGCTGCCGCCAGACACCGGCCGCAGCGGATGCCGTGGTGCAGGCCGTGCGCGCTGCCGGTGGTGCCGCTTGCGATTGGCAATGCGATGCCAGCGGCCTGCTTTGCCAGGTCCGCCGCGATGGCGATAAGTGGCTCGCGGTGCTGATGAATCCGGATGCCGACCGCGTGATAAATCAAGCGCGCCTGCGGCTGCGCGCCAGCGGCAAGGTGCTGGAGCTCGATTGCCTCCACGGCGAGGTTTTCACAGTCGCCGCAAAACAGGCGGATGGCTGGACGGAATGGGAAACTTCGTTCGGGCCGCTGCAGGAACGCGCTTTTGTGATCGACCCCCAAGCGACCGATGAACTTCCCGCCCGCCCGCTGCCGCTTGCTGGCAAGGCGACGACATTGTCCGGCCCCTTCGATTACGAACTCGATGAACCTAACATCTGCGTGCTCGATTTCGCCGCATGGCGCGTGGACGGTGGCGTTTGGCAACCGGATGTTGAAATCCTGCGCATCGAAAAAGCGCTCGCCGAACACCACGGCGTGCCTGCCCGCTCCGGGCAGATGGCGCAGCCGTGGGCATCAAAAGTTTCTGAAGATGGCCCATCGATTCGGTTAGAATTGCGCTTTAACTTTGAAGTCGGCCACATGCCGGAGCAGGACATCGAGTTGCTACTCGAACAACCGTCACGAAATCGCATCCGCGTCAACGACCGCGAAATCGATGTGCCGGAAAACACCGGTTGGTTCATCGATCCCTGCTTCCGCCGGGTGCCGCTCCCTTCCGCCGCGCTGCGCGTGGGCTCTAACACGATCACGCTGGAGTGCGATTACAAAGCCGGCCATGATTTAGAGGCGATCTATCTGTTAGGCGGCTTCGGCGTCAGCCTTCAGGGCCGCATGGCCTGCCTCGGCAAGCTGCCGGCGCAACTTGCCACCGGCGATGTGACCACCCAGGGGCTGCCGTTTTACTCGGGGAAAATCCGTTATCATGTCACTGCCGGAAGCAATGGCCAGCTCGCACTGCCCGCCGTGGCCGCCGCCTGCGTGACCTTCCGCACTCCGCAGGGCGACGCTGCCCGCGTGGTGCCGTGGGCTCCCTTCGAGTGCGCGATTGACGGTCTAACAGATTCCGACGACCGCCTGATCGTGGAGCTGGCATTGACCCGCCGCAACACCTTCGGCCCGCTGCACCTGGTGCCGGTGGAGCAGCTGTGGATCGGGCCTGATTCGTTCCGCAGCGATGGCGAAAACTGGACCGACGACTATCAACTCATTCCCGCCGGCCTGCTGGCCGCCCCCGAAAAGCGGGTTTCGTGAAAATCATCCGCGCGCGGCCAGGCGCTCGAGCACGCGGCCGGCGGCGGTCATGCCAAAAGCCGCGGTGACGTGGGTCACGCTGCCCAGCCCGCTGGTGCAGCCAAGGCGCTGGCCGCCGGTGTCCGGCCGGTCTTCGGACACGCTGCCGTCGCATTGGATGAAAACCTGCGGTTCATCGGAAAACACGGCATCGATGCCGAGCGGCTCGGGTTTCCGGCCGAGCGGGGTTTTGGGAAATCCGTGATCGCGGCGCAGGCTGCGGCGGAGTTGGTGCAGCAGCGGGTCCTTGCCGCTGTAGGCGAGGTCCGCCACGCGGATGCGCGTGGGATCGCGCCGCCCGCCGGCACCGCCGCAAGTGACGGTGAAAATCCCGCGCTCACGGCAGGCGGCAAGCAACAAAGCCTTGTGACAAGTGCTGTCGATGGCGTCGATCACCGCGTCAAATCCGCCAGCAAGAATTTCCGCCGCCGTGGCTTCATTGAAAAACTTCGGCACAATCGTGACATCCGCGTCCGGATGAATCGCGCGGGCGCGCTCTGCCATGGCCTCGGTTTTCTGGCGGCCGATCTGGCCGTCCATCGCGTGGAGCTGGCGGTTCACGTTGGTGATGCAGATTTCATCCAAGTCCACCAAGGTGAGCTTGCCGATGCCCGAGCGCGCCAACGACTCGACCGCCCACGAGCCGACGCCACCGACGCCGATGATCGCGACGCGGACTGATAAAAAACGCTCCAGCGCCGCATGGCCGTAAAGCCGTGCGATGCCGCCGAAGCGATATGGAACGGAACCGGGCACGCGAGGAATGGGTCGGTTTAATGAACTGAATTGCAATGGCAAATTTTTAAGTGAACGGCACGCGCCAACCAATGGCATTGGCCGTGCCAACCCATTTGAAAAACGAAGTAGAAACAGGTTGATGGCTACGCCACCCGTTCGCCGAGATTCGGAGCGCGAGAAGACATGAGATCATCTGCCTGTTGGGCGAGTTCCTGCATGTTGAAACCGAAAAGCTCGCCGCCGGTTTCCTTCCGGTCCTTGAGGATTTTTGCGAAGTTGGTTTCCACCGCGCTTTCATCGAAGCCGGGCAGGTCGTCCATGCCGGACAAGGAGAATTCCACAGACCTGTTTTGACTGGCCATGGGGAGTGGAATCCGGCAAAGCAACGCAATGCAATATCCAAAAAAACGGTTTCCGTAGCATGAAGGGCCAAAACAATGAAAATTGTGAATCTGCGAGGCCTGACCCGAATGGTTCTGAGACAGCTTGTCAACCGCCTGCGGAAGGACTCGGCGGGTCTCAAAATTCTGAAGAAGTATCGAAAAACATTTAAATCCAAGGACTGACCCCGTTCACTCAAGCCACCTATTTGCTTTCTGCGGGAGGCTCCTGAAAGAGCCAATGCATCGGACCGGAGGGCGGGGAAAAGGGGGGTGTCTTGTTGAATTAGGCAGGGACCCTAGGCAAGTATGGTTTCTTTCAAAAAGCCGGTCTTGTTGAATTGAGTATGAATTGCCTCCGCCAAAAGCGAATTCCCAGCATTGATTCAAGCCTTGCGGCGGCGGCGAGAGACAATG
>CANLKN010000050.1 GCA_947491475.1 Akkermansiaceae bacterium | reverse complement strand
GAACACCTCAAAACCTTTGGGGAAACCACTGGAATAGTCGATTTTGTTTGGATTTCTGGGCATTCAGGAAATCTAAACATACTAGATGAGGTGTACAGATCTGTTAGAAATCAATCTGTCGCCCTCTCCCTAATGTAGGGACCCTGCGGTGTGGTCCACAAGAAAGCGCTCGGCAGCAAAGTCGAGGGTCTGATAAACATCCGTCCGCGGGTCCGGCGGCGTTTGGCGTGCCTGCCACTGCTTGAAATGCTCACGGGTGAGCGGTTCATCAGGCGCTTTGCCGCTGCCGGGCTCGTTGACGAGCACCCAGCCATGGAGCGAGCTGAACTGTTTGAAATGATTAACGACGTTTTTGATATATTCCGCGACCTCCGCCTGATGCGCTTCCGTGCGCGGAAACTTGAAGCCGCCGACATCATCGAAGGGCGTTGCTGGAAACAAGGTGGCGAAAATCCGTATCTGGTGTTTTTCTGCGGCGCGGAAGGCATGATCGAACAGCGTGAAATCCCAGCCGCCATCGGGTTTCCTCATGTAGTTTTCAAACATGCGGATACGGCACACCCTCATGTCATGTTTTGCCAACTGGGCGAACCAGCCATCGATTTGTTCAGGCGTCTGGCCGGGTTCGATGAATACCTGCGCTCCCACAAACGGTGGTTCGGAAGCTTCGGCGAATGCAGGCGAAACGTGTGCGGAAAGAATGGCAACTGATAGAAGCAGGGATCTCATGATACAATAATGACGGGCCGGTGTCATGCCTGCGCCTTGCGGCCGACCTTGTGACCGATCGCTCCATAAAACGCGACGTAGGCATAAGCGAGCAGCGGCACGATGAACGAGATCTGCAAATTACCGGACATATCCGCCACCAAGCCTTGCAGCGGCGGCAGCAAGGCACCGCCGAGGATGGCCATCACCAGAAGCGAAGATGCCTGGCTTTTCAACGGGCCGAGGCCTTCGATCGCCAGCGAGAACGTGTTCGACCAGCCGATGGAAGTGAACAATCCCACGGCAACCACGCACCACATCGCCAACGGTCCCTTGAGGAAGATGGCAGCCACCAGCAGTGCGGCCGAGGTGCTCATGAAGATCAGCAGCGTGCGCGCTGCAAGCCCCTTGCCGAACTGGAAGAGCACCCAGCACAAGAACAGGAAGGGCAGATAGTTTTTGAACATCCCCCAGTTGGCGACGATGTTTTCGCGCCACAGTTGCATCACAGGAGTATCCCCACCGGAGCGCATCGCTTCCAGCGGCGCGCTTTTGGCGATCCATAACAATGCGTAGGCCAGCAACGGAATCACCACCAGCAGCACCTGTTTGCGGGATTTCCGCATGTCGCTGAGTTCCACGGCTCCCATGAAGCGGCCGATCAGCATGCCGCCCCAGTAAAGCGCGACGTATTTGCTGGCTTCGAGCTCGCCGAGGCCGGCGATGTCCTTCTGACCGAGGAAATTGATGATCACGCTGCCCACCGAGACCTCGGCACCGACATACATGAAGATGCCGATGATCCCGAGCACCACGTGTGGATGCTTGAGCGCGCCGGCCCCGCGGTCGATTTTTCCCTCGCCGATGTGTGGCAGGTGGATGAAGTAAAAGATTCCGGCCAACACCAGGAAAACGATGCAGAACGCAAGATATGGAATTTTCACCGATTCCGCGCCATGGACCGTGCCACCCTTGTCAAAGACTTGGAAGATCAGCCAACCGCCGATCAAGGGTCCGATGGTGGTGCCCACCGAGTTGAAGCCCTGGGCGAGATTCAGCCGGCTCGACGCGGTTTTTTCCGGGCCGAGAATGGTGACATAGGGGTTTGCGGCGATTTGCAGCAATGCGAAGCCAAGCCCGACGATGAACAGGCCCGCGAGAAACATCGGATACGAGGCCATGCCGGCCGCCGGCCAGAACACCGCGCTGCCCAGGGCCGCCACCAATAGTCCAAGCACGACGCCGTTCTTGTAACCGATCTTTGCGATCGGGTCGCCAGTCGTCACCGAGATGATGAAATACAGCAAGGCCCCGACGAAATACGCGCCGAAAAACGCGAACTGCACCAGCATCGCCTGAAAGTAGGTGAGCGTGAACGCCTCGCGGAAACGCGGGATCAGGATGTCGTTGAAGACCGTCATGAAACCCCACAGGAAGAACAGCGAGGCCATGATCGCGAACGAGCCGCGGTGGCTTTTTCCATTGCCGTTGGATGTGGTGGCGGGACTTGCGGAAGGCGTGATGGCGGCCATGAATGAGGTGTGCTTGGGTTTCGAAAAACCCAGAATCTTTCATGACACCCCGGCCACGGCCATCCCTTGAATCAGGTATGGCCGGAAGTGGGAGGCACCGGATAGTTTGGAAACAACGGTCACCGCTTCCTGGTTGCCGACGCATTTATTGATCCATGTCCGGGACATCCCCGCCTTCCTTTCAGCAAGCAGGATACAAAATCCGTGCGGTGATTTGTCGGCATGACCGGGATCGTTTCAACCTAGTGACCTGCCGCACCGTGATCGATCCAGTCGGCGAGCAGGAAATTTCATCCGGCGCGTCGCGTTGGCGTGTTGATCTCCAGTCCATGCCCGTGGCCGGCGATCCGCAGGCACGGGACCTGCGGTTGGTTTTCCGCTGCACCAAAGGCACGCTGGAATCCGCAAGTTTGGCGCTCGAGTTTGAGTTCCCGGATTGGAGCGCGGCGAACCACGTGCTGATGCCCGCCGCCGCATACAACGGCAATCGTTTCCTCTCACGGAAAATTCCGTATTCCCCGAAACTCCACTTTGCCCAGGACATCGGCCCTGACGTGCCGATCATCATCAGCGACGTTCCGCGCCTCAATATCGGCGACGGCCCGTCCCGCATCCACGACCGCAGCGGCAGCATGGCCACGCCCGCCATCGGTTTCCATGCTCCGGCAACATCCCGCGGTTTCCTGCTGCTTTCCGCACAGGGCAATTCACTCGGCGATTACGGATTTTCCATCGAGGAAAACCGCGACCGCTCGAAGGCATGGATCACCCTGCAATCGCCAGTGGTTAGGGAAAACTTTAACTATCACATCTGCGATCTCGGCCAGCCCTCGGACGACACGCCGCATGATTTCAAAGCGGGCGATGAAATCACCCTCACCTGCCGCATCACGGATGCCGCGTGCGGCCGCACGCAGGATTTGTATGACCGGCTTTGCCGCCACCGCAAGGATCTCGCGCCACCCGCCGGGAAAACTGCGGGGCTTTCGTTGTCCGCCTGTTTTGCCGTGCAGGAGGAGAAGTTCAACCGCCGGAACTTCGTGGAAGAGCACGGCTACTACGCGGTGGGCATGCGCGAGAACTACATGCAGGACTGGCAGATCGGCTGGACCGGCGGCATGATTTCCACCCTTCCGCTTCTTCTGTTAGGTGACGAAAAAACCCGCGCGAACGTGCTGCGGAATTTCGACTGGTTGTTTCCCGCGGGCATCAGTCCGAGCGGGTTTTTCTGGGACAGCGGCCGCAATGGCAGCGAGTGGATCGGCGGCGATCTCCGCAAGGCACATACCGGAAACTGGCATCTCATCCGCAAGAGCGGTGATGCGGTTTTCTATATCATCCGGCAATTCCGCATCATGGAAACGCTTGGCATTCCGGTGAAGCCCGCGTGGAGCGATGGCACCCGTGTCGTGGCCAAGGCCCTCGCGGATCTCTGGTAGAGCGAGGGGCAGTTCGGGCAATTCGTCGATGCTCTCAATGGCCGGGTGGTCGTCGGCGGCTCGTCCAGCGGCGGCATAGTTCCCGCGGCGCTGGCGCAAGCTGCGGCGTATTTCGCTGATGACCGGCTGCTGCGCGTGGCGGTGGAATCGGCGGAGTTTGTCTATCAAAACTTTACCACTGCGTGCATTGCCTGCGGCGGACCGGGCGATGCCTTGCAAAACCCGGACTCGGAATCGGCCTATGCGCTCGTGGAAAGCTATGTCGCTGTCTGGGAAGCCACGCGGGATGACAAGTGGCTGGTGCGCGCCGGTGAGGCCATGCGGCAGTTGGCGAGTTGGGTGGTTTCTTATGACTACGAGTTTCCACCAGACTCGATGTTCGGACGCGCCGGCATCCGCAGCACCGGCGCGGTTTATGCGAACACCCAGAACAAACACGCGGCACCCGGGCTTTGTACGGCTTCCGGCCTTGTTTTACTCAAACTCTTCCGCGCCACCGGCGATCGTTTTGCGGTGGAGTTGTTAGGTGACATCACGCGAGGCCTGCCGCAATACCTGCCCACCCCACAGCGCCCGCTCGGCGATGCCGAAATCGGACACATGTGCGAGCGCGTGAATCTTACCGATTGGGAGGGAAAGGGGCGCATCGGCGAGACCCACCGGCAGTCCACTTGGGCGGAAACCGCACTCATGCTCACCGCCGCCGAGATCCCCGGCATTTATGTGCGTCCGGATGACGGCACGCTGCTCGTCTTCGACCAGATCGAGGCGGAAATCATCCGCCGCGGCGCGGCTGGCATGGAACTGCGAATCCATAACCCGACTGCCGCAAGCGCACGCATCACGGTGTTTTGTGAAAGCCGCGCACAGGCATCCGACATTCTAACCGATTCCGCGCTGTGCCAGTGGCCGACGCACACCCTCGCACCCGGCGAAACCAAAACCCTGCACTGGAACACCACCCACCCATGACACGTTATCTTCTCATCGCGGCCTTCAGCGCCATGCTTCAGCCAGCGCCCGCAGCGGCAAATAATGCCTTCGATTTTTCCCCGGCAGGAAATCCCCCGCCGGTCTCGCGGCCCGGTATGTTCATTGGCATGGCGGGCGGCGCGGTGCTCGCCGGTGGTGGTCTCGACGAAGCCGGCAAGCCCGCCGCCGATTATCATGCCTCAGTGGCGGGAACCGGCGCCTGGAGCGGGTTTCAACTCGAATCACCGCTTGCCTTCGCAGGCCACGCGACGGTCGAACTCACCCGCGTCGCCGGCAAGCAAAGCGCGCTTGTGCTCGTTGGCGGCATCGGTCCTAACGGAATCACCGACGAAGTCCGTCTCATCGAATGGAGCGGGGGCCAACCGAAAATCACCTGGCTGCCACCGCTGCCGCTGGCCGTCGCCATGCCCGGCGTCGGTTTTTTCGGTGATCAAAAAGAAGCGCATCTGTGGGTGATCGGTGGCACCACTTCCATGCAGGCGGATTCCGCCTCGTCCCGCGTGTTCCGGCTCTCGCTCGACAAGCCCGATGCGTGGCAGGAAATGCCACTGCTACCCGGCGCCCCGGTGCTGATGCCGGGGGTCGCGTGTTTTTACAACGACGTGCATGTTTTCGGTGGCTTTGAAGTCGCAGGGCCGGGTTCCTATCAACCCATTACTCAAGCCCGGGCCTTCCGCTGGAAACCGATGGATGGCACTACTTTGAGCGGTTGGCGCGAGTTGACTCCCCTGCCCCATCCGCTGGCCGCGCCGCTGGTGATCCAGACCGGGCAGGTCCATGCGGCGCTTGCAGGCGGCATCACCCTGCCCCACAGCGGCTCGTTGTTAGATCAAAACGGCCCCGCACGCGATGGCCGGGCGGTGTTGGTTTATCACAACGTCACCGACACTTGGGTCGAGGCCGGCCAACTCCCCGCTCCCGGCGGCGCGGGTGCCGTGCTGAAATCCGACAAGGGCCACCTGCTTTTCACGGAAAACCAACCCGGCGGCTTCGAGCTTCATCGGATCGCCGCGCGGCGTGCCGTGCGCGACCTCGCATGGCCGGATTATCTCGGACTATTCGGGTATTTCGCGGTGATCGCCTTCATTGGTTTGTGGTTCACCCGCAAACAATCCGGCAGTGAATCCTTCGCCCTCGCCGACCGCAAGATCCCTTGGTGGATCGCCGGCATCAGCATGTTCGCCACGGGTGTGAGCAGCATCAGTTTCATGGCCATCCCGGCGCAGGCCTTCCGCACCAACCTGATCTGGGCCACGCCCTCGCTCATTCTCATTCCACTGTTTTTTCTCGAAGCCTACCTGCTCTATCCATTGATCCGCCGCCTGCGCATCACCTCCACCTATGAATATCTCGAACGCCGTTTTCATCCTTCGTTGCGCTATCTCGCAAGCGCCCAGTGCATAGCCTTGCAGGTATTCGGACGGATGAGCATGGTCCTGCTATTACCCGCGCTCGCAATCGCCGCGGTCACCGGCCTCAATGTCTTCACCAGCGTGCTGCTTATGGGCGTGGTCACCACCATTTACACCGTGAAAGGCGGGCTCAAGGCAGTGATGCTCACCGAGGCGATCCAAGGGGCGACGATGCTCATCGGCATCGCCCTGATCATCGGGCTCGCGATCTCCGCCCTGCCTGACGGAATGAGCGGATTCATCGAAACCAGCCGGGATTTCCAAAAATTCGACATGGCGCTGTGGACATGGGACGAAACGATGCCGGTGATCTGGATTCTCATTCTCACGCCAATCTTCACCAAGCTCGCCTTCGCCGCCGACCAACCGGTGGTGCAGCGCGTTTTCGCCACTCCGCTCAAGGATGTGAGAAAACTTGCGGCGATGTTCCTGTTTTGCAGCGTGTTCATCTCCTTCGCGGTGAACTTCGCGGGCATTTCGATCTTCTCATACTTTGAAGCCAACCCCGCCAAGCTAAACCCCACGATGACCAATGACCAAGTCGTCCCGCTCTACATCGTCGAGCGCCTGCCGGTCGGCGTCGCGGGACTCATCATCGCCACCGTCTTCGCCGCAGCCGCCTCCACGCTGGCCGGCGGCATGAACAGCGTGGCCATCCTTTTCACCGAGGATTTCTATGCGAAATTCAGCAAAAACATGAACGACCGCATCCGCATCCGCGTCATGCGCATCACCTCGCTGGTCGCCGGCGTGATCGCCACCGGCTGCGCACTCTACATGGCGGGCCTCAACCAGCGTTCGCTGTTCCAGACCTGGAACGAATTGTTCGCCCTGTTAGGCGGCGGCTTCCTCGGCATCTACATTCTTGGAACCTTCACCCGCCGGGCCAATGCCGCAGGTGCCATCACCGGGGCGCTGGTCAGTGTGCCCGCCACTTTTGCCATCAAACATTACACCGATCTCCACTGGGCCGCCTACATGCCCGCCGCTGTGATGACTTGCGTGGCCATCGGCTATTTAGTCAGCCTGCTCACACCCGCCTGCGATCACGATCTCGCGGGGCTCACCGTTTTCGACATGAAGGAAGTGCCGGATGAGGATTGATCCCACACGCTTCTGCAAACTCTGCCTGCTCTCTGCTGACGCCGTGCTCAAAGACCGTCACTGCGCTGGCATCACGCCTGCTCGGTGATACTGCCATCGCGGATTACCAACGTGCGGTCGCCGGCTTTGGCGAGGTTTTGATCGTGGGTGACGACAACCAGGGTGACGCCGTGCTCGGTGGCGAGATCCATGAGGATGGACATGATTTCCGCGCTATTTCTGGAATCGAGGTTGCCGGTTGGCTCATCGGCAAAGAGGACTTTCGGCTCGTTGACGATGGCGCGGGCGATGGCGACGCGTTGTTGTTCGCCACCGGAAAGCTCGGCGGGCAAGTGGTGGCCGCGGTCGGCCAGGCCCACGCGGTCGAGCGCCTTGAGCGCGGCATCGGTGGAATCCCGGCCGGAAATGGCACCCGGGACGGCGACGTTTTCCAAAGCGGTGAGTTCCGGCAGCAGGTGGTAGTTTTGAAAAACGTATCCGATTTCGCGGTTGCGGTATTGCGCCTGTTGGCGGCGGCTCATGGCGTAGAGGTCGGCACCGTGAATGCGCACGCTGCCGCGTTCCGGGCGTTCCAAGCCGGCGAGTGTGTAGAGCAGCGTGGTCTTGCCGGCACCGCTGGGGCCGCAGAGGAAAACCCGCTCGCCGGGCTCAATGCGCAGGTTGATGCCGTGCAGCACTTCAATGGATTTTTTGCCGATGCGGTAGCTGCGGTGGAGATCCACTGTTTCAATCATCGTCTCACTCATGGCGGGAGGCTGCGAATCTTCCCGCGCCGGGGCAAGCATGGATGGGGGCGGCAGTAGAAATCGGCCCGGGCTTTCTTTGCCATTGCCAAGCATGGCAGGCTTTGCTCATTTTCCGGCCATGGCCAATCCGACCAACGTGCTCTCCAGCGGAATCGAAATCACCGGTTCCATCCGTTTCTCGAACGACATGATCGTTGACGGGAAAATCGAAGGCGAAATCACCTCCGACAAGGGCCGTGTGACCATCGGCGAAAACGCCGTGATCAAGGGCGATGTGAGCGCCGGCGAGGTCAAGGTTTATGGCAAGGTCGAGGGAAAAATCACCTCCGAGCGCTGTGAACTGAAGGACAAGTCGAGGATTAACGGCGACATCAAGTCGAAGGTGTTCTCGATGGAAGAAGGCGCGCAGCTTTCCGGCCGCACCGAAATCGGCGGCTGATGGCCGGCTGCGGAGTGCGGAACACTCCGTTGTCAAAAACAGCATCAATATTCTTCCTCTTCCTCGCCCGGCACCGGCGGGATCACATCCTCGCGCATCAGCAATCGTTTGAGATCGAGGTCATCGAGCAAATCGCCGGGCGTGCCTCGCACGATTGCGGCGTAAGGCACGATCCGGTCCAGCTCGGCGATCGCACAATGCACCATCGAAACCACGATGTCCGCATCGAACACCTCGCGCTCGAACAGATTGGTGATCCGGAAAACAAGCATCGCGCGGTCGATGTCGTATTCGAATCCACCAAGCGTGAGTTGTTTGTTCGCATGGGCCAGCAACTCGAGGAGAACCGGCAGGTGCTCGACATCGAATTCCATCGGCGACTCGGAGACGATCACCAGCGCGTTGAGCTGCGTGTGAGCCTGGGCGATCAGATCGACGCGGGTGTGGTGAGCCTCGAATCCGGCGCGCAGCACATCGCGGCCTTCAACCAGTTCGCAATGCCAACCATTGCGGCCAAAAGTTTCCTCCACCGTAAGAATCTGCCGTGAGTGCGGACGCATGGCCGGAATGTGATCCCCGGAACCGTCCACAGGCAATGATTTTCAGGACTCAAAACTCCGGCTTTGACCTGCGGCGCGGATGGGGCATTCTCCCCGCGCCATGCGATTTTCCGGCACTTACACCGCTCTCATCACCCCGTTTCGCGATGGAGCCATTGATGTTCCCGCGTTCCAAGCCCTCATCGAGCGCCAGATCGCCGGCGGCGTGGACGGCATCGTCCCTGTGGGCACCACCGGCGAGTCCCCGACTCTCGACACCGAGGAACACATCGAAGTGATCCGCCTGGCCGTCGAATTCGCCGCCGGCCGCTGCGAGGTGATCGCCGGCACCGGTGCAAACGCCACTGCCGAGGCCATAAAACTCACCGAGGCCGCCGAGAAAGTCGGTGCCACCGGTTCATTGCAGGTTTGCCCTTATTACAACAAACCTTCGCAGGAAGGTCTCTATCTCCACTTCAAGGCCATTGCCGAGAGCACCAACCTGTCGATCATGCTCTACAGCGTGCCCGGCCGCTCGGTGATCGAAATTTCACCGGAAACCACAGCGCGTCTTGCGGCGGATTTTCCGAACATCGTGGCCATCAAGGAGGCCGGCGGTTCGGTGGACCGTGTGAACCAACTGGTGCAGGCCGTGCCCGATGATTTCGGCGTCCTTTGCGGCGACGATCCGCTCACCCTGCCTTTCATCGCCTGCGGTGCATGCGGCCTCGTTTCGGTGGCCTCCAACCTGATCCCGGATGTCATGGCGCGCTTGGTGCGTGCCTGCCTCAACGGCTCGTTCGACGAGGCGCTCATTCTTCAAAAACAATACTACCCGCTGATGCGCGGGCTGATGACGCTGGATGTGAACCCGGTGCCGATCAAGAGCGCGGTGGCGCTGCAAGGCCATTGCACGCCGGAGTTCCGCCTACCACTCGCGCCCCTCAGCTTGGATCACACCACCAAGCTCACCGCCCTGCTCGAATTCTACAATCTGCTTTGATTCTAATCCACAATCCGCTATCTCTTCAACCATGGCCAAACTATTCATTCCCGGACCAATCGACGTCTCCAAGGAAACCTACTGCGCGATGAGCAAGCCGATGATCGGCCACCGCGGCAAAGAGTTCGAGGAACTCTACGCCTCCACCCAGCCGATGTTGCAAAAACTCGGCGGCACCACCCGCCCGTTCTTTCTTTCCACCTCGTCCGCATGGGGTGTGATGGAGGCATCGCTGAAAAACCTCTGCGCGAAGAAAGTGCTCAACCTCTGCTGCGGCGCGTTTTCCGACAAATGGTATAGCGTGTCCAAGAGCATGGGACTGCAAGCCGACAAGGTGCAGGTGGAGTGGGGCGATGCGATTTCTCCCGAGGCCGTCCGAGTGAAACTTGAAGAAGGCGGCTACGACCTCGTCACGCTGATCCACAACGAAACCTCGACCGGCGTGATGAACGACCTCGAAGGCATTGCCAAAGTGGTGAAATCATTCCCCGGCGTGTTGTTGGTGGTCGATTCGGTTTCGTCGTTTTCCGCAGTGCCGATCGAGATGGACAAGCTGGGCATCGACGTGCTGCTGGCCGGCGTGCAAAAGGCGCTGGCACTGCCGCCGGGCCTCTCGGTGTTTGCCTGCTCGCAGCAGGCGCTCGAACGCGCCGAAGCCATGCCCAACCGCGGGTATTATTTTGATTTCATCGAGTTCGCAAAAAACGCGCAGACAAACAACACGCCGTCCACTCCGGCGATCTCGCTGATCTTCGGCCTGCAACACATCCTCGGCGTGATCGAGGCCGAGGGGGTGCAAAACCGCTATGCCCGCCACAAGGCGAACAACGCGATGATCCACGAGTGGGGCACCCGCCACGAGTTCAAGAACTTCGCGCCGGAGGGCAATCAATCGGTTTCGCTGAGCTGCTTCCACACGCCACCCGGATTCGATCAGGCGGCGTTCATCAAGGTGCTCAAGGCAAAGCACGGATTCGTCATCAACGGCGGCTATGGCAAGATCAAGGGCCTGACTTTCCGCATCTCGAACATGGGCAACGAAACCCGCGCGACGATGCAGGAACTCATCGATGCAATGGACGACGTGCTCGGGTGAGGAAGGTCACTTCTTCACCAGCGCTGCGGCATAAAACCCGTCGAAACCCGCTGCTGCGGGAGAAACCGGGCGTTCCTCTAACAAGTCGAAGCCGCCCTTTTCCAACAGCGAGTCCACTGCGGCGCGGTTTTCCGACGGCAGAATCGAGCAGGTGGCATAGACCAGCCGCCCGCCGGGCTTGAGCATGATGGCATAACTCTCCAACAACTCCTTCTGCAGGCCGCGGACGCGTTGGAGCTGCGCGGGCTTGAGCCGCCACTTGAGATCGGGCTGGCGCTTCAAGGTGCCGAGTCCCGAACAGGGCGCGTCGATCAGCAGCCGGTCAGCGATGCCCGCAAAATCCGCCGGAGTGGTTTCCGTGATGGGTTTGGGGCTGATGCAAGTGGCCCCGGCGCGTTTGGCGCGGCGCTCGAGTTCGGCGAGTTTTTTCGCATCCACGTCCATGGCAAGAACGCGGCCTTCGTTGTGCATCAGCGCGGCCAGGTGCAGCGCCTTGCCGCCGGCACCGGAGCAGGCGTCGATGACCCGCTCTCCCGGCTGAGGATCCAACAGCGGCGCAATCATCTGAGAGCCCGCATCCTGGATTTCCACTCGGCCTTCGCTGCGCATCGCCTTCGGCAGCGCCTTGCCCGGCGGCAGCACCAAGGCATCCGGCAGCCCGGGCACTTCGGCAGCGTCCAGACCAGCGGAAGCGAGCCATTCGATCGCCTCCGGGCGGGTGTTCCTCAGCGTGTTGACCCGCAGGAAAACCGGCGCGCGGCGGTTGAGTGCGGCGATTTCAGCATCCCATGCGGCACCGAGTTCGCTGGCACCGAGTTCATCGAGCCAGTCCGGAATCGATTCGCGCACGGCCCTTGGTTGCTGCGCAAGCTCCACCTCGCGGGCGATCATTTCATCAGCGGCGAGTCCTTTGTATGACCACCAATCCGGAATCTCATGGCCCATGCGCACCCACTGGGCGGCGCAGATGGCGTTGGTTTCCTCGCTATCGGCGAGAAATGACAAAGCCCGTTTCCAGCGGACCACTTCAAAGACCGTTTCGGCGATGAAACTGCGGTCGCGCTTGCCCCATTTCGGGTTCTCCTCGAAAGCGGCGGCCAGTCCTTGGTCCAGCACCTTGTGCTCCTTGAAGACGGATTTGACAATGCCGGCGGCGGCTTCGGCGAGGATGCGGTGCATTTTCATCGGACGCGCAAGCTTCCCGAAAAAGCGCAGCATGGCAAATGAAACGAACCACTGCCGCCAAGGGCCGGCACATCAATCAATGGAAATTTTTTCACCGCAAAGCCGCAAAAGTCGCAAAGGAGCGCAAAGAAGTTTAAAAATGGAGGTGTAAACCGAGCACATCAGCTGCATTGATGAATGATTTCCTCTGCGACTCTTTGCGGGCTCTGCGGCTTTGCGGTATTTCCAATCTTTTTTGATGCATCGGCATTGTCAAACAAGCCAAGCCCGGATTGACAGCCGCTGCCCACGTTTCGAAGCTCCGTAAATCACCCGCCATGCATCCCGATCTCACCGCCGCGCTGGAAAGCCTGCCTCATGGACCGTCGTTCCGATTCGTGGATCAACTGACCTCGCTCGATCCCGGCCGCGATGGGTCGGCGATTTACCGGGTCCGCGGCGAC
Source organism: Akkermansiaceae bacterium (assembly GCA_947491475.1). GTDB lineage: Bacteria > Verrucomicrobiota > Verrucomicrobiia > Verrucomicrobiales > Akkermansiaceae > Luteolibacter. Next base: position 16,980 of record CANLKN010000050.1, on the reverse strand, counting down.
GAGGATTTTCTAACAGGTCATTTCCCCGGCCAGCCGATGATGCCCGGCGTGATTCTGATCGAGGCCATCGCCCAGCTCGGTGGCATCGTGGCACAGACGGATCCCGAAACCGGCGCGCTCGCCGACCTTCGGCTGACCGCGGTGCGCGCCGCGAAAATCCTTGGTGCCGCAGTGCCCGGCGAGACGCTCGAAATCCATGCAAAAGTCGAGGGCCGCATGGGCGGATTAATCCAGATCGAAGGCTCGGTGAACGTGGAAGGCAAACCCTTGGCCAGCGCGCGGATCACGCTGAGTGGAACGCTGCCTGACTGAAAAACGATTCACCCGCGCCCGGACGAGCCGGACGCGGGTGTCCTCCATGAACGCCTCCATTATGCGTTCGTTTACCAATGAGAATTTTTACTCTTCGGGCATGGCACCGTTGAAATGCAGGCGCAGGCCGTTGCCGTTGGCATCGAAGTTGAGGCGTTCCACGCGCTGGCGGATACCCTCGGGAGCAGCGGCCTTGTCCTGCTCGGTGTCCCACGGGCCAGTCCAGACGATTTTCTGATCCTTATCGCGGACAGTGATTTCCTTGCCACCTTCTTTGGACTTGTGCTCGATGCTTCCTTGGTCGTCCATCAGGCGCAATGTCGCGCCCTGATGAATCTGGATGCCGCCTTGCTGCGGCATTTGCTGCATGTCTGGGATCTGCAATCCCTCCATGGCCTTTTCCATGCGTTGTTTCATCTCGCGCATCGCTTCCTCAAACTGCGGTGCGGCCTCCTGCACACCCTGCTCCAAATCCAGCCGCAGCTCGCCAAGATTCCCCTCGATCATGCGGCGGACGCGGTCGGCGAGCTCGCGCGGCACCCCATCGAGATTGAGTTGATCCAGCGGTTTGATTTCGGGCGCGGCCAACTGCTCAGGGCGCAAGCCAAGCGTGACATCAATGACGGCAGGCTTGCCTTGGTGAATGATATCGAGGCGGACTTGATCGCCGGGCTGGCGGGCGGCCACCTCGCGGCTGAGATCCTCGGAGGATGCCAAAGGGGTGCCACCGATGCGGGTGATCACATCATTGACGGCGAGTCCCGCCTGGGCGGCGGGGCCATTGGGCATGAGCGCCATGACGACGATGCCTTCACCGGCTGGCAAGCCAAGGTGGTCGGAGAGCATTTCTGGAATCGCCCCGGAAACGACACCAAGGTAAGCGGATTTTTCCTGAACTGGGGCCTGAGCCGCGGGCGGCGCTACCTCGACGGGCGGCGGTGCGACATCCAGCGGAGCCTCGATGGCGCACACGGTTCCGGCAGCAAATCCAGCAGTCAGGCTGATGAGTGGGAAAGTTTTCATGAGTTGCACAAAAAGAGCGCGGTGATGTGAAATTTTTGTCTCAGAAAAAAATCACATCAATCGGTCTTGGCAGGAACGAAGATGTATTCCACGCGCGGTTGTTCGACCTGATAGGTGCGACCGGCGGCATCCTTGAGCGTGACGCGATCCTGATAGACCACTTTGAGCACGCGGTGGGGCTGCTGGCTGGAGTGCCAGATGACCCCTTCATCGCTGGCCACGCTGAGGCCGCGGTTGAAGCTCGCGGGAACTAGCGAAGCAGGTGCGTTGGGGCGCATCAGCGGTGCCGACGGCCGTGAGCCGGCAACCGGCTGCACGGGATTTCCAGACGGAACCAGCCAACCGGCCAATGCACCAAAGAGTGCGACTGCCGCAGCGGCACCCCACCACTGGCGACCGCGCCGGACTGACTGCGATGACGCGGGCTCCCTCACTGGAAAGTGAACGATTTTCGGCTCGGCAGCTGGAAATGGCACAGTCGCCGCTGTGGCCTCCAGCGAAGCCAGCAGTTCGGGGGACAATCCCTTCGGAATCATGCCGCGCAGGCGTTGCTCGAATTCCAGCTCTGCCGGATCGAGCCGGGCGATGCTGCCATCAGCGCAGGCTTCGATCCGGGCGAGCAATGATTCATCGAGCGCGGCGGCACGGAGCTGCCTGAGATCATTCTCAAGGGATGGTGATGGGTCGGATGCCATGATAAATGGATGTGGAAAAAAGTCAGATCGAGAGGTCGCCGCGGCGGCGGGCGCTGCCTAGGCCGCGCTTGAGTGCTTCAAGACCATAGCGATACCGCGAGGCCGCCGTGTTTTGGGAAATTCCAAGAATTTCACCAATTTCGGCAAAGGTGCGCTCACCCCAGATTTTCATGATGATCACCTCCGAGAATTTTTCAGGCAGTTCCTTGAGTTTTTCCTCAAGTTGCACGCGCGTTTCATCGTCCGACGACTCGCTCTCAAACCATGGGTGGAAGGCTTCTTGGCTGGCCTCCTCGGCCGCCACCCCCACCGTGTCCTCGCGGCGTTTGCGGCGATCATCGCGGCGGCTGAGGTCGATGGCGAGGCGCCGGATGGTGGTGTAAAGATACGGCGGCCATGCTTCCGGTCCGCCGATGAATTCCTCGTTGCGGATTTTTTCGATCAATTTGACCATGGCGTCTTGCAGCACATCTTCCGCATCCTGCTGTGAACGCGTCTGCTGGCGTGCGAAAAGCAACATCTTCGGGCCATGGACTTCCAACCACTCGCGCCATGCGGAAGGGGCGGCACTGGCATCCTGGGTGACTACTTGCAGGGTGGACATGCCGCCATTCTATATCATGAAACAGCTCCCAAGCAACCCGCATGAAGCCCGGATTTCGTTTCACCGTGACGGGAATTGTTTTGCCGACGGGTCGCGATTCCGGCTTGGCGCTTGCAATGTGTGGCCATGGGAATATGCCATCACGCATGAAAACCCCCATCGCCTGTTTGCTCATCGCTGGCAGTTCTTCGGCTGCCGCCGCTTCTTACGACTCATGGGAGTGGACGCTGGAAAGCGGCTGGCTGGGCCAAGTGGGCAACAACACGGATGCGGAATACGAAATCATCCCCACCCAACTCACGCTGCGCTCACCGGTGGTGTGGACTTGGTGGCAGGATGATGCCGGCTCACAAATCATCGTCCGCCACCGCTTTTCCGCGTTGTATGGAACGATCATTCAAGGGCCGGAAGATTATCATCTCGGCTTCAACGCTGCACCCTCCATCGAATACTGGCTGCCATCCCGCAAAACCTCGGTCTTCTTCTCCATCGGTGGCGGCGCGGGCTGGATCAACAGCGCGGGTGGCACCGATGGCCAAGGCCAGGATCTCACATTCAACTGGTTCAGCCAGCTCGGGTTGAGACAGGAAATCTCGGAAAAAATCGCGTTGTTAGGTGGATTGTATTTCATCCATCACTCGAACCTCGGCATGACCGATCCCAATCCCGGAATCGACGCGCTCGGCTTCACGCTCGGTGTGGGCTGGACGTTTTGAGAAATGCGGCAGAGTTGTGAGTCACTTTGGTGGTTCTTGCCGCGCGTAGAGGCCGAACCACCACAGCCAGGTGAGCGAGAGCAGCACTGCGGCTAAACCCACGTGCAGGACCTGCACCCACGAGTAGATGTGGATTTGGGCCATTACCAAGCCGAGCACCATTTGCGCGAGCACGATCCCAAGCACCGATCGCTCGACCCATCCGGGACCACTCGCTCGGTGACGGCCGGTGAGCACCCAGGCCCAGATGACTGCGGCAAAGACGACCCAGGAAAAACTCCGGTGAGCGAGATACTTCCATGATTGCTCAAGCTCTCCGATCCAGGTGGAGCGCGGCGCATTGTCATGAAACTTCGCGAGTTCATCAGTCATTTCGCGCACTTGCGCGCCGATCACTCCCTCCACGATCACGGTGACGAGCAGCAAGGTGACGGCGAAACGCAGCCGGGCGAGTGGCACGGCCGGCATCCGCACGCGCCATGGATGATCGGTGCCGCGCCACGCGCAATACATCAAGGTGCCGGTGAGCAGCATCGCCAGCGCGAGGTGAGTGGTTAGGACGCCGGGTTTGAGCCCGCTGAAGACGACCCGCGCGCCCATCCATGCATTGATGAGCACGATGGCCAGCGAGGCAAATGCCATCCAGAAAACCAGCGGCCTTTTGCCACGTTGCCAAAATGCCGCGATGAAGGTGGCCAGCGAGAAAAACCCGACCGGCAAGCTGCACAGACGGTTGATGAACTCGGTCCACACATGGCGCGGATTGAATTCCGCACGCAGGCTTTCCTCGGTGATGGTCGATGGATCACGCCCCATGCGCCGCGCTTTTTCCTGGAATCTCTCGATCGGAAGTTTGTCGAAATCCACATCCTCCACCGAGGTCGGCGGAATCAGGCAACCCCAGCAGGTGGGCCAGTCCGGACATCCCATGCCGGACCCGGTGACCCGCACGATCGCACCGACGAACATGAGAAACAGCACGGAGATCAGCGCGGCTGTGGCGAGTTTCTGAAAGCGCGTCATCGGCATGGCCGGACGATGCCGCGCAAGATCCGGATTTCCAGCGCAAAGGCGGAAATTTCCCACCGCACCGCGCTCAGGCTCCAAGCCCCTTTTGCGCTTCGGCAGCGTTTCTGCAGGCCTCCACCGGATGAGGGATTTCGAGTGCTTGAGTAATGACCGCCAGCTGCGGCTCGTCGGAGGAAATTGCCACGCCGATCCAGCGGAGGTCGTCGCTGCCGTCCAGCACCACCTTGAGAACCATCGTCAGCGGCACTGCCAACAACATTCCAAGCGGTCCCCATACCCAGCCCCAGAACATCACGGATATGACGACCACCAAGGTCGAGATGCCGAAGCGCCGGCCAACCAGGATGGGCTCGAGGAAGTTGCCGAGAAAATTATTGATCAACAGGTAGCCGCCGGCGACCAGCAGCGCATTGGGCACGCCGGCGACCAGCAGGGCGAGCACTATGGGCGGCACCCCGGCGACGAGCGATCCGATGACCGGGATGAAATTCAGAGCAAAAGCAACGATTCCCCACAGGATGTAAAAATCCAGACCTGCGGCCCAGCAGAGCAGACCGGCGAGAAACCCGGTCATCAGGCTCACCACCGTCTTGATGGCCAGATAGCGTTGGATGTCACGGGTAGCGCTCAATAAGCGGGCGATATTGGGGCCCTTTGCCTGGCTGATGGCTTCCAGCCTGCGGCCAAACCTTTCCGCCTCGGCCAGCATGAATACCGTAAGCATGATGAATATCACCGATGCCCCGAAAAAACCCACCACCTGACCGAGCACGCCGGTGCCAAAATCCCAGATCTTCTCAAAACGGATTTGCTGCAGCGAGGCAAGGTTGCTTTCCACCGCGATGCGGATCTTCTCCTGCGCGTCATCCACGCCCAAGGTCTCGAGTTTTTCCGCCAGACCTTGCGAACCATCCCTCACCTGTTCATAGATTTGCGCGGCGTATTTGGTATTCCATTTGCCCTGAAGGTCCTGGACGAGCACCACACCCAGCAGGACCACTCCGGCAATGAAGGCGAAGTCCACCAACACCGTGAGCAACACCGCGATCGCACGCGGCACCTTGCGCCGCGTCAGCATGCGGGTGATCGGAAAACTCACCGTCGCCACAAAAAACGCCAGCAGCACAGGCAGGAAAAAATTCTGTGCAGCCCTCATTCCGGCTACCGTCAGCACCAGCGCACCTAACAACATAAGTATCCTGCTGGCACCCTGACAACTTGCCCTGCCCTCATTTTCAATCATCTGCGCAGTGAAGCCCGTCCCCTACCGTTCGGCAATGCGAATTACCAATGCATCCTCACTGCACCCCTATCCGATCCAAATGGCCGCGCACTTGCCAAGCGGCGGATGAGAGACATGCTGCCTCGCATCATGCTGGAACAGCAGCCAGAACCCGAAATCGTCACTATCACCCTCAATCCTGCCATCGATGAAACCGTGTTTCTCGATCGTCTTGAGGTCGGATCGGTGAACCGCGCCAACCGCCACCATCGCCAGGCGGGTGGCAAAGGCGTGAATGTGGCATTCATGCTCGCGGACTACGGACTGGCCAGCACGGCCACCGGATTTCTCGGCAGCCGCAACACCCGGCTTTTTGAAGAGGGGTTCCGCGAATCCGGCATCCATGATGCCTTCCTGCGCATCTCCGGAAAAACCCGCACCGGCATCAAGATCGTGGAGGAAAGCTCGCGCACTACCACCGACATCAATTTCCCCGGCGCAAGACCATCAGCGCAGGACTTCCAACTGTTGTTGGAAAAAGTGGAACTGCTGGCCACTCCCGGCCGCTGGTTTGTGGTGGCAGGCAGCCTGCCGGATGGCATTTCCGTGGCGGATTTCTCGCGACTCCTGCGCAGCATCCGCGCTGGCGGCGCACGCATCGCCGTGGATACCAGCGGAGCCGCCTTGCGGGCCGCCATCGATTGCGGGGTGGATCTGATCAAACCAAACCATCACGAGTTGGAGGAAATTCTCGACCACGCGCTGCCGGATGCCGCCGCACGAACTGCCGCCGCCATCCGCTTGCAGCACGAAAAAGTCCCACACGTCGTGCTCTCCATGGGCGCGGAGGGTGCGTTCTTTGCCAGCCCGGATGGTGTGTTGATGGCGCAAGCACCGCCGGTAAAAATTGTCAGCACCGTGGGTGCAGGCGATTCGCTGCTGGCTGGCTACCTTGCCGGCTGCCTCACCGGATTGCCCGCCGCCGGACGGGCAAAACTCGCAAGCGTCTTCGCTTGGTGCGCGTTGGAAGACGTCCGACGGCGACTCATTCCACGCACCGAAATCGAAGCCCGCATGCGGCAAATCGCAATCCATCTTTCCCGCTAAATGTTTTGCAAGCCGTGTGCCCCGGGCTTAGCTTCGCGCCATGAACCAATTGCATCTGGCATTCATCGGCTCACTTGGCACTCAGGAAATCGTCATTATCTTCCTCATTGTGCTGCTACTATTCGGTGCGAAAAAACTCCCCGAGCTCGCCCGCGGAATTGGCAAGAGCATGGGTGAATTCAAAAAAGCCCGCGAGGATTTCGAGAAGGAAATCACCCGGGCCGAAACGGATACCCGCATCAAGGACGCCCCTGGTAAGGAGCCTCAAGATTCTTAAATCCACATGTCTTTGAGACTCCTGCTTGATCCATCGCGCGGCTGCATCCCATGGCTCGGTCGCTTGGCCGTATCCGCCGTGCTGACGCTGGGTTTCGTTTCCTGCGACAAAAAAGGCGGCACTCCCGTCTGGGACACCCCCGGCGGCGAGGCTCCCACCATCGGGGAAATCGTGCCGGAACCTCCACCGGAACCCGTTCAGCCAGCGCCAATACCCGCGCTGGCTCCCGCAGCTTCAGCGGCCCCAGCCGATCCATCCACATCCGGGTTGCGCTTCATCGCCTACAACGTCGAAAACTGGCTCACGATGGACCGCTATGTGGACCGCCAACAGTTGATCAACTCGCCCAAGCCCACCGACCAGAAAGAAGCGGTCATCCGCTTGTTGGTCGATGCCGCGCCGGACGTGATCGGCCTTTGCGAAATCGGTGAAGCCAGCGATCTGGCGGAAATCCAGGAAATGCTCAAAGCCGCCGGGCTCAACCTGCCACACTCGCACTACATCGGCGGCTCCGATCCAGTCCGCCACCTCGGATTGCTCTCGCGCTTCCCGATCACATCCACCGGCAAACCCGCTGAGTCCGACTTCCGCCTCCAAGGGCGCACCTTTTCGATCAACCGCGGCATCTTGGACGCCACCATCGAGGCACATGGCAAGCCATACCGCCTTCTCGGCGTGCACTTGAAATCCAAGCGCTCCATCGAAGAAGCGGATCAGGAAGAGCTGCGCGTGAATGAAGCCCGCCTGCTGCGCCGCCATGTGGATGAACTGCTCAAGGAAGATCCACAGGCCCGCCTAATCGTTTACGGGGATTTCAACGACACCCGCCCCACCCGGACCTTCAAGACCATCACCGGCAGCTACAATGACCCCGGCTACCTCACCGCGCTGCCCTTGAAAGACTCGCGCGGCCATGCCTGGACCCATCACTGGGCTCCGCATGATATCTACTCGCGCATTGATTTCATCACCGTATCGCGTGCGCTCCGACCCGAAGTCGATTTCAGAAACTCCCACATCATCGACTCGCAGGATTGGAACAAGGCCTCCGATCACCGGGCGCTGCTCACTATTTTCTACTGAGGTTCAAACGTTCCGATCACTATCGGAATTTGATTATCATCAGTCATCTGATGCGATCAGATAGCACTCGGAATTTCCTCTTCTGGATCATACGACGGGACTTGAAAGCCAAAGGCAAAACCTTCTGATTCGGGCTCCGAATGCTCAGGCAGGAAAAGCGGCGGAGATCTTCTCCGCCCATTCTTGGGCGCGTTGGGCGAAACTGCGTGAGTCACCGGCGTAAAGGATGCCGCGCGAGACGTTGATGACGTCCGGCGCACTGCGGGCAGCGGCGGCGAGCGACGCAAGATCGCCGCCTTGGGCACCGAGACCGGGAACCAACAGCGGCGCATCGGGGATTTTTTCCAAGACGTCGGCGGCATTGGTAAGGCCGACCACATAGCCGACGTCGGTTTTGCATCCCTCGTGGCAGGCGCGCTCGCCAAGAGCGGTGACGAGTTCAAACACCGAGCGGCCATCGGCGAGTTTCTGACGCTGGAAATCCGCTGAACCGGCATTGGAGGTGACTGCCAGGAGATAGATCCCCTTTCCTTCCCAATCGAGAAATGGCTCGATGGAGTCATAGCCAAGGAAGGGATTGAGGGTGACGGCATCCACGTTCCAGCCGCCGAAATATCCCTGGGCATAGTATTTCTGAGTCTCGCCGATGTCGCTGCGTTTCGCGTCCAGAATAACGGGAACGTCGTCCGGCATTTTCGCGAGCAGTTCTTCAAGCAAACGGATGCCCTCGATGCCCATGGCCTCGAAGTAGGCCATGTTGGGCTTGAATGCGGCGGCGAATGCGGCGGTCTCGTCGATCACCTGCCTGAGGAAATCGCGAGCGGCGGCGGCACCACCATCGCCGGGACGGGGGTCGAGACCGACGCAGAGGCGGGAGCCGGTTTTATCGATGCGTTGCTGGAGGCGTTGGGCGTAGCGCATGGTGGCTGGATGTGAAAGTTGAGGTGAGGTGTCATGCGGTCCGCTCCCTGAAACCTTTCCACGTGCAGTAAACCAAGGCCACTGCGGCAAGCGGAAGGGCGTAGTGGAAAAGCGCCGTCTGATAGATGCCGAGTGCTTGGTGCTGCATGGCGGTGAAAATCAGATAGACAAGGTAGGCTGCATAAAACAGCAGGAACACCACGCCATTGAGGCGGGTGATCCGGTAGCCGGCGAAAAAGACCGGCAGGCAGGCCACCGCCACGGCGATCATCACCGGAATGTCGAAACGCAGGGCCGTTTCTGAAATGGCGACGCCTGAGGGCGAGACAATCGAACTGAGGCCGATGACGCAAAGAATGTTGAAAATGTTACTGCCTACAACATTGCCCACGGCGATATCACGCTCGCCGCGCAGCGCGGCCACCACGGAAGTGGCGACTTCCGGCATCGAGGTGCCGGCTGCGACGATGGTCAGGCCGATGATCAGTTCCGAGACGCCAAAGGCCTGGGCAATGGAGACCGCGCTGTCCACCAGCCATTTCGAACCGATCACCAGACCAACGAGCCCGACGATGACCAGGCTGATGTTTTTCAACCATGCGGGGCTGTCTTTCCCGCTCCCGAATTCATCCTCGTATTCGGCTTTGACTTCGGCGCTGCTTTCCTTGCGGCTCTGCCGGATGAGGAAAATCGTGTAGGCGAGCACGCCGCCAAAGAGCAGGATGCCATCGATTAGGCCGATGTTTCCATCGATGCCCAGCAGCAAAAGCAGCAAGGAAACACCAATCATCAGCGGCACATCAAAGCGCACCAGTTGCTGGGCGACGACCAAAGGAATGATCATGGCGGAGAGGCCGAGGATGAAGAGAACATTGAAGATATTGCTGCCGACGACGTTGCCGATGGCGAGGTCCGCCTGGCCCTTGTATGCGGCGACGACACTGACTGCGAGTTCCGGCGAGCTGGTGCCGAAAGCCACCACCGTGAGGCCGACGACCAGCGAGGAGACTCCGGCCGCGCTGGCCAGGCGGGCCGCCCCTCTCACGAGATATTCCGCACCTCCGACGAGCAGAACCAGGCCGAGTATGAGGAAGACAATATTGGAAACAGTCATTGTGGAAGATGCCGGATGACCTCCGGCGGGAGGCGGAGCTTTAGCGGGAGTCGCGGTTTTTCCAAATGGAAAATCCGCGATCATTTCCACCTGAGTGGAGGCGGCCACGAGCCGCTTGCGCAGTGGGTAATGCCGCTTACCATGCGCGCATGTTCGGTTGCAAAAATGGATGCTGCGGCGCGCGGCGCAAAATGGGGGGTATGGCAATACCCGGCAAGGATGGTCCGGTGCCGCCGGAGCCCGGCAAGGTGGCGGCGGAGTTTTATCTCAGCAGCGGCGAAAACCTTTTGGAAGCATCTCGGAAACGCATACTGGCACTGGTTTTTCTGCGCCACTTCGGCTGCACCTTCACCCGCCAGATCCTGCGGCATCTGGAGAATGTGCAGGAACCGGCCCAGGCCCACGGCGCGGAGTTGGTGCTCGTCCACATGCTCAAAGACGGCGGCGAAATCCGTTATCTCGCAGGCCATGACGATGTCGCGCGCATCGCGGATCCCCGCTGCGAGCTTTATCGTGCCTTCGGGCTGGGGCGTGGCGGCTTGATGGAACTCTTCGGGCCGCGCGTCTGGTGGCTCGGTGCGGTGTCGATCTTCAAAGGCTGTGGCGTCGGCCACCTGGCAGGCGACGGCCTGCAAATGCCGGGTGCCTTTCTTTTCCAGGATGGAAAAATCATCGCCTCGCAGCGGGCGAAATCCGCATCCGATCTGCCGGACATCCCGCAACTTTTTGAAGGACTCCCGGAGCCATCTTGATCGGCACGGTCAGGCCGTGTCTCTCTGCTGTTCTGAAGATTGCCGCCGCCAACCGCGCCATGCATGGAAGAGAAAACCGGCGGCAAAAAGGAACATGAAGAGCGAGAGAAACTGCCCCTTGGTAAGAAAGCCGACCATCTCCGCATCCGGCTCGCGGAACTGCTCGCCCAAGATCCGGAACAAGGCGTAAAAACCGAAGAATAAGCCGGTGAGGAGTCCGTCCGGGGCTTTTGGAAAACGCGTGCGCACGAACCACAGGATCGCAAAAAGCAGCGCTCCCTCTAACAGTGCCTCATAAACCTGCGAGGGATGCCGTGGCGGCAGGAAGTTTCCCAAAGCCGCGGAAACCTCCGGATTGTCCCGCGCGGTGGCGATCAGGACATCGAGCGAATCCGTATCGGCGAGCGCAGGCACGATGCGGGTGGCTTCCTGCCATGCGGCGCTCTGAACCTCGACCGGCTGCTCGATGAGCGAGAGCGGGAATTTCACCGCCCATGCCACGCCATCGGCCACGCGGCCATAGAGTTCGCCGTTGATGAAATTTGCCATGCGCCCGCAGAACACACCCACCGGAGCCACCACGCAGAGCCCATCGCCGAGACCGGTCCAGGTGACTTTGTGCTTTTTCGCGTAAATCCAGGTGAAAACGACCAAGCCGAGAATCCCGCCGTGGCTGGCCATGCCGCCTTCCCAAACGCGCAGCAAACCCCACCAGGGAAATTTTGAACTGAAGCTGGTAAGCAGCGAAGAGTCATAAAACAAAGCATATCCCAGCCGTCCGCCGAGAAACACCCCGAACAAAGCCGCCGCAGCGATGAAATCCGCGGTTTGCTCGGGCTTCATCACCCACAGCCCGCGCCGTGCGAGATTCCGCAGCAGGAAAAACCCGCCGATGAATCCCATCAGATACGCCAACCCATACCATCGGAGCTGGATCGCATCGGTAATGCGCAGCAGCACCGGATTCAAATCATGCACGTAAGTCGCGAACACGGCGGAAGCCCACACCATCGCCCCGAGGCGTGCAAGCCGGGATGCTTGAACTCCGGACGATCCCATCCGCAGGGAAGACGGTCCGGAGTTCGCGCTTTAGCGTGATTCTTCACTTCTTGCGCTCCTCCCTGCGGGATCAAGCTGAAGCTTGAACTCCGGACAGTCGGATGTGCCGCGCAAGCCCGTCACTCGGCGCAGTCCTCGCCGGTCTGGTCCACGACTCTGGCGGTGGAGCGGTCGATGCTGAAGAAGTGCCAGCGCCGGTGCTCGGCTGCGGGGATGAAATCCGCCGCCGTGCTGCCGCCGGCGCGCATGCTTCCGGTCTGCGCGATGACATCGGCCATGAGGTTCCAATTGTTGGTTTCCACCATGTCGGCCAGGGCGCGGATGACGGCCTCGCGCTGGCGTTTGATGGTGAACGAGGTGCCGCTGAGTGGCAGCGCGGCCATCACGCGGGAAACGAGTTCGCTGCGGTTGAGGAAGGGCGCGGCGTTGCGCGTGCTGCGGATCGCGGCGACGAGGTCGTTCAGCTCTTCATCGCTGAGCAGGTCTTCGCTGGCGGAGGTGCCGTCGCTGCCGCCGGCATCGCGGCGCAGGCCTTCTTTCATCAGGGCGCGCAGCACGGCGTTCGATGCGGCGTTCAGTGAAACCCGGTTGGCAACGAGGCCGTCATCCGGCGACTCGGAAATGCAGAAGACATCGAGCAATGCGGAATCGCCGCTGCGCTCGCTGAAGAAGTCGATGCTCTTTCATGGCAGGTCACGGAAGGCATGGCCCATTTCGCCGATGCTGTGGAACGGACGGTTGAGCACGATCGGGCGTGTGGCGGTTTCGTTGCTGAGCATGCCGTTCGCGCCGAAGCCGGAATCACCCCAGCGCAGAACGCCGTCGGGATCGGTGTAGCGGAAGGCGGAGGTGTCGGTGTTTTGAGTGAGAGCGGTGGGATGAGTGGTGCCGCTTCCTAATGAGCCCCGCCCGTTGAACTGAGGCCAGCTGCACCATACAGGACCTCGTGGCGGCACATCCCAGAGTGAGGCCATCTGCCCGCTGGTCGGAGGCCAGCCGATGCCGATGTGGTTCCAATAACCAGTGTTATTCAGTCCCGAATGCGTTGCAGCTGTCTGAGAAACAAAACTTCCAAAGCGCTGAGTGCGCGGATCAGGCTTGGCAAAGTAAGTCATGAAACCGAAATAATAGTTTATAAAACCGTTGTGATTGATGCTCTCCAGCGCTGAGTAGGTCACCCAGTTGCCATCGGTGTCCTGGTAATCCAAATACACGCTCAGACCGTTGGCGCTGTAGGCAGCATAGTATGCTGGCGGCGGGGCGGGCACGGCAGCCCCACCGGCAGGCACGGTTCTGCCACAGCCTAGCCATTCATTGCCGGAATCATCGACAATCGAGGCAAGTGTGCCGATTGGCACCGCGTTGATGCCATCGCGGTTTCTTCTCGCGATTACATTCGGTTCGCGGAACGCGGCTGGATTGGAGTCGAACTCGACGGCTGAGTTGCTGCGGTTGGGATTGCTGGTGGATGTGGGAACGGAAAGATACTGCAGGCTGGTCGCCGAACTCCAGGCCCGGAATTTCGTGGGTGTTCCACTGCCTGCATCGGCGTAGGTCGTGATGTCATGCGGATTCCACAACACAGGCTGCATGATGATCACTCCGCCGGGAGCATTGGTGCTTGTCCTTGCCCATTTCCAAACCTGCATCACCCCCTGGACCTGCGGCAGGCTTTCGATGCCGTAGATTTTCACCTTCATGGTGCCGCTGCCGATGTAGTTGGAATCGTCCCATGTAATTCCTTCCGGCAGGCGGATGATGGTGGGAAAACTGTCGGCATCGTATTGATCGATGAGGTTGGCACCAAGACGCCAGACTTGGAGGTCGAGGTTGCCATCCACCGAATCACGCGAGATGTTAGCCCCGGCACCCGAAGCCTTGCCGAGCGAGCCGGCGTGGATGGCGGCTTTGAGCAGTTCGAAGAAATTCGGTTCGCGGTTTTGCGCCGCCACTTCTTCGAGTGTGGCGATTCTTTGGCTGGCGTTGAGCGTGCTGTAAATCCACGGCGAGGAAATTCCAGCCTCCTTGGTGAGGCCGAAGGCCCAGTAGATCGGGCTGTCGGTGCCGACGGCATCCGCGCTGCGTTTCACCAGATCGAGTCGATGGAGCGGGAAGCGGTATTTGACGAGCGGCTCGCCGGGTTTGGCCGCGCCCGCGGTTCCGGGGCGATCCACCAGATTTCCATCCGGGTCGATGGTTTTGCGCTGAAATGCCGTGACCACCTTGACGCTCGGGAAAAACGGATTGGCAGCGGCCCGGCTTGAGGCATTGCTGTAATCATTTCCGCCTGCGGTCACGCCGCCGATCACCGGTTGGGTATAAGTGCGGGTTTCGTCATGGCGGAAGGTGGGGCTGTTGTTCCAACGGCTTCAATGCGTGAGGTGTTGCAGGGCGGGAAGGAGGGTGCCGCTCTGGGTGAAAGTCCCCGGAGTGGCTTTCGCATGGTTGATGAATTCCTGACGGGAGGCGAACATGCGGTCGGAGTCATTGCTGACCGGATTGAGAAACGGGACGCGCCAGCCCGTGCGTTCGTAAAACGGGCCGCTGGCTTCCGGCCGGTGGCGAAGAGCGAGAAGCCGTTGGCCCCGCTGCCCCAATCGCCCGGAAGCCGCCATTGCGGCGGCCACGCGTCATTGGCCGCGAAGGCAGCCGCATTGATGCCGGGAATCGCCCGCAGATCGGCCCAGAGGGTGGAGCCCTTGCGGTGCATCTCGGCGGAAAACGCGGTGCTTTCCAATCCGGGTGCGAAGCCGGAGGCGTTGATGTTGAGCAGGCCGCCGACGTCATAGACATTGAAGGCAATGCGCCCTGTGGTCTCGGCCGAGATCGCGGCCTGATAGCCGCTTGGTGTGATATAAACCCATTTGGGCGTCTCGCTGGCGGAAAACTTCCTGCCGGAAAGCATCGGCGCGGACCAGCGCGTGGGGTTGACCCGCTGGCCGTTGGCGTCCAGCGCCGAGGTGCTGTCGGTCGCCGGGAAGTTGAAGACCGCCGCGCCCGGAAAGAAGCTGATGCCGCTTTGTTTCACGAGGTTGGCGAAATCCGGATCGTTTTCCAAAACACCGGCCGCCGGCTGTGGGACCATGTCCGCGGGAGAATTCGGATAGAAAACCGTGTCGCCGTCGCTTCCCACGGCCTCGGATCCATCGATGATTTCCTGCTGAAGATCCTGCTGAATGGCGACGGAAGCCGATAACACCAACTGGTCGATGGCGGTGAGGGCGCTTGGCATCGCCACCCGGTAGAAGGCGCTTTCGCCGGGCGCGTCCCAGTCGGTGAAGGAGCCGGAGTGGCTCAGGCCGGAAACATTTTCCCATGAGCCCTCAAGCAGTGAAGTGCTGCGCTGGACGAGCGCCGGATTGGCCCCGGTGCCGGTCCACTGGAGGGTGAAGGAATTTCCCGTCTTTTCATACGAGGTGATCCGTGGCGCTTGGGCGAACGCGAGTTTCGTGGAACACACCAGGATGACGGCCCATCGGGTTTTTTGAAATGCCATGGCTGTTTGAACATGACTTGTTGCATACGCCAGCCAAGGAAATTGTCGCAAAGCGCTTCCCGCCGATTGACCTCCGGGCGCTGAGCGCCGAAGGTCCGGCCATGTCCAACAAGCAGGAGCTTCTCGACCTCCAGTTCATCGATGCGCGTCACAAGCTGCTCGATCTCGCCGCGTTTCTCGACCGGATCGACCGCCATCCGGGCGGAGAGGATTTCCGCATCACGGCGATGAAAAACGCGCTGCCGATCCTGTGGTCCGATCAACCCGACCGCGCCCGCGCCATTCTGGAGGCCTTCTCCGATCAATCCGCCGGGCTCCCCCAAACCGCACCCTTCCAAGGTGCGTTCGGTGCCCCTCCGATCTCCGACCTCTGACCTCCGACCTCTTCTTTATGCGTTACATCGAACCCCACGCGCACATGGTCAGCCGGACGACGGATGACTACGAAAAACTCGCGATTTCCGGCTGCGAGGCGGTCTGTGAGCCAGCCTTCTGGGCGGGTTTCGACCGCGCCTCGGCTGAGGGATTTCACGACTACTTCCGCCAACTCACCGAGTATGAACCGAAGCGTGCTGCTAGATATGGCATCAAACATTTCTCATGGCTCTGCATCAATCCGAAGGAAGCCGATGATCCCGTCTTCGCCCGCGAGGTGATGGCGCTCATCCCGGAGTTTCTCAAATGCCCGACCGTGCTGGGCATCGGCGAGATCGGGTTGAACAAGAACACGCGCAACGAGCTCGCTATTTTCGAAGAGCATGTGCAACTCGCGCTCGATCACGACCTGCCGATCCTGATTCATACGCCGCACCTCGAGGACAAGCTCAAGGGCACCCGCCTCACGCTCGAATCGCTGGCGAATTTCTCCAAGCTCGACCGCGCGAAAGTCATCATCGACCACGTCGAGGAGCACACGGTTTCGCAGGTGCTGGATGCCGGCTACTGGGCGGGCATGACGCTTTATCCGCACAGCAAATGCTCGCTGGACCGGGCGATCGACATTCTCGAAATCCACGGCCCCGAGCGGCTATGGATGAACTCCGCCTGCGACTGGGGCGTTTCCGATCCCCTGGCGGTGCCGAAATGCGCGCTGCAAATGAAGCAACGCCAACACACCGCGGAACAGATCGAGCGAATCATCTATCAGAATCCGCGGGATTTCCTCCGGCAGTCGAGGCGCTACATCGTGTGAAGATGTATCTACTTGCAGGGCAAACCACGATGTGGGCAACGCGGTTATTTCCTCAGCCCCTGTTTTCAAGAAGACTGATCCGGCGCTTTCACAAGCACAGCCGGGACCGCGGCAGCATCAAATTCCGGGGCATGAGCCAAGTTCCGCGTGCGGATCAACCCGCCAGATTTCTTTTCAAACTCCGCTCTCTCTCGGAGATACAGGCCCGTGCCGCAATCTTGGCTGTTTGTTGAAAACGAACTGGTAGCAGAGGGCGGATTTGAACCGCCGACCAAAGGCTTATGAGTCCTCTGCTCTACCCCTGAGCTACTCTGCCAGATTCATTGTCCCGCGCGGCGGGAGCGGACGCTTAACGTCCGTGCGGCGGCTTGTCCACCG
>CANLKN010000049.1 GCA_947491475.1 Akkermansiaceae bacterium | reverse complement strand
GGTTCGGGCGGATGGTTTTGTCTGCTAAACAAATCATAAGGCCCGAATTTCAGGCATGGGAGTCTTTTTAGGCTCTCATGCCTACTTTTTTCTTTGTCCAAATCCCTCTCCATCAAGGGATTGCCGATTCTGGGACAGGCTCTAGGTATCGTGCTCAGCGATGATGAGGCACTGACACCTGCCGAGGATTGCTATCAACGGCTCCTCCGCTCCGGCGAACACGACGAAATGGAATTGGTGGACAACTATCTGAAAACCAATTCGATGAGCGCGCTCTTCGATTCTGTCCTGATTCCTGTGGTGGCCGCCGCCGGGACAGATCGCAGCCTTGGTTTCCTTGACGACGGCCAATTGGAATCCGTGGAGCGGGATATGAGTGAGATCGTGGACGCGGTATCTCCGGACTATCCGGCTGAGGCGCAAGGGTCCTTCAATGTATGCTGTGTTCCAGCTAGGGCGCATCGGGATCAACTGGCTGGCGAAATGCTCATGCGGCTGCTGTGGAATGAAGGAGTATCCACACAGAGTGCGATGGCAAGAATGCCATTGGGTGAGCTGGTGGCTTGGGTCCGGAAAGCAAACGCGGATGTCATCTGTATCTCAGTGGTGGCACCCAGCACTCTCATTCACGCAAGATATCTGTGCACGAAATTCCGCGCGGTTTTGCCAGCCTTGAAGATCGTTGTCGGCCTGTGGGGGCGGCAGGATCTGACTCCGGATCACTATGCCGCCCTACGTCAATCCGGTGCTAATGAAATCTTCACATCTTTGGTTGATGCGCTCGCCCACCTGTGTCCACAGACGTCGGAAAAAATTCCTGTTCCGCCTGATCAAATGATCGATGGATTTCCGCCTTCCGACAGCCCGGCGATGCCCGACGGACTGCCATAGGGTTATGGGAAAAACCGATCGCAACTCAGCGCTGTGGTCACTTTTTTCTCCGTCGCCTGCCATTTCACCCGTTGCCCGCGATGGACATTTCAAGATGCATGCCCTACCAAAGCGCGGTGACTTCATGGGATACGGCTGTTGATGTGGTGAAACGCTGCCTTCAGGCCGGCGTGGGTGAGTTTGTGATTTGCGCTGGCGCGCGCAATGCGGCCTTGGTCGAGGCTCTGGCACGAGCCGAAAGCGCAGGCTGCACACGCCTCTGGCGGCACTTTGAAGAACGCAGCGCAGGGTTTTTCGCACTCGGACGCACCATGGAAACCGGCCTACCCTGCGCCGTGGTCACCACCAGCGGCACCGCCGTGGCCGAACTGCTGCCCGCCATCATCGAGGCGTTTTATCAAAACCGTCCGCTCCTTGCCATCACCGCAGACCGCCCCGCCGCCTGCCGTGGCAGCGGGGCCCCTCAAGCCATCGAACAGCAAGGCATATTCGGCCAATATGCCAACGATCGGCCCATCGCCACTTGGGACCTGCGTGGCCCATGCCACTGGAATATCGAACTCGATGAAGACTTTTCTCCGGATACCAACCCAACGGTATGGGAAAAACCTGATAGAGTAGCCGGATCGAAAGACCGGCTCGATGTGGCGGCGCTGGCGCGCTGGCTGCGTGAGGATCACTACCAGGGATTTGCGGTGATGATCGGTGGGCTCGAAGCGGAAGAGCGCGAGGAGGTGTTTCATTTTTGCCGGGACTTCGGTGCGCCGGTCGTGGCCGAGGCCACCAGCGGGCTGCGTGAGGCGCTGCAAGGCCTTGCCATCCACGATGCGGACCGCGTGCTGAAAGCCCGCCCACCGGGAAAAATCCTCCGCCTTGGTGAGGTGCCGAGCGGGCGCTTTTGGCGGGATTTGGAAAACTTGCCAGACGTCTCGGTGTGGTCGCTATGCCGGAATGGACTGCCTGGTCTCGCCCGCGAATCCCATGTCACCCGTGGCCCGCTCCACCGCGTGATCAAGGCGCTCGGCGATGTGGAGGCGGCCGAGGATGCAATGGACCTGCTGGTCGGTTCGTCCGCCCGTGCCGTCCGCATCGAGGAATTGTTGGAAACCTATCCGGACAGTGAACCGGCGCTCATGCGCACAATCTCGCACTTTGCCTGCATCGGCGGCGGTGTGTTTCTTGGTAACAGCATGCCGATCCGGGAGTGGAATCTCTTCGCCCAGTGGAAGCGCCCGGTTATGGCCGTGCGGGCCAATCGCGGGGCCAATGGCATCGATGGACAGATCAGCACTTGGCTCGGCTGGTCTGCCGGTGCCAGTGACGCTTGGGCGATCATTGGCGACCTGACCGCGCTCTACGATGCGGCAGCACCGTTCGTGCTCGATCAAATCCAGCGCGAAGGCCGCACCCTTGCCGTCATCCAAAACCACGGCGGACGGATTTTCGAGCGCCTGCCACGCCTCAATGCCATGAGTTCTCGCGCCGCCGAATGCCTGATCAACCCCCACCACGCCAATCTAGCCGGTTTGGCGGCGCTGTGGGGCATGCGTCACCTGCGCGTCCGCACCGCAGATGACATGGATGCGTTAACGCCAGATGGAGTTCCCATGCTTCTGGAAATCACTCCGGACCCAAAACAAACCAAAAGCTTCTGGGCAGACTGGGACCAACTGAAAAGCTGATTCATTCGCTCAAAAACTGACAGAGAGCCAGGACAGAGATCTGTTTTCCGCTCACACCCCAGGCGATGGCGAAGCGGGAGAATCGTGGCGCAGTGCCAGTGGCGGGCCGAGGATTTCACGCAGGACAATGGCACGGCGGATCTCGCTGCGTTGGCGCACGACTTCGCGCAGCCCACTACGGACGCCGCCTGCGGCGTATCCGGTTTGCTTGGAAGCCGTAAGTTTCCGCGTGGCCGCGGCACCGCCGGTGGTGACGGCCTTGGATTCACGGAGATCACGCAGGCGCTGCTGCATATCCATCTGCCGCTTGAGCTCGGCCCCCGTATCGACAACCGCGGACGGCATCGGCGGCGGATTCACCCTGACGAGCGGCGGCGGCTGTGCGGGTTCGGTCGGCATCATCACTTCCTGCCACGGCTCGACAGGTCCGAAATCATGCCCCTCCACCTCACCACGCTCCGCCATTTCCTCGCGGGCGCGCTGCTCCTCGCGCTCGGCGGCCTTGGCGTCCATCCGGCTTTTAAACCAGGACCCTAGCGCCAGCGCGACGAGCGCCACGATTTGGAAATTATCGAAAATCCAGTCCATGGGTCAGGGGTTGGTTTGAAATCTCAAATCTGTCTTCTCACTGCCCGTCCTTGGCGATGTTGCCGCGCATTTGGGTGTCGGACTTGATGTTTTCCATCTTGTAGAAATCCATCACGCCGAGATTGCCGCTGCGGAAGGCTTCGGCGAGCGCGAGCGGGACCTGCACCTCGGCCTCGACGACCTTGGCTTTCATTTCGGCGACGCGGGCGATCATTTCCTGTTCGAGCGCGACGGCGGCCGCGCGGCGGATTTCCGCCTGGGCTTGGGCCATGTTCTTGTTCGCCTCGGCCTGTGCTTCCTGGAGTTGCGCGCCGACGTTTTCGCCGACATCCACGTCGGCAATGTCGATCGAGAGGATTTCAAACGCGGTGCCCACATCGAGGCCGCGGTGGAGCACAACCTTGGAAATGCTGTCCGGGCTCTCGAGCACGGTTTTGTAGCTTTCGGCGGAGCCGATGGTGGTGACGATGCCCTCGCCGACACGGGCGATGATGGTTTCCTCCTTCGCGCCGCCGACGAAGCGGTCGAGGTTGGTGCGGACGGTGACGCGCGCGCGGACCTTCACTTGGATGCCGTCCTTGGCCACGCCGTCGATGGTGGTGCGGCCGGATGCGGGATTCGGGCAGTCGATTACCTTGGGATCGACGGAGGTGCGCACCGCTTCACCGACGCTTTTGCCGGAGCCCTTGGTTGCGAGGTCGATGGCGCAGGCGCGGTCCCAATCCAAGCTGATAGCAGCCTTTTGCGCGGCGATGAGCGCCTGGATGGTGGGGATCACGTTGCCGCCGGCGAGGAAGTGCGCCTCGATATCATTGATGTCGATGTCGATGCCAGCTTTCTTGGCGGTGATGCGGGCGTCCACCACCATGCCATACGGCACTTGGCGCAGGCGCATGGCGATCAGTTCGGTGAAGCCGACGTAGGCGCCGGCCAGCCAAGCGCGCAGCCAGACGCTGAAGAACGAGAGAATGATGCCGAAGAGCAGCAGGCCGAGAATGGCGACTACAATCAGGATGATGGTGGAGATTTCAGGCATGGTGTGTTTAGTTAGTATTGGTTTCGGATACGATGAGACGGAAATTGTCGGCGCCGATCACTTCGAGTTCGGCTCCTGCGGGCACTTGACCGGATTGGCAGAACGCTTCGTAACGTTTGCCATCGATCATAATATACCCGCTCGGTGAGAGCATGGTGAGGGCTTGGCCGGATTTGCCAATCAAATCCAGCGCCTCGCGGCCGAACGCGGCGGTGACGGCAGTGATTTCCTTGTCGAGAAAGGCCCTGCGACCGAGAGCCGTTTTCGGCAGCACGCGGAATTGGATGTAAAACGCGACAACAACCAACACGACGGCGGCCGCTACCGCGAGGATGCCGCCGCCGGTGCCGTAGCGGATGAATGCCGCCACGCAGCCGCCGAACATCATCAATCCGCCGATCGAACCAAGGATGCCGCCCGGCACGATCACCTCCACGACCAGCAGCACGATTCCCAAGGAGAATAATAAAATGATGAGGGTCATGACAGCACCTCCACAATAAGACCAAATTCCGAAACGCCAGTCACCGTGATTGGCGTGCCTACATCTGCAAAGCCTATGGCAATCTTCGCCTCGTAACGTTTGCCTGAAATTTCAATCTGCCCGCTCGGAAAAAGCGCGGTGGCAGCCACACCGGATTGACCGATCAAGTCCGATCCCGAGGGTTCATTCGCGCCTCTGGAGTTGATTGCGCGAATCGGGCCCGGCTCACCACCAACGACGTTTACCAGCACCATCCGGCCCCATAGGCCGCCTTTCGGCAGGAATTTCAAAATCGCGAGAAAGACCACCAACGCCAGAACCACGCCGGTGAGCACATTGGCAAGCGGCCGCAGCAGCATGTCACCCTCTAGGGAAACCGGCTCGCCCGGCCACAGATCGAGCATCGCCCACACCAGCGAACCCAGCATGAGAGCGATGCCCGTGAGCGCCATCAACATCGTTCCAGGGAAGAAAAACAACTCGATGGCCACCAGCAGCAATCCCAAAACAAAAATCATCGCTGGTTCGTGACCGGAAAGCCCCGCTACATAATGGCCGAAAAACACGATTCCTAACAAAACGATGCCGGTGACGCCAAACACCCCGAAGCCTGGGGTCTTGAACTCGATAAACAGCCCAAGTATGCCGATTCCCAGAAGTATCGGAGTCAATGCGGTGATGAACTGAGCCAAGCGCTCCGACCACGTGACCTTGAAGTGGACGATTTCGACACCGGCTCCGAATTCGCGTTTGACGACCTCGTCGATGGACTCTGCGATTCCTGTTGCCAGCAGCGGCACCGGCGGGTCACCAAATGTGCTGACCGCCTCTTTGGCGGTCAGCGTCAGCAGTTCGCCCTTCGCTTTGATCACTTCGTCGCCGATCTTGAATTCGAATTCCGGATCCATCATCGCCTTGATCACATCCGCACGCATCGGCCGATCGTCGGAAAAAGCGCGGATCTTGGCCGAAAGGAAGCTGTTCATCTTGCGCTTCAGCCCCTCGCCGACATCCTGGCCGCTGCCGAAAATCAATTCCGCAGCACCCATCACCCCGGTCGGGTAGAAATAAATCTCTTCGGTGACGGAGGCGATGATCGCTCCCGCGGATCCGGCTTCGTCGTTGACGAAGGTCAGCTTGCGCCCTGAGTAGCGGTCGAGCGCCTCCATGATCTCAAGGGTGACCGCCGCCGATCCGCCCGGTGTTTTCATATCGAGGATGATTCCCTGCGCATTTCCTGAAATCGCCTCCTTGAGGCCTCGTCTGATAATGTAGAGCTCGGGTTTGGCAATCTGCGCGCGGATCGGGATGACGACCACTTTCGCCGGGCCTGAGCTTGTGCTTTGGGATGACTTGATTTCCTCCCCAGCCAGGTCTTCGCCACGCAATGACGTAGTTGACATCATGCCCGTCAAAAGCACGAAAAAACCAATGAAAAACCGATGCACGGATGCCAATATGAACAAGATCGGGTGACGTGCAAGTCCGCTGTCACAGGAAACTTGGAGGAATTTTCCAATGGATGCCTTGTCTAAATCAATAGATGCAGGCTCGCGGTGATCCTATCGGAATTCAGGATGAATGATGCCGCCGGAGCCACAGCGTGAATTCCCGGCGGTTGCCTGAGAGATGGCTTGTGGCCAGATGATGAAGACCGCCGGCTTTTGCTTGCTCCAGCACTTTTTGATGCAAATCCTGCAATTCCCGCATGCCTTCGCGGCCAGTGGTTTTAAGTGTGAAGACGATCCATGCGCCATCCCTGAGGTAAAGAGAGAGCCTCCGCACTTGAGCGAAGGCCTCCAGCGGATCGCCGTTCATGTCGCATAGCAACGCATCGAATTTTTCTTCCGCCCGCCAGGTGGAGACATCCCGCTGGAAAAACGAAAGTCCATCCGCTCCCGCTAGCCTTGGGTCCAGAGGTGCGCGGTCGATTGCGGTGACGCGCTGGCCGCGGTTCAACAACTCCAGGGTCATGCCACCCGGACTTGCGCCGAGTTCCAACCAGTGCGCGCCCATGCCCGGCGGCTCACCATGCAACGCCGCGTGGTGCAGAGCTTCCGCGATTTTTGCACCCGCCCTGCTGATGGATTTGCCCGCTGACTTCGGCAGGTGGACGATGCCGCCCGCGTAGAATCCGTTGCATTCCCGCGGGCTTGCGATCCCCGCATACAGCCCGCCTGCGCCGACCATGCAGAACAACGCGGCTTCATCCGGCCGCTGGCTGCCAGCCTCGGCAAGCGGCATCGCCGAATCCGGAAACATCTGCAAACACCGACCGCGCAAGTTGGATGCCAGCCGCTTGAACCAGCCGTCGCCATGGCCGGGATGCAACATGCCCACCCACACCGTGCGCGGCCTGCGCCCGGAAAACTTGCGTGCCAGTGCAGAGGCCGCCTTTTCGACGAAACCCTCTACTTTTCCCGGATCGCACGGCCACGCGTGCTCCACCGGCAGGCACCACGGCACAAAAATCCCCGCCGGTCCGCTGCGGGGAGATGCTCCCGCCGGCAGGCGCACCAGATGATAAGCCCCCAGCTCCTTGCTGGATGCCGCGCCCATTGCCGATAAAATACCGGGACGGAAATCCGCGAATACCTCCGGGATGCGGATCAGCCAAAGGGCATGTGATGGATCACCAGGCGCGGTCATGGATTCTTGAAGCGCCGACCATGTGAGGCAGCGGCGTTCCCCGCAAGCGCGACTGTTTGCCGGAGGTCTGCCATTTCCAATTCAACAAATTTCCTGCGCTCTCCGAGATTGTTCCGATGGCATGAACAGCAAGGATAATACCACCGGAGCGACGGTATCCCGCGCGTCCCGGCAAGTATGGCGGGACGCCATGGTCCGCCAACTCCACCAATGGAACTTCCACGGCCCATTGATCCTCGAACTGGCCGATAGCGGCGAGCCTCCCGAGCGCATCATGGAGCGCGCCCGCGCCGCTCGCGAATATCTGTGCGAAATCATCGACCGCCGCGCGGCTTTGTCCTGAACCGGCTTTGGTTAGAACGCGCCGTTGAGTTTGCGGCCGACCCAGAAGGTGCCTAACAGAACGATCAGCGCGGCGACGGTGCCCCAGTGGGACCACAGCGGGATGCGGCTTTCGAGAGGGCGGGGTTCGGGCAGGGCGTTGATCTCCTTGACGAGCTCGGCGAGCTGGGCGGGCTGGATGACGCGGCCGCGCGAAACGCGGGCCATTTCCTCCAACACCTCTGGGCGCGCAGGTTGGCCGGTTTTTTCGATTTCCACGCCCTGGGCGAGCAGGGTGGTTTCGAGCGGTTTGTCCTCGGCTCCGCTGGCGGTGGCGCGCAGTTTCCATGCGCCGGGAAGATCCACCTTGAAGCGGCCGCTGAAGGCTCCCCACGCGCTTTCGTTTTTCTGGAGATCGATGCGCTGGGTGCGGCCGTCGGGAGCTGTGAGATCGACGGCAACAGTGCCTTTTTCGAGAGGCGCGCCGTTGGCATCGAATGCGTTGGCATTGAGGGTGACGATGGCGCCGGGTTCGGGGCGTTCCGGATTGAAGAAGAGCCGCACGCGCTGGCCGGAAGCCATGTTGCGCTGATAGGACATCCAACGCGCGACCTGGCCCCAGAAGCGGTAGTGATAGAGGTCCTCGACGCCGCGGCGCCAGCGCCATGCGGAATCGATGCCCATGAAGAGCGCCTTGCCATTGCCCGCGGGCTTGGTGACGAGCAGGGGGATGGGGCCGAATTTTCCGCGGCGGTTGCCATGGACGGCGAGCACCTCGGTGCCGGCCTTGGCCTTGATGACCGGCGCGTGCCAGTAGAAACCGGGAAGCCTGCGCCAGATCTCGGGGTTTTCCTGCTCATTGTTGCCAAGCATGGTGAGCAGCGAGCTGCGGCCCTCGGTGGTGAGTGTGAGCGGCGCGGCGATGGATTCGGAAAATCCCTTGGGTTTGTCCTCGTCGAGAATCACCGGGATGAGGTCGGAGAGTTCGGTATCCAACAGCGACATCTGATGGCCGCGCGGTCCGGGCATGAAGATCACTCCGGACGCCTGGTTTTCCACCAGGCCGCGGATGAGCGCGCATTGTTCCGGGGTGAGCTGGTCGTTGCCAATGCCGACATCGCCGATGAAGATGACATCATATTTGGCGAGTTCTTCGAGTTTCTCGGGAAAGGCCTGGATGTAATCCTTGCCACCGCCGGGGCCGAGCTCGGGGTGGAAGAGCAGTGAGGAGAGCTCGACTCCCGGATCGCGGGAGAGGGCGTTGCGCAGGAACCGGTATTCCCAGCGCGGCAGGCTTTCGATGATCAGCACGCGGATTTTTTCCGGGCGGCCGGCGATGGTGAATTTGCGCGAGTTGTTGGATGCGATCAACTCGCCATCGGCCACCGGGATCGAGAGTTCGAGCGTCGAGCCACCTTCTTTTTCGATGCGCCAGAGGATGGAATCGTAGGTCTCGGAATTGGGTGACAGCACGATGTCCTTGGTTTGCACACGGCCGGATTCGTCGCGCAGCCGGACGATGGTGCGCACCTGGCGGTCGAGCGAAGAACGGATGGTGAAGGGGATTTGCACGTTCTCGCCAACGATGCCATAAGTGGGCGCGGCGACTGACAGCAGATCGATGTCCGGCAGGCGCGTCTGGCTGCCGACCGGAATGGGAAACAAGGGCACGCCGCGCAGGCGCATTTTCTGGGCGGCGGCCACCGGTGGTTGGCCGAGGTTGTAGTCGCCATCACTGAAGAGCACGATGGCGCGGAGGTTGTTCTGATTATCTAACAACTCGGAGAGCGGGGTTTCGAGATCGGTGCCGGAGAGTGCGGGTTGCTCGGGGTCCGGAGTGGCGAAGGCGAAGGTTTCCACTTCGTTGGCGCCTGCGGCTTCGAGTGGTTTCCAAAGATCCGATGCGAGGGCTTTGCGCGCCCAATCGGCGCGGGAAACGATTTCCGATGAAGTGCCGAGGACCGGCGGAAGCTGGGCGTCAATGGTGGTCATCGACTTGGAATCATCCCATAGGATGGCAATTTTCGGCTTGGTGTCCGGATGGATGACCGTGCGCCATTCGGGCTGCCAAAGAAGGATTACCACGGCGAGCGTGGCGAGCACGCGCAGCGCCTCCAGCCCGGCGGTGCGGCCGCGGTGCGGGCTGCGTTTCCAGATGGTGAAGGACAACACGCCGACCAGGATCAAGGCGATGATGCCGATCCATAGGGTGACGGGAGTGGGGGAGAGGTGGAGCAAAGAAAGGAGATGAGTTATTAGTTATTGGATATAGGGGAGGGGTTGGCTTGGGGGATTGCTTCTTGTCTGGTTTTTTTCGGAAGACAGAGCAGGGCTTCGGAGATGAGGAAGAAGAGCATGGCGATTAGGAAGGCGCGCCAGACATCGCGCGAGAGGTTGGGATCGCCGGCCTGGCCGGCTTGGTCGAGCAGGGTGTAATTGGTGCCTTCGAGAATGCTGTCGAGAATTTCGCGGGTGAGGATTTCCGGGGTGTCCTCGCGCGGCGGGCGGTTGAGGGCGAGCAGGCGTTCGCCGAGGCGGTGGATGCCGGCTTCATGCTCGCTGTTGGCTGGATCCGGACTGCCGTAGTCATCGATGCGGCTGCGGGTTTCGCCGGGCATCAGGCGGGAGGCGGGAGAGCCGAGTTTGGCGATGTATGAGGCATCAAAGCGGTCGTTGCCAGCGGTGATCATGCGCTGGATGGCGGGCAGAAGCACGTCGGCATCGCCGAGGTTGGACCATGTGTAATCCGGGATACTGCCGAGAAACCATGCGGTGCCATGATCGAAAACGCGCCGGATGAGGGCAGGTTCGCCATCCTCCCAGCGTGCGAGCGGGGTGGTGTTGCCTAGCGGGATTTGGCGGCGGATCGCCTTGAGGCGGTCGGCGGCAATGGGTGTGCCATCGATGCCGTCGCTCAACGGTCCGTCGCTGCGGTTCCAATCGCTAAGGATGAAGAATTTCCCGGCAGGTGCTTCGGTGGGATCCGCCCATTTGAGATCATTGAAAGTGGTGGTGGAAGGGATGCCGGGCGGCAGGAAAAGGACATGACCGCCGGAGGTGAGAAAGCTCTGGAGAGCATCCGCAGCCGGGCCGGTAGGCAGCGGCGCGGCCCAGATGATGGCGGCGAGGTCTGCGGTGATCGCAGCGGCGGCTTGTGCGGGATCCACCCGCTGGGTTTCAAGATTGCCGAATCCGGGTGGAGCGGCGGCGAGTTCGAGGTAGCCGGCGCTTTCACCGGCTGCGGCCACGATCAGCGACTTGCCGGGGCGATCCGGGCCGTAGGCGAAAAAGGCGACGTTGTCGCGAGGGTTGCCATCGGCCGGGATGGAAAGCCAGCCGTGGCCGGATTCGCTGGCGGCGGGTAAAGCGACGCGTTTCTGCAAACGCAGGGACTGGCCGGGAATGGTGAGATTCTCGGTGGTGCGGCTGCCATCGAGCTGGGTGGTGAGCGGAATCGATGAGGAACCGCGCGCTTCGCCGGAGCGCAGGACTTCGAGGTCGAGCAGCAATTCGTCGCCGGAGCGGCGCGAGCCGAGCAAGCGCACCGAGGAGTTGGCGGAGGTGGGGCCGGTGATCGAGAGGACGCGCACCGCGGGTTTCTGGGGCAGTGCGGCCAGCGCGGCGCGGGCGGCGGCCCAGCGTTCGTCTTCGGCGCGCCAGTTGGAGGCCTGCAGGTCGGAGGCAAGCCAGATTTCCGAACGGCCCGGCGTTTCGGCAAGGAACTCCGCGGCCCGCGAGAGCAGCGCGGGAAAATCCGCGGTGGTGTCGGTGGCGGCGGTGGTGGACAGCGTGTCGAGGACTTCCGGCGAGGGAATTTCCTGGGCTTGGCCGCTCGCGCTGTCAATGAGCACGAGACGCGCGGAACCGAGGTCGGCCATGGCGTCGCGCACCTTGGCGAGAACGATCTGGCGGCGCGAATCGAGACCGTCGCCCGGCTTGATTTCCATCGAAGCCGAGCGGTCTAACAACAGCACCACGGTATCAATGGAGCCGCCGCCCCAGCCGATGAGGCCGGAGACGATCGGTCGCGCGGCGGCCACCGCGAGCGCGGCGACTGCCAGCGCGCGGCAGGTGAGGATGAGGATGTGGCGGAGCTTTTTCTTGCCGCGGGATTCACGGGAAGCCTTGAGCAAAAACTGCATCGCCGCCCACCGGATGGTCTTGTGGCGGCGGCGGTTGATCAGATGGATCGCGATGGGCACGGATGCCGCGGCGAGGAACCAGAGGAGGAGTGGAGAGAGGAACAACATCAGTGCTTCGATTTCGGAAGGCGTGCTGTCAGGAAATCACGCAGCAGCGGTTCCAGCGGCGTGTCGGTGGTGACGAGTTGGTAATCGGCAGAAGCGTCGTGGCACTTGGCACGGACCTTGGTGAGGAACTCGCGCAGGGCGGTTTTGTATTCGTCGGCGATCAGATTGGGCTCGGCGACGAGAGAAGTGCCGTCTTCGAGATCGACAAACCGATGCGGGCGGTCGAATTCGAAACCAATCTCCAGCGGGTCCATCAGGTGGAATACAGAGATGTCATGTTTCCGGTATCGCAGATGCTGAAGTGCTTCGCCGAGGGCGGCGGTATCGGTGAAGAGGTCGGATAGAATTACGACGAACGCGCGTTGGCCGATTTTTTCGGCAATGGTGTGAAGCGCATCAATGAGGCCGGTTTCGCCGGTGGGCTCTACTTTTCCGAGTGTCGAAAAAAAACGCTCCAAGTGCGCGGCACGGCGGCTGGGCGGGACTTCGAGGTGGAGCTTGTCGGTGCAGATGGATAACCCGGCGGCGTCGCCTTGATTGACTAACAGATAAGCCAGCGACGCGGCGATGCGGCGTGCATATTGAATTTTCGATTCTCCGCCGCCCGCGAAGTTCATCGAGCCGGAGGCATCGACGACGAAATACGCACGCAGGTTGGTGTCCGCCTCGAATTCCTTGATGTAAAACCGGTCGGAACGCGCGAAGGCTTTCCAATCGAGGCGGCGGGTGTCGTCGCCGGGCACGTATTTCCGGTATTCGGCGAACTCGACCGATGATCCGCGGTGCGGCGAGCGGTGCTTGCCCGCCACGTTGCCCATCATCGGCACGCGCGATTCGATCGGCAGCGAGCCGAGGCGGGAGAGGAGGTCGTTGTCGATAAAGTCGTGCACGCGAGTGAGAATCCAGAGGCCAGAGTCCAGAATCCAGAGAAGAGGTTCAGGGGCTGGTCACGAGCCTTTCGATGAGGGAACCGAGCATTTTGGATATTTCGCGGGTTTCTTCGATCATTTCGGAGGTTTTGTTAAAGGGTTCGATTCCAAGCTCTCGGCAAACTTCGCGATGGACCATGAGCTGGGTCCGCAGCTCGCCGCATGAGCCTTTACTGTATTCGAGAAATCGCGCGAAATCCGCCTCCGAGCGACGCTCCGCCCCCTCCGCGATGTTAGAAGGAATGGAAAGCGAAGAACGGGTGATCTGGCTTTTCAGTTCAAATTCCCTGGAGCCATGTGTTGCGACGCAGACATTTACCGCGAGACGGCATCCGCGTTTCCAGACCTCCAAATTCTCAAAATTGTGAGTATGCATGTTTCTTGCTCTGGTTTCTGGTCTCTGGATTCTGGTTTCGTCATACGTCCCGCATTTCCTTGATGAGTCGTTCGACGATTTTTTTGGAAGTCATGCCTTGGGATTCCGCTGCGAAGTTGGTGATCACGCGGTGGGTAAGCACGGAGGAGGCGACGGCTTCAATGTCTTCCAGCGAGGCCATGTAGGCACCGCGCAGGGCAGCGCGGGATTTCGCGCCGAGGATCAAATACTGGACTGCGCGCGGACCGGCTCCCCAGCCGACGGTATCCTTGATCCATTGCGGCGCCTCCGGTTCGTGCGGGCGGGTTTTGCGGACCATGCTGACGGCGTATTCGTAGAGATGTTCGGGCACCGGCACGCGGCGCACAAGTTGCTGGTAGGCGAGCACTTTCTGGCCTTCGAGCAGGTGGTTGAGCGTGTGGCGGGCGGTGCCGGTGGTTTCGCGGGCGATGCGCTTTTCCTCATCGGCGGAGGGATAATCAACCTCGATCAGGAACATGAAGCGGTCGAGTTGCGCCTCGGGCAGTGGGTAAGTGCCCTCCTGTTCGATGGGGTTTTGGGTGGCGAGCACGAAAAACGGCGGCTGCAGCGGGTAGGTGCGGCCGAGCACGGTCACTTTGTGCTCCTGCATCGCCTCCAACATCGCGGACTGGGTTTTGGCCGGCGCACGGTTGATTTCATCGGCCAGCACGATGTTTGCGAAAACCGGCCCCTTGATGAACTCGAACTCGCGGCGCCCGCCAACGCCCGATTCCTGAATGATGTCGGTGCCGGTGATGTCCGCCGGCATCAGGTCCGGGGTGAATTGGATGCGGTTGAATGAAAGGTCGAAGGTCTGCGCCACTGACGATACCAGCAGGGTTTTCGCAAGGCCGGGCACTCCCATCAGCAGGGCGTGACCGCGGGCAAAGAGGCAGATCGCTAGCTGCTCGATCACGAGATCCTGGCCGATGATGATTTTTCCGAGCTCGGCGCGGAACGCCTGATAGGTTTGGCCGAGTTCATCGATGGCCGCCACGTCATCGGGTGGCAATTGGTGGCTGAGGTCGAGGGTGGATTCCATGGTGTGCGGGTGGAAGCGAAGCTAGAGAGGAAGCTTGTTTTGTCCAGACGGGAAGAAATTTTCCATTTCCGGCTTGCCAGCATCGGATCGTCTGCTAAATCACCCGCCCCGCGGGATCTCCGGCAGCTCCCGGAATCCTTCCGCGGTCACGCGAACTCACGCACCACCATGGCACGTATTCTAGGTATCGAAATCCCCAACGAGAAGCGCATTGAAGCTTCTCTTCCCTACATGTTTGGCATTGGCCGTCCCACGGCCGCCAAAATCCTCGAACACGCGGGGATCGACCCGAACATCCGCACCGGCCAACTCAGCGAGGACCAACTGGTGCGCATCGCCCAGGTGATCCAGACCGAGTCCATCATGGTTGAGGGCGACCTCCGCCGCGAACGCCAGTCGCAGCTCAAGCGGCTCACCTCCATCAACTGCTACCGCGGCATCCGCCACAAGCGTGGTTTGCCCGTTCGCGGCCAGCGCACCCGCACCAATGCCCGCACCCGTAAGGGCAAGAAGAAGACGGTCGGCGTGAAGAAATAATTTGCCAAACCACTCATGTCCGAAGAAACCACACCAAAATCCGTCGAGGAAACTCCGGCGGTTGAGCCCGTAGCAGCTCCAGCACCCGCAACCCCATCCGCTCCCGAGGCGGCCGCCGCTGAAGGCGCGCCGAAGAAGGAAGCCAAACGCGACATCTTCGCCGAGATCGGTCTCGGCGGTGATGAAGAAGTCAAAATCCACAAGGCGAAGGGTGCCAAGAATGTCCACCGCGGCATCGTCCACGTCACCGCCACCTTCAACAACACCTTGGTCAGTGTGACCGACGTCAATGGCAACTCGATCGGTTGGTCGAGCGCCGGCAAGATGGGTTTCAAGGGTTCCCGTAAGAGCACCGCCTACGCAGCCCAAGTGGTTTCACAAGATGCTTGCCGTCAGGCGATGGGCCACGGACTCAAGGAAGTGGACGTGCGCGTCAAAGGTCCCGGTTCCGGCCGCGAGTCCGCCGTGCGCGCCGTACAAGGTCTCGGTCTTGAAATCCTCTCGATCCGCGATGTGACTCCCATCCCGCACAATGGCTGCCGCCCCAAGAAGGCCCGCCGCGTCTAAACCAACCCTTTTCCCAGAAAACTTCATCATGGCACGTTACACAGGTCCACGCGCGAAGATCAGCCGCCGTTTCGGCGTTTCCCTCTTCGGCCCTTCCAAAGCGCTCGAGCGCCGCAACTTCCCACCCGGCCAGCACGGTGTGCGAGCCGGCCGCAAGAAGAAGAGC
Source organism: Akkermansiaceae bacterium (assembly GCA_947491475.1). GTDB lineage: Bacteria > Verrucomicrobiota > Verrucomicrobiia > Verrucomicrobiales > Akkermansiaceae > Luteolibacter. The sequence continues at coordinate 14,156 of CANLKN010000049.1, read as the reverse complement.
GAATACTCGGTCGCCCTTGGCGAAAAACAGAAACTCCGCTTTCAATACGGCGTTCTCGAAAAACAATTCCGCGGATATTACGAGGAAGCCGCCCGCCGTCGCGGCATCACTGGTGAAATCCTCCTCCAGCTCCTTGAGACCCGCCTCGACAATGTCTGCTACCGCGCCGGCTTCGGCAACAGTCGCCAAGCTGCCCGCCAGCTTGTCAACCACGGTCATGTTCTCGTGAACGGCCGCTGCGTTGATATCGCGAGCTTCCAGATCAAGCCCGGCGACATCATCAAGATCGGTGCAAAGCCTTCATCCCAGCAACTGGTCATCCGCATGACCGACCTCACCCAGTCAATGCCCGCCGTGGACTGGCTCAATGTGGACAAGGACAAGCTTGAAGCCACCGTCACCCGCATGCCGGAGCGCGCCGACATCAATCCGCTGGTCAATGAGCAGCTCATCGTCGAGCTCTACTCGCGCTGAGGTCTCGATCCTTCCATCGCTTTTCCAAGCAACTTAGGACCAAATACCCGGGCTTATGTCCGGGTATTTGCCGTTTCTGGGGCGCTGCTGGAGCGTAATTGGGGAGAAATCCACCAAATGAATCCGTCGATTTAGCAATCAAGCAAATCCGTGCTTGCAAGGATGGGCGCAGCGATGGATGTTCCTGTTGTGTATGAAAATTGTCTTGGCTTTCGTGCTTGCCTTGTTGCCTCTGGCTGCCCAAGTGGTCACCACTGAACCAGTCGGCTTTAACAAAGTCACCTGCCTCGCCAACTCCGACACCATCGTCGGTGTCCCGCTCCGTGTCCAAGGCAGCATCACCACCAAGTTAGCTGCCGTGCCCACTCTCAACGGCGAACTTGCCACCCTCTCTTTAGCCAGCAGCGCCCTGCCCGCGTTCTCCAAGCACTACCTCAAGTTCATCGGCGGCACCCGCGACGGCCGCTGGTATGACATCACCGCCAACACCGCCACATCCGTCACCATCGACCTCAACGGCGACAACCTCAACGGCGTCATCTCCGGCGATTCCGTCCTCATCGCGGAATACTGGACGCTCAACTCGCTCTTCCCGCCAGCAGGAGCGACCACTTCCTGGACTGAAACACCAGTGGGTTCAGGTAATTGGGTGCCTAATGGGCATGCGATCGTGCCGTGGCCCAATGGGCTAAACAGAAGAACAGAAGTTCTCCTACCCAATATTACCGCACAGGGAATAAACATTGCTTCCGCAGGCACCTATTATATCACAGGTGGTGTATGGAAAAAATTTGGAGATACATCCAAGCCAAATTTCGGTGACACTATTCTGTATCCCGATAATTATTTCTCCCTCCGGCATCCCTCAACTGTCGCTCATAACACGATTTTCAGATCACTTGGCGAAGTGGAAAATAAAAATTTCACTATCTTCCTATCGACTAGGACCACTGGAAAACAGGATAATTTCATCGGCTTGCCACGTCCTACACCGATCAAGCTGAAGCATCTTGGTCTCAACGACGACGCCGTCTTTGTCGCAAGTGCCAGTGCGCTTAACCGCAAGGATGAACTTCTTGTGTTCGATAACGAGACAGCGATCCGCAATAAGGCTCCTACCGTTACTTATTACCGTTTGTCCACCGGATGGAGAAAATTTGGTGACGCGAGCACTAATCAGGATGATACTACCATTCCTGCTGGAGCTGGTTTCATTATCAGGAAGTCCATTAGCGATGGATCATCGGATGTCTGGCAAAATCCACTTATACTGATTCCGTGAAATCTTTTGTCTAAACACACTTTTACATTTTTTATTATCATGAAGCTAAAATTATTTTTGTTAAGCATATTGACTTGTGGTGGCGTCCAAGCTTCCTCTTCCGTCATTAATTTGAGTATCGCTCAGTTGCGAAATGCTGCTGGTGCAGTGATTGAAGATGGTGGTGGAACCTGGGCGGTCATTGTCTCGGCGATCCCTGGTAATCCTCCCACTTCAGGAGCTTTACCAGGTGGGCTTGCCAACAATTCAAGTCTCACTGGTGACAATGAGACACAGATTAATCAGATTAAATCTTCTTTCAATAATGTTAATCTTTCGGTGGGGCGGCCCGATGGTAAAAACTACTACATTTGGCAGCTTGGCGGATTTAGCAGCGGCAATGATTTAGGTTTAAATGGGGTTGTGCAAGCTGCCGTCGCTTTTGATGTCTTCAGTGCTCCTGATCCAGGATTTTCCGCAAACACTCTGTGGGGTTTTTACTGGTTCCCGGGTCAATCGCAAGGCTCCACACTTACTGGTGCATACCAAGTTGGCGGATTTGCCAATGAATATAATGCTAATTCGGGGGGGGACGAGTGGGGGACTACAGTTCCAGGTTCACTTACATGGACTGTGAATTTTTACGAAACAAATTTCAATCAGACTGTGCTTGAAGGGGCCGCTACCGGGTTGGCAACTAACCGCTTTACTGCCGTAGCCATCCCTGAACCTTCCGCCATGCTTTTGACTTTGCTGGGTTCCGTAGCGCTGTTGCGCCGTCGGCGGGCTTGAGGCTGCGAATCAGGTAGGATTTTTCAAAATGCCGACTGCCTTTTGGGCGGTCGGCATTTTCATTTTCCACCAGTGGGCTGGCACCGGTCTCCGGGTTCACGCCAATGCCTGAGCTCCGGCGCTTGCGTCACTTGGATTGCTCGAGCATGCGCAGCAGCGGGGCCTCGGCGCGCTGGCGCAGCGATTCCTCCATCTCGACGCGGGGTTGCAACGTGGCGAGGCAGTCGCGGAGTTTCTGCAGCGTGTTCATCTTCATGTAGCGGCAGTCCGCGCATGCGCAGCGGTCGGTGGGTCCGGCGATCAGGTTCTTGTCGGGACACTCCTTGCGCAACCGGTGGAGCATGCCGCTCTCGGTGACGACGATGATGTTTTTGACCGGCGCTACCTTGCAGTAGGAAACCATCTTTTCAGTCGAGCATACCTCGTCGGCCAACAATCGGACTGCTTGGGTGCATTCCGGATGGGCGACGACCAGTGCGTCGGGATACTCGGCCTTGATCTTGCGGATGGAATCACGGGTGAACTCGACGTGCAGATAACAATTGCCTTTCCACAAATCCATCTTGCGGCCGGTTTGTTCCATCACCCAGGCACCGAGGTTTTCATCGGGAACAAAAAGGATTGGCCGGTCGGCAGGGGCTTGATTGACGATTTTCACGGCGTTGCCTGAAGTGCAGATCACATCACAGAGCGCCTTTACCGCACCGGAGCAGTTGATGTAGGCGATGACATAATAGTTTTTCTCGGCATTCTGCCGCAGGAAGGCTTCGAGTTGGTCGGCCGGGCACGATTGTTCGAGCGAGCATCCGGCATCGGCATCCGGCAGAACGACGATTTTTCCCGGGTTCACGATCTTGGCGGTTTCCGCCATGAAGTGGACGCCGCAGAAGGCGATGACATCGGCCTTGGTGGACTTGGCGTGATAAGCGAGGCCGAGCGAGTCGCCCACGTAGTCCGCGACGTCCTGGATGTCGCCGGTCTGGTAGTTGTGGGCGAGGATCACGGCGTTGCGTTCATTTTTGAGCGCAAGGATTTCCTGTTTGAGGTCAAGTGTGGCAGGCATGGGTGTGGGGGAGTTTGGAATGGGAAGCGGGGAGGATCAAATGCGCTCTGGCTCGGAGACCTCCAGGGTGCCGATGTGGGTGGCACCGGGCTTGGTGATAAGCTCGGAGCAGCGCAGCAGTCCGTGGAGTTGGGCGCGCTTTTCCAAAATGACGGGGCCCGTGCAAGAGATCTGGCCGCGCACCTGGCCGTCAATCACCGCGCTGACCGCCGTGACCGGTTGTAGAAATTCGACGCGTGCGCCTTTTTCAACGCGCAGCCCGCGGCAACTGAGGGTGCCTGTGATCCTGCCGTGGCTGCGGATGACGACGTCCCCGGAGCACTCGACGGCGGCGGATAGCCCGCCGAGCACGGTGAGATCATGGCAGCGCAAGGCCACTCCGCTAATGGATCCGGTCTTGCGGATGATCACATTGCCGCGCGTTTCAATGCGGGTGTTGGAGAGATCGGTGATTTCGTGATCGAGCAGGTTCACGTAGCCGCCGCACTTCGGGCACTGGCTGGATAGTGCCTCGGCGATAGCCTTGAATCCATGGCCGCAACCAAAACAAATCACCTCCCGTGGCGGTTTGGCCGGGTGAAACAAACGCATCCACAAAGGCCGGCGTGGCGGCCCGCTCGGGCCAAAGCGCTGCAGCGGCTTCGGCTTAGCCACCTCGGGCAGAGCTGGTTCGGGATCACCATCCTTGCGCGGCTTGGCCAGCCGGGTCACCGGGCTGCTGCGCGACACGCCCTTGCCGTCCCGCACTTGGAAATTCGCGCGGCAGGCGCGGCACTGGGTGGAAACCACCAGTGCCGGTTCGGTTTGCTGGTTTCCACACTCCGGGCATGCCACCTGGGTGCGATGGCGCTGGGGCTCATCGGGCATGGCTGCTAGATGAATGAATCGGGCCTTCTTGCCTCAATTTCAAGGCTTGGTTCCGGATAGGAGCGATCCCTGCTTTGGAAGCTCGGGTGTCGTGATGGGGGCGGCAGGTTTGGCCGGGGCTTGAGCAGGGGCTGCGGCAGGAGTGGAAGCCTGTGCGGGGGCTTGTGCCGGGGTGCCGACTGTGGAGCGGCCGACGAAGATCGCCCCAGCCTCGATGGCGAGGGTTTTTGCCTTGATGTCGCCCACCACCTCAGCACCGGCCTTGAGCTCCACGCTCTGGGTGGCGGTGATATTGCCGTGGACCTTGCCGTAAACGGTCACTGTGGAGGTCTTGATTTCCGCTTTGATGCGCGCGTTTTCCCCCACCGTCAGATTTCCATCGGAGGAAATTTCCCCCTCGATTTTGCCGTCCACCACCAGGTCATTGGTGAACTTCACGGAGCCTTTGATTTCGACATCCGAGGAGAGCACGTTGCGGGTGGCTGATGGAGCGGTGCGCGCTGGTTGTGCCGCTTGGGCGCTGTAGGAGGGAGTGCTTGCGGCAGGTGGCAGGGGCTCTGCGTGGCGGATATCCGGAAGCGAGGGTGCGGAGCGGGTGGCTTCGCTTTGATCTTGGCCAATGACTTTTTTGAACACGGTGCTTGGTGCGGTTGGGGATTGTTTGGATGTGGAATTCGAAGTTTCTTTACGGCTCCGGCGTGGCGGGACTTTCAGGTAAAGCCTTCGCACCACCTGCGGCGGCATCCTCAGGGCTTTTGGGTGCCTCTGGCGCGGGCGTCTCCGCAGGAGCGGTCTCGACCGAAGGTGCCGGTGTCAAAACAGGAGCCGGCATGGGAACCAGAGTCGGTGCGGCAACCTCCGGTTCCGGCGCGGGAGTCGGCGGTGCATCCACTTCCACCGGCGGCAAGGCCCGCAATGAGGCGATCCGTTCGCTCGCGGTGTTGGCGAAACTGCTGTCTGGGAAATCCGTCTTGGCGCGGCGATAGAAAACTTCCGCCTTGTCCAAATCCCCCCCGGCACGGGCAATATCGCCTTGTGAAATCATCGCATACGGAGCGATGAAACGGGCCTTCGGATCGTCCACAATCTGCTGGAAAGCTGCATTTGCGTCCGCCGATTTGCCCTGGGCCATCAGCTTCGCCCCGAGGCTTGCCTGCGCGCTGGCAAGCGCCGCATGATCGCGATTCGCGGCGATGAAATTCTGTAGGGTGCTGATCGCTGCATCCTGCTGGCCCTCATTCCATTGCTTGTCCGCCAAAAGAACCATGGCACTGCCGGCGGCAGGGGTCCCGGCGTGCTCTTGGATGACCGCCTGAAGCGCGGTCAGGTCCGCGGCCTTGTTGAGCGCCGCCCCCGCCGTCTGCTTGCTGCTTTTATCAATCCCACGGACAACGACCAGCGCACCCGCACCGATCACCAGCAGAACCGTCAGAATGACCAGGTTCTTTTGGTTTTTGTCGAGAAACTGTTCGAATGCGCTCGGGCCTTGCGAAATTTCGGCAAGCGGGGTGGGTGATTCTGGATGCTCGGATGACATGACGAGGGCGGTGAGAAATTGCGGGAGCGCGATCAAAGCCGCCGCCGCCGCGAAATCAATGCGGAAGTCTGTAAATATCCACGTTTCCCCAAAAAGTGCCGTCAAGCCGCGATCAAGAGCCGCCGCCGGAAATCCGCGCTTCAGGTTCGTTCATGCGCGGAAAACCATGGCGGGTTCTTACAGGCTGAGCCGCACGATGCCCAACGACCGGGACGTGCCAAGGTGCTTCAGGTTGTCGAGCACGAAGGCCACGGCTGGCGCGTGTGAGCCCGGATTTGCGAAATCGTAAAATTACAAAAACCTGTGGTATGCGAAGAAATTGGAAAAGTTGGAACTTTTTGAATCCAACAACCCGTTTGACATTCAAAACGCATCCATTACGGTTTTCCGCATGAATGGCGCTACCATTACCCTCAAAAATGTGCCGCCGGAATTGCATCGCTCGCTCAAGGATCTGGCGAAAAAGCACAAGCGCTCCTTGAACCAAGAGGCGATCCATTGTTTGGAAGGGGCTCTGTCTTTGTCCGGTAGAGATCGGCCGAGTTTGAGATTTTCGCCTGAGCCGGTTTCAGTAGGGAAAATTCTCCGCCCACTGGGTGACCGGGCGGACCGTCAGGAGGACTTGCTGGACCGCGAGTCATGATCGGTATCGACACAAGCATTCTGGTGGCGCACGCCATTGCGGAGCATCCACAGCATGAGGCAAGCCAGCGATGGTTGGATGGGGAGATCGCGCGGAACCAAAGCTTTGCCATTACTTCGGGTATTCTGGCGGAGTTTATTCACATCGTTACGGATGGGCGGCGTTTTGAAACTCCGCTTGCGATGACAGAGGCCTTGGAGAGGGCGGAGTTTTGGAGCGGGGCACGCGAAGTCACGCTGCTGGCGGCAGACGATGCGGTGAACGCTCTATGGTTGAAGTGGCTGGAGGATTTCCAACTGGGCAGAAGACGCCTGCTGGACACCCTGATTGCCGTGACTTGGCATGCAGCGGGAATCAGCGAGATTTGCACCCTGAATCCGCGCGACTTCAAGGTCTTTGATGTTTTCCGCATTCATTGCATCGGTGCGAACTAAAGTCCGCTCTCCGTTGTTTCACTCATGCGCGGAAGACCATGGCGGGTTCGTAAAGACTGAGCCGCACGATGCCCATCAGGGCGGCGAACATGCAGATGAGCTGAATTACCGCGAAGGCGACCACCGGGATTTGCCACGGCATGACGAAGGGTGGTTGTTGGTTTTCGATGGAGGCATAGGCGAAAGCCGCCGTGGCCAAAAGCCCGATGCCGAAGCCGATGAGCCCGACGGTGGCGGATTGGATGATGAGCATCAGACTGAGGCGGAGATTGCTCATGCCCATGGCCTTGAGCGCTCCGAGGTGCTTGAGATTGTCCAACACGAAGGCGTAGAACGTCTGGCAGGCGATGGCGATGCCGACGATGAAACCGATGATCACCGTGGTGCCGAATGAAATCGGGATGCCGGTATTTTTCACATACCACCAGATGGTGGAGGTGTTGAAGTCTTGCGGGTTGTCGCCGAAGCCTTCGTTGACAAAGGCGCGCAGTCCGGTGCTCCGCTCGATCTCCGCCGCTGCCTCGGCGGGTGTAACCCCATCGATGGGCGCGGCGATCACTGCGGAGAGCATTTTCCGCGAAGCGGGCGTGTATTGCAGCGCGCGTTCGTAAGTCGTCCACAGATACGGGCCGCCGGTGAACGAGCGCATCGCCTTGCAGATACCGACCACGCGGGCCTCGATGTCGTTGATCTCGAATCGATCGCCGACCTTGATCGGGTGGTCCTTATCTTCTGACAGACGGGTGACGGCGAGTTCGTCGATGACCACGGTATTGGGCAGGCGGAGGTCTTCGAGATTGCCCTCGATCATGCGCACTGGCCCGCCGGCCAGCGAGGCGGCGTCGATGCCGAGAAGCTGCACGGTCTTGAACTTGCCGCTTTCCAAGCGCACGCGCTGGATGCCGGAATAGAGCGGCATCGCCCAGCGCACGGCGGAAACCGAGCGCACCCGCGAGACATCGGTGTCGCGCAGCGGGTTGATCTCGTTGATTTGCTCGACGCGCTCCTCGACCACAAAGATCGGCGCGCCGACGTTTTTGAGTGTGGAGGTCGTCCACATCATCAGTCCGCAGAAAACCGACGCCTGCTGGACGATGAGGAAGGTGGCGAAAAACAAGCCCGCCACCAGCATCAGGTATTTGGCGGTGTCGCCGAAGAGCATTTTGAGTGAGAGGCCGATCATGGGAGAAGGAATGGAAGAGGTGGTGGCATCCGCGGCAACCTTAGCAGGCGATAGGTCCACTGCATGGTTACGCCTCAGACCACTTGCCAGGCGGGTTTGTTGGCATAGACCCAGCGGTAGTAGTCGGCGCGCTCGAGTTGGGATGCGGCGGGTTCATCGACGCAGACTTTTACGGAAGGATGGAGTTGCAGGACGGAGGCCGGGTTGTTGGCGGTGACGGGGCCCTCGACCATGCCGGCGATGGCGGCGGCCTTGTTTTCGCTGAAAGCTAACAGAAGATTGGTGCGCGCCTCCATGATGGTGCCGATGCCCATGGTGACGACGTGGAAGGGCACGAGGTCCTCGCTGCCGAAGAAGCGGGCGTTGTCGCGGCGCGTCTGCGGCGTGAGCGTCTTGATGCGGGTGCGGGATGCGAGCGAGGAACTCGGTTCGTTGAAACCAATGTGTCCGTCGCTCCCGATGCCGAGCACTTGCAGGTCGATGCCGCCCGCAGCGCGGATGCTTTTCTCATAAGCGGCGCAGAAGGCGGGCATGTCGGCCGCGTTGCCATCCGGAATGTGGATGTTTTCCGGGCGGATGTTCACATGGCGGAAAAGGTTTTCCCACATGAAGCCATGATAACTTTGCGGATGTTCGCGCGGCAGGCCGATGTATTCATCGAGGTTGAATGTGGTGACGCGGCTCCAGTCGAGCTTCATCCCGATGAGCATCTGATAGAGGCTCAGCGGCGTGCCGCCGGTGGCAAGGCCGAGCACGGCGTCGGGTTTTTTACGCAGCAGGCGGGCGATGATCCGGGCGGCGATGCCGGCGGCTTCTCCGGCGGTGGGTTGGATGATGATTTCCATTAGAGCGCTCCGAGTTTGGCGGCGAGTTTGCCGCGCACGCCGGCTTTGAATTGATCGATGAAACCGCAGACGTAATCGATGATGCCGAGCGAGTCGTCGGTGACGAGCGGCGTGAGGTCGATGCCGAAAATCAGCTGGCTGGCGGAGTCGGTGGCGTGTGAGTCGAAGAAGGTGGCGTTTGCGGCGCGGCGGCCGAGGGTTGCGAGGTCGTAGCGTTTGCCACCGGCGATCTGTGAGTCGAACACGCCGTTGATGGCGGCAGCGAGGTTGTCGCGGCCGCTTACGTCCATGATTACTTTTTGATCATCCGTCAGCCAGTCGAGATCGCGCCAGACCTCGCAGCCGATGACTTGTTGCGGCCGTTGTTCCCGCGGCATCTCGCGCATCGCCTGCAGCGCGGCGATGGTCACGCCGATGTGGGTGTCGTGCTTGTCAGCGGGATTGTGGGTGTAAACGACCTGCGGCCGGGTGTTTGTTAGAATTTCCCTCAGATCATCCTTCAACGCCGGGTCTGTCGGGCTTTTCACCGCGCTGCTGGGATGGTCGAGCTGGATCATCGCGCCGTAGTGGCCGATGACGGCGGCGGTGTTCTGTTCCTCGCGGCGGATGGCCATCATGTGCTCGTCGGTGAAGTTGGCATAAGGACCGCTGCGCGAACTGCCGGCGCCGTTGGTGCAGGTGACGCCGCCGAACCAGCGGTCCTCGCGGGCAAAACAGGCGAGAATGCCATGGAAGGCCATGAATTCGAGATCGTCCTGGTGCGCGCCGATGCCGAGGTGGGTGATGCGCGGCAGCGCATCGGCGAGCGGCTTGCCATCGGGGATGAAGATAACGGCGCTTGGATTGTGCAGTTTCATCGGTTGGTTTTCCTGAGCTTGGGCAGGCTGGCCGCGGCCACCGCCTGGCCGACGCGGCGGGATTTCTCGTCGGGCACGTGCATGGTGATTTTGCCGGCGATTTCCGGAAACTCGCGCCGCAGGACTTCTCTCGCTTTTTCCAAGACAATGTCACCGCCCCCGCCGGTGGTCACTCGGCCGAGAATGAGCATGTCTCCATAGTCATAAAAATTCAGATAGTGCGGAATGGTATAACCGAGATAGACGCCGATGGTCTGATAGATTTGTGCGGCGCGTTCGTCACCGGCGGCCATCAACTGCTGGACCTCTACCAAGCGCTCGGGCAGGCCCATGGACTTGGGCAGCTTGATCTTCGCGGCGGGCAGCAGCTTGTTGACCGCTTGTTGGGAAAAATAAAGCGCGCCCACACCGCCATCGCCGGACCATTCGTCGGCCGGAGCATTCGGGTTGTAATCGACAGGGGCGAAGGCGAGCTCATTGAGCCATCCGAGGATGCGGCCGCGCTTGTCCATGAATCCGGCGGCTTCGCTGGATCCCATGGCGAGACCAAGCATGCCTCTCCTGCCAAGCGAGAGCGCCCCGGCGAGTGCGGTGACGTCGCCGTCGTTCATGACCACCAGCGGCACTTTCCACTCGCGGGCGATGCGCTTGAAGACCGCCGCAGCGGTGGGGAAGAGTTTTTTGGGAATCGAGCGCAGCAGCGAGGCGACACGGATCTCATTGTCCACGATGATGCCCGCGGAACTGCCGCCGATGGCATCGACACGCGGGAGGTGCGCGGCGGCGCGGTGAAGCGCGGCGGAGATATGATGATAGTGATACTCCGGGTTGGCCTGGTTTTTCGGATCCCACGGAGTTTCCTCGGTGAAGACCGCCTCGTCATCAATCACAGCGGAAACCTTGTAATCGCTCGCGCCAAGATCGAAACCAATGCGGCAGCCCTTGAGATGCCCACCGGCGGCGACCTCCATGTCCCTGGCGGCGGGAACCTTGCCCGCCGTCGTCAGCGAGACTTCAAATTTCTTGCCGTAGGCGAGTGCCATCATCGCGCAATCGAACTTGCGTGCGCCGCGCGGCGAGTAGGCCCGGCGGATGATTTCTCCGATGGCTGGCGGCCCGCCGAAATGCAGTTTCCAGCCGCCGCGCGACCAGAGCAGGAATTTCACGACGCGCTCGACGTAGCGCACGGTGGCGGCATCCGCAGTGGGCCTGACCTGCGTTTCGAAGCGGGAAACCAAGCCGCATTCACGCTCAAGACCGAGCACCAGGGGAACGCCTTTGCCGGATGAGCGGACGCTGCGGAGGTAATTCCGGTTGAAGAGAAACGCGGGCTCGAAGCCGGGATCGAGCGGCGCGATGACAGCGGGCGATTGGGCTATCACAGATTTCATCTAACAAAACGCCGCGAGGGCGGAAAAAATACCAAACAAACAAAAGGAACGCCAAGAGCGGTAGCACCTGAGGTTTCTCTGTAAAGTGGAATTTGGCTTCGAAAACGCGTCAAACGAATGGAAGAGGCCCGCTTGCCTCCATCCCAATGGACGTATTGCAGTGAATCGCGTGACGCGCTTCACTGCAAATGATGCTGAAGCACTGTCCAATCTTACGAATTGATGACTCGGCGCCGAGCAAGGCCCGCCGGCTGCGTTCCGCGCGGCGAGGCTTCGCCTTGGTCACCACACTCACCCTGATGATCCTGCTCACTGTGCTGGCCGTAGGCCTGCTGAGTCTGAGCGCCATCAGCCTGAGGACCTCTTCGCAAAGCGCCGACGAGCAGGCCGCCCGTGCCAACGCACGGATGGCACTGATGCTGGCACTCGGCGACCTGCAGAAACACGCCGGAGCCGACACCCGGGTCACCGCGCGCGCCGATATCCTCGACGAGGCCCATCCGCCGGTATTGGGAGTCTGGAAAAGCTGGCAAGGCGATGACCGTGATGACAAGGGCCGGCCGGTTTCTCCCGGAAACTATCGCCAGGCCAAGGAACAGCGTTTCCTCGGCTGGCTGACCTCCGCAGACGCAGGGGCCGCGCCGTCTCCAACGAAGCCGCCGGCGGTCACCAAGGCAAGCGGGCGGGTGCCGCTGCTGGGCGATGCTTCGGTGGGCAGCGGTCCGGAGCGTGAAAAACTGCAAGTCCATTTGGCCCCGTCGAAAATCCAGGCGAGCGGCCGCAATGGCGGACTTGCCTGGTGGGTGAGCGGAGAGAACCAGAAAGCCAGGTTGCCCAAGCCCTACGAAGCGGATGAAGATCGTGCGGGACGCTGGGCGATTTCGCAAAAATCCCACGCCACGGCAGATCCCAAGCCCTTTGGCATGGAAAGCCTGCTGACCGATCCCGCACCGGCGCAACTCGCCATCTCACTCGGCCTGAGCGATCTCATCGAGAGCGATTTGCCGCAGCGCGCATCGCAGGAATTTTTCCACGATTTATCGACCAATTCGGTGGGACTGCTCACCAACACGGCCACCGGCGGCTGGCGCAAGGACCTCTCGCTGGTGACTGAAAACTGGGACCAACTGCCCCTCAGCGGCCTGCCTTTTCTGCGGGTGAAGCCGGGGCAGGACCTGCTTTACAATCGTGCCAGCGCCAGCAACCCGCTGCCGGAAAATGGCATGCTCTATCCTTGGGCGGCCTACCGCAACATCGCCAACACCGCGCTCGACAGCCAGGGCGCCATTGCCAGTTGGGAACACCTGCGGGAATTCGCCACCGCCTACAAGCGCCTCGAGAACACCTCCGCGTCACGCACCGGCAGCGTGGATAGTTTCTCCGCCTACAATGCGGGGACATCATCCAAGGAGATTTACGAGTTCATCCACCGCAACCGCGTGATGCCGGTGGTCGCGCGGGTGCAATGGATTTTCTCAAACTGGGCCGCCCCGGCCAGCACGGTGGCTGGAAAACCCGCGCCGCCGCCCGGTAGTTTCGAGCCGCGCCTGCTGCTCACCCCGGTGGTCACGATCTGGAATCCCTACAATGTCGAACTCACCAGCCCGGCCCTCAACTTCGGCATTCCCAGGCCCATCCCCACCAGCTTGAGATATGAGATCCGCACCAACGGCTCCACCACCACCACCGCATTCCGACCGCTTACCGGAAAATGGGGGCATGGTCTGATCAATTCCGCCATCAAGCCGATGGCCGATTCTTACGGATTCGTATATGATATTCTCCAGCCCTTCACGCTGCAGCCCGGCGAGTGCCGGATCTTCAGCCCGGCCAACGGGCAGCTCGTCAAAGCCGACATGCGGCTCACGCTTGAGCCGGGATACCGCAACGGCAGCGGCCACTACATTCCTCTTACCAACACGCTGGGCGTCCCGATGGCCCTGCCGCCAGATGCCACGATCCGGCCGATCGCACGCTTCAACACCGAGTTTTATGAAGTGGGCTCCTCCGGTCCCAGCGGGGTGGGAGTCTATCTCGACGTCAGCGTCGCCAACAAACCCCAGTTGGCCTACCGCATGACTTATCTCAAATCCGTGGCAGAAAAGCTGTGGCCGCAAATCAACGATCTTGCGGAGTCCGACAGCCTGTCGCTGTTGCGGGAAAATCCGACGCCCTTCATGTTCACGCTGTTTGGCGCGCGGATGGCCAGCAACACACAGATTCCGGCCAAGGGATTCGTGCAATCCAGCCCACTCTCTAACTTCACCTCGATGGGCACGCGCAACAACGGTTCCACCTACATGGCCGACTACCTCGGCTCGGATCATCCGGTCAACTCGCCATTCGACTATAGTTTCGAAAGTCTCACGCCATTTGACAGCATGATTCCCAAAGCAGGGGATGCGAGCAACCGCGGCTACATCATCACCGGCTTCAACAAGGACACCGGCCTCTCGCGCTGTGTCGTGGCCGAGATCCCGACCCGCCCGCTGCAATCGCTCGCGGAGCTCACCCATTGGGAAGTGCGCTATGAAAACCCGGTGCCGCCATTTTCCTTCAACATCGTGGCCAACAGCGACGCCTCGCCCCTGCTGCCGTCCAACGCCGTGGTCAACAGCAACGTGGCCGACCTGCCCGTGAATTACCAACATGATGATTCCTACTGCGCCAACCACCTGCTCTTCGATGACTGGTTCTTCTCCTCGCTCGCACCCGATCCCGTGGACTTCGGCAGCGGCGGCCGGGACCTGCAAAGCGTCTGCAACGGCTTCATCAGCGGCGAGTTTCCGCTTGGCAACCGCGCCTACCG
>CANLKN010000048.1 GCA_947491475.1 Akkermansiaceae bacterium | reverse complement strand
CTCGATCCCGATCCGCACGAGGAACTGCAAACCCTGCGCATTGTTTTTGACCTGCCGCCGCGCTGGCTGGGGCAGTATCATCCATTCAGTTCGCAAATCGAGGATTCCAAGCCCCGCTTCAATTACACATGGGACTGGACCTCACGTATTGTTCAGATTGGCATCTGGGATGCGATCCGGCTGGAGAGCCGCTCCACCGCCGCTTTTGCCGAAACCGTTTGCATCGCGAAAGCCGACTCTGCGGATGGCACAAGCGGCCATATCGAAGTGCGCGGCGTTTTTTCCGAACCGCCCTCCCATCCGATGGATTGTCGTGTCACGGTCCGCCTTGTTGATCCGGGAGGACATGCGGTCATTCAGGAAATGATCTCGCCTGAGCAGTTTGTTGGCGGCTGGAAGAGCGGGACAGTTGGCGTGGAGCCGTGGCAGCCAAACGGCAGCGGGAAACAAATCCTTTACTCGCTCCGGGTTGAGTTATCAGGGCCGGACGGGGTGCCGTTCGATGTTGTGGAGCGCAAGGTCGGCTTTCGACACATTGCGTGGCATGCGTGCGAAGGCGCGCCGGAAGCTGCCGATCCCTGGATCTGTATTGTGAATGACCGACCTGTTTTTTTGCAAGGCGTGAACTGGACGCCGATCCGACCGAACTTCGCGGATGTCACCGACGACGATTACATAAAACGCATCCAGCTTTATCGCGAGATGGGCTGCAACGTGTTGCGCGTCTGGGGCGGTGCCATCCTCGAGCGCGAAGTATTTTACGATCTCTGTGATGAAGCGGGCCTATTGGTTTGGCAGGAGTTTTCGCTTTCTTCCGCCGCACTTGATGCCGCCGCACCGACCGCGCCTTCGATCATTCACACCTGGTCGGAATTGGCCCGTTCCTACATCCGCCGCCGCCGGCATCATCCTTCGCTGTTCATGTGGTGCGGCGGCAATGAGTTTGTTCTGCCGGACATTGCGCGAGGTTCGGAAAGTGTCTTCGAGGAAACAAAAGCAAACCTCATGGATTACTTGGCCGCTGTGGTCGCCGAGGAAGATCCCGGCCGACGCTTTCTTCGCACCTCCCCGTCCGGGCCGCGCTTTTTGGCGATCATGCCTGATTTTGGGAAAGGCGAACATTGGGACGTGCACGGACCGTGGATCATCAGCCGCGAACCGGAATTTGATTTTGAGGCCTACTGGGCGAATGACGATGCCCTCTTCCGTTCTGAAGCGGGTGCGCCGTCCGCCTCGCCGGTGGATCTGCTAGAGCGTTTTCGCGGCCCTTTCGACCTGTGGCCGCCCACGGCGCAGAATCCCTATTGGCGGCGGTCGCCCTTCTGGATTGAATGGCCCGACTTTGTCCGCGAATACGAAAATGCCGAAACGGCGACCATTGATGAATTCGTAACATGGAGCCAGGCACGCCAGGCCCGTGCATTGTCGCTGGCCGCATCCTCCTGCAAGAACCGCTTCCCCCGTTGCGGTGGATTCATCGTCTGGATGGGGCACGATTGTTTTCCCTGCACCGCGAATACGTCGATCGTGGACTTTGACGGCAGACCCAAGCCTGCCGCCATCGCCCTTCAGAAAGTTTTCACCGATAAGCAAACAATATGAAAAAACTCCGCATCATAATATCATTTTAGCTGTCATGTGCGGCACCGTATTGGCGAAGGCCCCCTTTCCGGACAATGCATCAATAGGACATGCGTCCGCCGTCCACCGGCAGGGCGACGCCGTTGATATAAGAGGCGGCCGGTGATGCGAGGAACATCACCGTTTGCGCCACTTCTTCCGGCCTGCCGTAGCGCCCGGTCGGATTGCGGGCCAGTATCTGGCTGGCCACCTTGCCGGGATCGCCGGGACTGGTGAGTTCTTCGATGGAATGCATCATGCGAGTTTCGATGGGCCCCGGGCAGATGGCGTTCACTCGCACTCCGGCGGATGCCACCTCGATGGCGGCGGTTTTGGTCAGGCCGAGGATGCCGTGTTTGCTGGCGATGTAGGCGCACATG
The DNA here is from genome assembly GCA_947491475.1 of Akkermansiaceae bacterium. Taxonomy (GTDB): domain Bacteria; phylum Verrucomicrobiota; class Verrucomicrobiia; order Verrucomicrobiales; family Akkermansiaceae; genus Luteolibacter. The sequence continues at coordinate 27,937 of CANLKN010000048.1, read as the reverse complement.
CCCGCCGCGCCGCGCAGGCCGGAAACCGAGGCGTTGTTGATGATCGCTCCCGACTTGGCGGGAAGCATCACTTTGAGCGCATGTTTCATGCCCAGAAACATCCCGCGCAGGTTCACCGCGATCACGCGGTCGAAATCCTCCGCCGCATAATCCACGATGGGCATGATTTTCCCCTCGATGCCGGCATTGTTGAAAAACACATCGATCCCGCCGAAGTGCTCCACGGCCTTGGCGACGTATTCCGCTACGGAATCCTCATTGGCCACATCGCCCGCTTGGAAACGCGCGCTTCCTCCGGCCGCGCGGATTTCCTCCACGGTTTGCCGCCCCGCATCCTCGGATCGATCCACCACCAGCACGTGGGCACCCGCCGCGGCGAATGCGGCGGCTGTGGCGGCTCCGATTCCACCGGCAGCTCCGGTCACGACGACGGATTTTCCTTCGAACGGATGCTTCATGAAATGATGTGTTTTTGGAATCAATCAACCTTGCAGGGCGGCAAGCAGCCTTTCGATGGCCTGGGTGCGGCAGTCGCGCTTGGATTCATCGCTATACCATGCGGTGTGGCTGGTGAGAATGATGTTGTCGAGCGAGTGCAGCGGCGAGTCCGGCGGCAGCACTTCCGGTTCATACACATCGAGCCCGGCACCGGTGATGGTGCCGTTAGACAGCGCGGCGTGCAGCGCAACGGCGTCCACCAGCGCACCGCGTGAAACATTGATCAGGATGGCATTGGACTTCATCTTCGCGAGGCGCTCGTGATTGATGAGATCCTTCGTTTCCGGCGTGAGCGGGCAGTGCAGGGAAACGATGTCCGATTCGCTGATGACTTCATCGAGCGAGGCCGATGTGAGTCCTTCCGGCGGAGTGGTGACGAAGGGATCGAAGTAGGAAACGCTCTTGACCAGCGGACGGATCATCGTGGCAAAGCGCGCGCCGATTCTGCCCAGACCGATCAGGCCCACCTTGAGTTCGCTCAGGCGAGTGATCGGGTGTGGCGGCTGGATGCGCCAGGTGCCGCCGGCCAGAGTCTTCTGGGTGATGCCGAGCTGGCGGTGCAGCGAGAGGATCATCGCCATGGCATGCGCCGCCACTTCCTCGGTGGCGTAGTCCGGCGTGTTGTTCACGGTGATGCCGCGTGCCTTGGCGACGTCCAGCGCCACGTTGTCGAGGCCGATGCCGATGCGCTGGAGGTGCTTGCAGGACGCGGGCAGCGCCTCGATCACCTTGGCGGTGAGAGGTGCGAGGATGAAAAGCACGCCGGTGATGTTTTCCGTGTTGGCGATGCGTTCCAGCAGTTGCCGCTCCTGTTCTTCAGCCGGCGGAGCTGGAGCCTTCCAGCCGGGCAGCGACCATTCCCAGCCGAGTTTCTGGAAAACGGACTCTTCAATTGAAAATTCGGGCGAATACCAGTCGGTGACGAGGATATGGGGCGGTTTCATGTGCTGCCGTCATTAAGGTGCGGACCGGTCGTTTTCTCCACTTGTTTTCGCCCGGAAATCTGAGGGTTTCGGATAGCGTGTCAATTCGTCGCTTGACTCCAATGGAAGGGTCGTAAAAGCAACAGTATGCCAAACCCCAGTGCTCAAGAGCCCAGCGCGCGACGCCGCAGCGTCTATATTTTCGCCATCGCCTTCACCGCAGCCATCGGCGGTTTCCTGTTCGGTTACGATATTTCGCTGATCGGAGCGGCGAACTTATATCTCAAGGAACAATTCAACCTGACCGAGGAAATGCTGGGCTTCAGCACGGCCAGCGCGGCGCTCGGCTGTGTTTTCGGCCCATTTCTGGGTGCCTGGCTGTGTGACCGGATCGGCCGCGAGCGCACCATGATTGTCGCCGCGCTGCTGCTTGCCCTGGGAGCCATCATCACCGCGCTGGCACCCAGCATTCTCCTGTTCAATCTCTTCCGGATCATCGGCGGCGTGGGCGTGGGAATCTGCTCGGTGGCATCTCCCATGTATCTCGCCGAAATCGCGCCGCCGAAAATCCGCGGCAAACTCGGCGTCACTTACCAGCTCGCCATCGTCGTCGGCGCGACCGCCGCGCCGCTGGCCGCCTATGGGATATTGCAGGTCTTCCCCGAGACCGTGGCATGGCGCTGGATGTTCGGTTCGCAGATGTTGGTGATCCTCTTGTTCACGCCGCTGCTGCTGCTCATTCCATCCAGTCCGCGCTGGCTGGCGGAAAAAGGCCGTTTCGATGAAGCGCTGGATGTCTTGAACAAAGTGCACGGCCCGGAAATCGCGCTCACCGAGTTGGAGGAAATCAAAGCTTCGCTGCAAACCGAGGAAGGCGGCTTCCGCGAGTTGCTGCAACCCGGCATCCGCTTCGCCCTGCTCATCGGCCTGATGCTGGCGTTTTTCAACAACTGGACCGGTTGGTCGGCGATGGCCAGCTACATCCCGATCCTGTTTGAAATGGCCGGCGTCGAGGACCGGCATATCGCCATCCTGCAATTTTCCATCACTTATCTGGCGATGGCCGTGGTGACCATCGGTTCGATGTTTCTGATAGATCGTATCGGCCGCCGGCCGCTGTGGATCATCGCCTCGCTGACCATGGCGCTGGTCACCGCCACCACCGGGGCGGTGTTCGCCTTCCAGATCCACGGGCCGATCCTGCTGCTGGTCATCACGCTCTGCACCGTCCCGCACGGCCTCGCGCTGGGTGCGCTGCCGTGGCTGATGATGTCGGAGATTTTCCCCAACCGCATCCGCGCCAAAGCCGTGGCGCTTACCACCACGTTCCTGTGGTTGATGATTTTCGCGGCGGCGCAAACCTTCCCGCTGCTCACCGGATTTTCCCAGCGCACGATCGGCTCGCCGGCCGGGGCCTTTTGGTTCGCCACCGTGATCTGCCTTGCGGCGGCGCTCTTCGGCTGGAAAATGCTCCCCGAAACCAAGGGCCGCTCGCTGGAAAAAATCGCCGATTCCTGGCAGCGGCATTGAATTCAAAAAACACCACAACAGTCATGAATCCATCCTCTCCCACCGACTCCTGGTCCACACCCGCGGACTCGCCCCTTTGTCCATCGTTTCCCTACACCTATCGCTCGGTGGAGGTGCTGACGCTGGTTTACCGCACGGACCCTGAAGCGATCCGCCGGGTGCTGCCCGCGCCACTGGTGCCGGTGGGTGACCGCGTGCTCATCCACATCTACAACATGCCGGACACCGAGTGGCTCGGTCCCTACAACGAGTGCAATGTGATGGTCGGCGCGGAACTCCCCGGCAAGGCCGTGGGCGGGTTCTCGCCGTATTTCCTGATCAACAGCGACGGCGGCCTGGCACTCGGGCGCGAGATTCACGGCCAGCCGAAGAAATGGGGCCAGCCGCTCATCGAATACCGCGGTGATCTGATCGTCGGCACCGCCGAGCGCAACGGCATCTTCTGTTGCACCGGCACCATGGCCTACAAACAACAACGCGGCAGCCTCGATGATCTCAAGAAGGAGACCTTCGATTTCGCCCTCAACATCAATTACAAGGTGATCCAACACATCGATGGCCGGCCGGCGGTAAGACAGATCACCGGGCGCAGGCTCACCGATGTGAAGATCCACGAATGCTGGCGCGGTCCCTGCACCGTTGAACTGCGGCCCAACGCCCAATTTCCGCTGCACCGCCTGCCGGTGCTTGAGGAATGCCACGGCTATTATTGGAAAGCCGACTTCACCCTGGTCGCGGGCGAAGTCCTGCACGACTACCTGGCCTGAGATGCATCTGGGAGGTCTCGTTAACCCTGAATGCGCGATGCCCTCATCCGTTCCGCAGTGACGAGCGCTAGAAAGCGCGCGTAGTCCTCCTCGCGGGTGGACGATAACAATAGATAACTGTATTCGTGCCAGTGGCTCATTTCATCGAGCGCGTTGGTCATCCGCAGGGCGATCACCTCGGCGCTGTCGGTATTGCGTCCTGATAGCCGCGCGCGCAGTTCCTCCTCGCCCGGGGGCATCACGAACAAGTCCACAAAGGACAGCCGGATCAGCGGATCGGCGCAATTGCGGATTTGCGCCGCACCCTGCACGTCGATGTCCATCACCATGTCCACCCCGGCATCGAGATGGGAAAGCACCTCGGATTTGAGTGACCCATAAAGGTTTCCATGGACCTCCGCATGCTCAAGGAAATCCCCCGCCGCCAGCCGCGTCTCGAAGTCGGCCCGGCCGAGAAAATGATAGTCCCGCCCGTCCAGTTCGCCGGGGCGGGGTGGGCGGGTGGTGCAGGAAATCGAGTATCGCACGTCGCCGGAATCCGCCAAACGACGGCAAAGCGTGGTTTTCCCCGACCCCGAGGGGCCGGAAACGACGAGAAGCATCCCGGTGCGCGCAGACATGCGCCGGATCATGGAGATGCGCGGGCGGCTGGCAAACAGAGAAGTGCGCGGGCGTCTCACTTTGCATGAAGCATCTCCTCAGGTAGGAGGCCTTACTGCGTAAAATGCGCAGCATCCGGCAAATCAGGCGAAGCCATTTCGGACCTCGGGGTCTTAAATCCGTTTCGTGATCCACAACGCATCTCCCCACGACCCCGCTGGCATGCCCTCCATGGACAACTACGATTTCGACGACCGCCCCTTCCTGGTGTTCTGGGAAATCACCCGTGCCTGCGCGCTGGCATGCAGCCATTGCCGGGCGGAAGCGCAATCCCAGCGTCATCCCGAAGAGCTCGACCACGGCCAGGCGCTCAATCTCATCAGCCAGTTCGCGGAGTGGAAACCGCCGATGCTTATTTTGACAGGCGGCGATCCGCTGATGCGGCGCGATGTGATGGAACTGATCCGCTCTGCCACCGATTCCGGCCTGCATGTCGGCCTCAGCCCGGCCGCCACCAACCGGCTCGTCCAGGCGGATTTCGGCGAACTCAAGGTGGCCGGAGTGAAACGCATGTCGCTCAGCCTCGATGGAGCCACCCGCGAGACCCACGATTCCTTCCGCGGCGTGCAAGGCACCTTCGAGCGCACCATCGAAGCGGTCCGCAAGGCCCACGAAGTGGGGCTGAGCCTCCAGATCAACACCACGCTCACCCGCAGCAACCTTCACGAGTATGAGGACTTCAAAAAACTGATGTTCGAACTCAAACCGGCGATGTGGAGCGTGTTCTTGCTGATCCCCACCGGCCGCGCGGGCGTGGATGAGTTGCCGGACGCAGAGGATCTTGAGCGGGTTTTCGAAGACATGTCCGATCTGATCGGCAACGCACCCTTCGCGGTGAAAACCACCGAGGGCCATCACTTCCGCCGCGTGGTGATGCAGCGCAAGGGTGCCAAGGAAGCGAAAAAACGTCCGGGCATGAAGTCTCCGCTCGGCATCCGCGACGGCCGCGGCGTGATGTTCATCTCCCACACCGGCGAGGTCTCGCCGAGTGGTTTCCTGCCGATGGTTTGCGGCAACGTGAAGGAAACCCATCCAGCGGAAATTTACCGGCACCACCCCTTGTTCGTCTCACTGCGCGACAACAACGCGCTAGGCGGCAAATGCGGCCTGTGCGAATTCCGCACCGTTTGCGGTGGTTCGCGCTCCCGTGCTTACGGCGTCTATGGCGATCCCTTCGCCGAAGACCCCTCTTGCGTTTACATTCCAAAAAAAGCACAACAACCCAACACCATCACACCATGATCAATCTCACCAAACTCTGGACCGGCGTCGCCCAACCCGCCGACTCGCTGCGCTACGGCCACGCTTCCGGCCATCCCGCCAACCACGCCAGCAATGGCAGCGACAGCTGCATGCCCGTCGAGGCCCGCGCCCGCAAACCCATCACCGTCTGGAACATCACCCGCACCTGCAACCTGCGCTGCGTCCATTGCTACTCGGACTCGATGGCCATGCAATATCCCGGCGAGCTCACCTGGGAGCAGATGAAAAACGTCGTCGATGACTTGTCAGCCTATCAGGTCCCCTCGCTGCTGCTCTCCGGTGGCGAACCGATGATCCACCCGCGCTTTTTCGACCTCGTCGATTACGCCACCGAAAAAGGTCTGAAACTCACGATTTCCACCAACGGCACGCTCATCACTCCGGAAAAGGCCGCGTTGCTCAAAGCAGCCAACGTCGCCTATGTCGGCATCTCGCTCGATGGCATCGGTAAAATCCACGACGAGTTCCGCCGCAAGGAAGGTGCCTTCGATGGTGCCGTGCGCGGATTCAGGAACTGCCACGATGTGGACCAGAAAACCGGCCTCCGCCTTACGCTCACCCGCCACAATGTGGAAAACATCAACCAGATCCTCGACTTCATCGAAGAAAAGGAAATCAAGCGCGTTTGTTTCTATCACCTCGTGCCCGCCGGCCGCGGCAGCGAGATGCAAGTGCTCGGTGCCGACGAAGCACGTGGTGCCATCGACACGCTCATCGCCCGAGTCGAAACCTGGCACAAGCAAGGCATCGACCGCGAGCTTCTCACTGTCACCCAGCCCGCTGACGGAGCCTATCTGTTAGTTCGCATGGAGAACGAAAACCACCCGAACCTCGCCGAGGCCCGCCGCCTGCTTTCATGGAACGGCGGCGGCGCGAACAGCTCCGGTCGCGGCATCGCCAATATCGACACCCAGGGCAACCTCCATCCGGACCAGTTCTGGCAGGACATCACGCTCGGCAACGTCAAGCGCATGCCCTTCTCCGAAATCTGGGAAGGCAAAAACCCGGACTCCGCCGGCATTCTCAAATCAATCCGCTCGATCGGCCTGCTTTCGCAGGAAGAACGCCAGTCGCGCATGACCGGTCACTGCGCCCCTTGCAAATGGTTCTCCATCTGCGGCGGCGGCTTCCGCACCCGCGCCGCCTTCTGCAACGACGGCCACCTCTGGGGCTCCGATCCCGGCTGCTACCTCAAGGACGAGGAACGCCTCGAAGCCTGCGCGGTGGCGTGAGCTCCCAAAACAAGCCCTATGTCTAAAAAATGGTGGCGGTGGATTCTGGGATTGGCGATCGCGCTGATTTTACTACTGCTTCTGGCAGGACTGACCGCGCCGAAGCTGATTCGCAGCAGCAAGAGATCCGATCTAACAGAAGCGGTCAACAATGCCCGTCAAATCGGACTGGCCTTGTACGAATTCGACCATCACTACGGCAGGTATCCCGATGATTCCACGGCCGGAATGGTGCGGGAGGCGACATCGACCAGTCTCAAACTCGGTTCATCCACCTCCAACGATTGTTTCCGCCAACTCATCGCGGCGGAGATCATGCAGTCGGAGTATCTGTTTTACGCGAAAACAACATCCAGCAGGAGACCCGACAACGTTTACAGCGGATCGCAGGCCTTGGAGAAAGGCGAGGTGGCCTTCGCCTACATCGCGGGGCTTTCATCCGCAAAGGCGCATCCCAGAGCACCCGTGGTGATGACGCCGCTGGTGCCCGGAAAACGGCTTTTCGACATCAAGTCGGCCAGGAAGTATTTCTATGGCAAGGCCATCATCCTTCACGCGGACAACAGCGTCCGCTCTTATCCCGTGGACTCTTCCGGCCATGTCTGGATCGACGGCAAGACCCTTTTCGATCCCTCACAACCGTTCTGGGACGACAAGGTGCCCGATGTGAAATGGCCGGAGTGAAACAGAGCCCTTGGATTTCAATGTCTAGTTCTGAAGGTTTTGGATGCTCATTAATAGATGACAGCAATGCAGGTGGTAAATTCATTCTGGGCGCGCTGTGCGTTGGCCGCAGCATCGGGAGCGGTTTATTCATTGGCATTTCCACCGCTTGGTTGGGGTTGGCTGGTAATACCGGGGTTGGCGGGTTTGATTCTAGTGTTGCAAGGCCAACACGGAACGCGGGCTCGCTCATTGGGCTTTCTGCATGGTATCCACAACAAGGTGCATACCGTGCACTTTTTCGATGACGGAATACCGGGGATCACGGCGGATGTCATCGAGACGGATCACGGCAAGATCGGCACTCCGATATGCTTCGATTGCGATTACGAGGGCGTGGCCCGGCGGATGACCGCCTCTGGCGCTCAACTGTTCATGGTTCCCGTGATGGATGCGATTTCATGGACACGCCGGCAGCACGACCAGCATGCGGAGTTGTTCCGGATACGGGCTGCGCAAAACGGCCGCTGGATGTTTGTGTGCGCAACTTCCGGTGTCTCCATGGCAATCGATCCGCATGGACATCTCCATGGGCGTCTGGGTGCGTTGGAACAGGGAACCCTTGTTGCCAGTGTGAAGGGCGAGACAAGGATCACAGCCTACACTCGCTTCGGGTGGCTAGCTCCGTGGATGATTCTAGGGGTGGCCGTACTAGGTTGGCTGATGTTGCTACTCCCTGTCAAAAAGAAGGCAGGGGATGCGGCAAACGCCCGAAATATACTCTGCTGAACTCCTTAAAATCGTTGCGTTACCAATCGTTTTCTTGAGCGGATTGATTTGAATTGGGTTCATTTCCGACTACAAATTAATTTGTAATGCATTGATTTTCAAATATTTAAATTAACGATTATTTTTTATTTCCGGACGAAAATGCATTTTTGTATTGCTGATTGAATTGCCGCATAATTGGTTTACCATTCGTTCATGGCCAGGCCTTCTGTCACGACGGTTCGCGAGTTGGAACCGCAACTGCGAAGCCGGGCTCCGGTTTCGGCAACGGAAATGGCACGGGTGTTGGGAGTGAACCGCGCGACAATCACTCGTGTTCTGCCGGACTTTGGACCGGATTTGGTGACCATGGGAGCGGCACGTGCCACCCGTTACGCATTGCGGCGCGACATCCGGGGGGCAGGCAAGCAATGGCCGATCCATCGTATCGATGAATCCGGGCGGGCTTCGGAGTGGGGACGGCTGGATGCGCTGCATGAACGGCTTTGGCGCATTCATTGGTCTGGCGACGCTCCTCAATGGGCCGGCTATTTCCTGGATCCCAATGGCTTGTGGCATGGCTTCCCGTTTTTCCTGAGCGACATCAGGCCGCAGGGGTTTCTCGGCCGGAACATCGCGCGCAGGGTCTCGCGAACATTGCGGGTTCACGAAGATCCGCGGCTTTGGAGTGATGATGACATCGTCATTTTCATGCAGGCTGAGGGTGCGGATTTGTCGGGCAACCTTGTTCTGGGTGATGAATGCCTGCGGCGAGCGCTGGGCGGCGTGGTGAGTGGTTTGGTGGAAACGGAAATCCGCTATCCGGAACTCGCGGCCCTGGCCTCAATCGATGCAACCGGCTCGTCCGTTGGAGGTGAACATCCGAAGTTCGCCACCTCGCTTGCTGACACTGCGGGCGGCCGGCGTGACGTCCTGGTGAAGTTTTCCCCGCCGGTGGACCAACCGACGGGCCGGCGCTGGGCGGACCTATTGTTAGGGGAGTGGCATGCGCATCAGATTCTTGCAAAAAACGGTCTTGGCACTGCCGAAACTCGGACACTGGATCTGGCGGGCCGACGTTTTCTGGAAGTGCCGCGTTTCGACCGCACGGCAGCAGGCGGCAGACGAGGCATTGTGCAACTCGAGTCCCTGCATGCGGCTGCCGTGGGTTCCCACACCCGGGGGTGGGGCAACGCCATGGAGGAATTGCGCCTGCTCGGAGTTGTCGATCACAGCGAGGTTGATACAGCGATGCGCTTGCAGGCCTTTGGCGAGTTGATCGGCAACACGGACATGCACTTCGGCAACCTCTCCTTATGGCTTGATGATGCGCTGCCTTTCAGGATCACTCCGTGCTATGACATGCTGCCAATGCTGTGGGCTCCGGGCCCCCAGGGAGAGTTGGTCGAGCGAGTGTTCTCACCCTTGCCACCCGCGCCGGCCGCGATGGATGCTTGGCGGGCAGCGTTCCCATTGGCCTTGGAATTCTGGCAGAATCTGGCGGCGGACGAACGCCTGTCTGCGGAATTCACGGGATTCGCATGGGCCGCGTTGGACACGCTCGACAATCTACGCCGCTTCAGGGAATGACTGTATTCCCATGGCTTGTCCTGCTTTTTATTGCATTGGCGGGAATCCGCACGAAACTGCCGCCACGCTGATGCACTCGCAGGACAACATTCACTACGCTCTCGAAACCACCCGCGTCCTGCGAGAGCCGGACCACCGGATCCAGACCTTTGGCGAGACACGCTTCGAATTCCAGCTCATCAGCGAGCTGATGGACCGCGTCGGCGAGGTGCGCATCCGCACCGGCGAGGTGGAGGCGCAGCGGCCGCGCATCCTGCGGCCCGAGGCGTTCCGTGAGATCGAGTTCGAGGGTTTCAACGACTCCGCCCGTGCCCGTTTCGAGAAGATGATGGAGAAATTCCGCGCCGAGGGCAAAGACCTCGCGTTTCTCCAATACGGTTTCCAATTCCGCCGTGGGGAAGTGCACGAGGAAATCGTCCACGACAGCATGGATGCCGTTCGAGAGCGGGTGCTCGAGGACATCCGCCGCTCCGGCGATCCTTCCCGCGCCGTCATCGAGGGAGTCGATGACGCATGGGAAGTCTGCATCCTCAAGTTCTCCTTCGAAATGATCCTGCGCTCCCATGAAATCAACGCCTTCGATTTCAAGCGCCGCGGGCTGATCTGACGCATCCGGCCATCCCATGAGTCTCTGGACGCTCTTCAAGATTATCGCCGCGCTTTGTGTCATGGGCGTCATGACATTCACCGGCATGCTGGCCTATCACGTCGCCGTCGAACCGCTTGGCGGCATTTTCAGTGAAATCGTCCCCGACCCGGTGCGCATCGTCGGCGGCCAGTCCGACGACGAACTCGCAAAGATGCTCGAATCCCCGGAAATGCCAGACATTGATCCTGGAGAGCGGGCGTTTCAAAAGGCCCACGAGCTGCTGGCCTTGGGCAGGATTCCCGAGGCACGCGAAAAACTCAATGCCATCGTCAATGTGTTTCCCAATTCTGCGATGGCACCGGTCGCCCGCCGCATCGTCGGCGAGATCAATCTGGATGAAATCCTTTCCGCAGGTCACATGGAGGGGAAAAAACCTTACACCGTCAATCGCGGCGATTCGCTGCTCGGCATCGCCGCGAGCAATAGCACCACCATCGACATGATCATGCACCTCAACTCGATGATGGAGATGCCGCGCATCCAGCCTGGCCAGGAGATCCTAGTGATGCCCCTGGATTTCCGCCTGCTCATCGAGCCGCGCCGTAAGTCGGTCTCGCTATGGCACGGGGGAAAGTTCATCCGCGAGTATCCGGTTCTTCACCTTGCGGGCCATCCCGCGCCGCAGCGCGGCGTCATCACCTCCAAGGCCGCGGAACTCGATGGCCGTCGGGTTCTTTCCGAGTCCAAAGAATACCGCGCTGCCCAAAAAGTCATCATCGTTGATAAGCCGCCACTGCAAATCCGCAGCTGGGACGGAGGCGAAGACAAACCCATCGGCGGCATCCTCCTGCGGCCGGAAGACATGGAAGAGATCGCGCTGCTCGCTCGCGTCGGCAACCAAGTGGAAATCCGTTAGTAGATGATGGAATTCCGACTTGTCAGCGATTACCGGCCGGAAGGCGATCAGGCGCAGGCGATTGCCAAGCTTGCCAAATCACTGGAAGCCGGCAACCGCCACCAGACACTGCTCGGTGTCACCGGCTCCGGCAAGACCTTCACCATGGCCAACCTGATCGCGCGCCTCGGCAGACCGACGTTGATCATGAGTCATAACAAAACCTTGGCGGCGCAGTTATACTCGGAGTTCAAGAACTTCTTCCCTCACAACGCAGTGGAGTATTTCGTCTCCTACTTCGATTATTATCAGCCCGAAGCCTACATTCCACGCAGCGACACATATATTGAGAAGGACTCTGCAATCAATGAGGAGATCGAGCGGCTGCGGCTTAGCACGATGGGCTCGCTGATCACCCGCAAGGACACGATAGTCGTCGCCTCCGTCTCATGCATCTACGGCCTCGGTTCGCCCGAGGATTATGAAAACATGATGGTCCCGGTGTGGGCCGGACAAAAACTCACCCGCGAGGAATTCCTCAACTCGCTGGTCGGCATGCTTTTCGAGCGCAACGACATCCAGTTCGGCCGCGGCAAATTCCGCGTCCGCGGCGACGTGGTGGAAGTCCACCCGGCATATCTCGATGAAACCGCCATCCGGGTGGAATTCTTCGATGACGAGGTGGAACGTGTCAGCAGCATCCACACGCTCACCGGGAAACTGATCGAGCGTCTTGAAAGCCACACTTTTTTTCCGGCCAAGCAGTTTGTCACTCCCGGCGACAAGATGAAAAAGGCGTCCGCCGCCATCCGCGGTGAGCTCGACGCGCGGGTGACACATCTTGAGAAAGATAACAAACTGCTCGAAGCGCAACGGTTGAAGATGCGCACCGAATACGATCTCGAAATGATGGCTGAGATGGGTTTCTGCCAAGGCATCGAGAACTACTCGCGCCACATCACCAGCCGTGAACCTGGTGCCCGTCCCTACACACTGTTGGACTTCTTTCCGCGCGATTTCCTGCTGATGATCGATGAAAGCCACGCCACGATCCCGCAGATCGGCGGCATGTATGAGGGCGACAAGAGCCGCAAGACGGTGCTCGTCGAACACGGATTCCGCTTGCCCAGCGCGCTCGACAACCGGCCGCTGCGCTTTGAGGAGTTCATGGATATGACCGGCCAGCGGCTCTATGTTTCCGCCACGCCCGGCCCTTTCGAAATAGTCAACTCCCGTCCGGAAAACAAAACCTACATCCCTGTCGCGACCAAGGACGCGGCCGGCAGGCACATCCCCGCGAGCCTGCGGAAATTCCGCGCCACTCCGAGCGGCAATGCCGAGCCTGTGGAAAATTTTGATCCCGCGAAGCGCGGCACGCAGCTGATCGTCGAACAAATCATCCGACCCACCGGACTGCTTGATCCGGTCATCACCCTGCGCCCGCTCAAGGACCAGATTGACGAAACCATCGAGCTCTGCCGCCAGCGTGTCGAGCGCCACGAGCGCGTGCTGGTCACCACGCTCACCAAGAAAACCGCCGAGGATCTCAGCGAATATCTCAAGGGCGTGGGCCTAAAAGTGCGCTACCTCCATGCCGACGTCGATGCCGTCGAACGCGTCGAAATCCTGCGCCAACTCCGCGCCGCCGCTATCGATGTGCTGGTCGGCATCAATCTGTTGCGCGAAGGGCTCGACCTGCCGGAAGTCTCGCTGGTTTGCATCCTGGATGCCGACAAGGAGGGTTTTCTCCGTAATGAAACCTCGCTGATCCAGACCGCCGGGCGAGCCGCACGCCACATCACCGGCGAGTGCGTGCTTTTCTGCGACCGGGTGACCGATTCGATCCAGGCATTGATCGATATTTCCAATCACCGCCGCGTCCGCCAGCAGGAATACAACGAAGTTCACGGCATCACCCCGCAGGGTGTGAAACGCGCGTTGCAACAGAGTTTGCACACTCATGAGTATGAACTCGAACAAGCGGACGCGCTGAACCGCTCGCTGGTGGCCGATGATGTGGAGACCTATGACAAACTCCGCGTGATTTCCGAGCTTGAGGAGGAAATGCGCGAGGCATCATCGCGCCTGGAATTCGAACGCGCCGCCCACCTGCGCGATCAAATCGCCGCGTTGAAAAATCCGTCCGCCGTGCCTGCACGCAAGCCGGTGAAATATCCAGCCGGAAAAAGCAGCCGCAACAAACGAGCATCTTCTTGACCACGGCCGCCAGCCTCCGCGAGGCTTGCCGCGTGACCACCATCAAGCCAGACCGACCGTATTTCGAAGCATGGCTGCGCCGCACCGGCCGGCAGTTCGCTGTGAGCGGACGCCTCAGCCAGACAGCCACCATGCTGGCCAGGGAAAACGGCGGCGGCCGCGAGGAATGGAGTGCACGCCTGCGCACCATCCTCGACGGCGGCGAAACACCGAGCATCGAGCTGCTTACCCGCATTGATGCCTTGCTCGCTGGTCCGTCGAAAAAAAAGCAGGACGACATTGCTCAAGGATTGCTCTTCCAGGACTAGGAAGCTTCGTTGATCAATTCATGCATCAAATGGTGTTTCTAATCATAAATTCATAATTTCCAGTTGTATTAAGATAGATATTCAGCAAATAGTCGCGCAGCCAATCACATGATATTTCACCATAATTTGTGGTGATGCTTCTGATCAAATTTATGCACAAATTTTCGTCCAATTACTCAATTCGCCGCATCAGGCTGGCTGCGTTGTTGTTGGGCGCGAAGTATCTGCTTTCCGCGGCAGCCGCAGGAGTGCTGCTTTATTCGCTCATGATATCCGACCAAGAACTGGCAAATTATGGCTTGGTCATCATGGCGGCAGCGATACTTGCAGTGATCTCACAATGGATGGTCGCCCGCCGCGCCAGCTGTCCACTTTGCATGACCTCCGTGCTCGCCCGCAAAGGCTGTGCCAAGCACCGCACCGCCAGGCCGCTGCTCGGCAGTCACCGCCTGCGAGTGGCTTTCTCGGTTCTCTTCCTCGGTCGTTTCCGCTGTCCCTACTGCGGCGAGGCCAGCCTGCTGCAAGTGCGCGAAGGAAGACGCCGCTGATCAATTCAGGGGGTTGACAGTGCCCGCGGATTTGGTTGAGTAGCCCCATGCATTTCATTTCGAAATCTCTGCGATCCATCGCCCCGCACGCGGCCGGGTTGGCTCTTGCTCTTTCCATCACCGCCCGCGCCGAACCCACCATGCCCGAAACACCGCCCGACGTAAAAGCCGCTCCTGCCGATGCCCAGAAATCCGCTTCAGGCCTTGCTTCCAAGGTTTTGCAAGCCGGTAAAGGCGATCAAAAACCCGGTCCCACCGACAACGTCACCGTCCACTATTCCGGCTGGACCACCGATGGCAAACTCTTCGACAGTTCGGTAAAACGCGGCCAGCCGGCGAGTTTTCCACTCAATGGCGTGATCAAGGGGTGGACTGAAGGCCTGCAACTCATGGTTGAGGGCGAAAAGCGCCGATTCTGGATTCCCGCAGACCTCGCTTATGGTGAAAACCCCGGCGGTGGCCGCCCTGGAGGACTGCTGGTTTTTGACGTCGAGCTGCTGACCATCAAGGCCGCACCCAAGCCACCGGCCGTCCCGGAGGACGTGGCTGCCGCACCCGAGAGCGCGGAAAAAACCGCATCGGGCATCGCCTCGCGCGTGCTCACCAAGGGCACTGGGAGCGTTCATCCCAAAGCCACCGATCAAGTGAAAGTCCACTATTCCGGATGGACCACCGATGGCAAACTCTTCGACAGCTCCGTGCTGCGCGATGAGCCGATTGTTTTTCCGCTCAACCGCGTGATCCCCGGCTGGACCGAGGGCGTGCAGCTGATGGTGGAAGGAGAAAAACGGCGTTTGTGGATCCCGGGCAAACAAGCCTATGGCGATAGCCCGCCTCCGGGTGCGCCCGCTGGCACGCTCGTTTTCGATGTCGAGCTACTCGAAATCGTCAAATGACACCGGCGTGGAACAAGTGGCTGCCGGCAGTCACCGTGTTTGCTTTGACCGCATGCGTTGATCGTGCGGAGGAAACGAAGCCCCCCGTGCCATCTCCCCAGGCGCAACCGGAAGCCGAATACAAGAAACCGCCCCGCTTGCACGCTCGAGGCAAGGTTTCTTCGATCTCGCTGGAGGACTTCTTCGTGCTCCATGAGAGTGGCCAAGCCATGGTCATTGATGCCCGGCCGGCGATATTCCATCAATTCGGACGGCTCCCGGGCGCGATCAGCATGCCTGCAAAAAATTGCGACACGGCGATCCACAAGCGCGAAGATGAAATCAAGGCTGCGATCGCCGCAGGCAAGACAATCGTGGTTTATTGCTCCGGACTCATGTGCCCGGACGCACGCACCGTTGCAATGCACCTTTCCGGATTCGGTTATCCAGCCAGCGTCTTCTCCGGCGGCTGGGATGCCTGGAAGGAAGCTGGAATGCCCGTTGAATAATCCCTCAAATATCCATCCGAAAATCATGTCCTCATTTTCAAATGTCACCGTCGATGCCAAGGCCAACGTCTATTTCGATGGCAAGGTCGTCTCCCACACCGTGCATTTCACGGATGGTTCCAGGAAGACACTTGGCTTGATTTATCCCGGCAAGTATCACTTCGGCACTGCCGCCCCGGAGCGCATGGAAATCATCGCTGGCGATTGTCTCGTCGTGCTGGATGGCAGCAGCGAATCCCTTGCCATTGAAGCCGCTGCCTCTTTCGATGTTCCTGGAAACAGCGGCTTTACCATCACCGTGAGCAACGGCATTTGCGAATACATCTGCTCGTTTCTTCCTTCCTGATGGCCCGGTCTCCGATGCGATGGAACGTCGCTTGCTGCGGGCTCGCTCTGGCGTTACTGGCATCGTGCGGCTTGCGTCTGCCGGTGGAGACCGGCGAGGTGCAGCGCACGGAAGTCATCATCAACTCGCCGACCACACCCGAGCCGCAGCGCGATCATGACCTGCTTGTCTGGCTCATTGCGGACAGTTATCATACCGGACTGGTGGTTCCCTATGACTGGTTGCTGGAGTCCGGCTTCGTGCCGCCCGAGGGCTTCGGAAACCCGCGCTACGTGGTAATGAGTTGGGGAAACCGCGATGCTTATTCCGCAGAGGGTTTTGATCATCCGTGGAAGGTGTTCCGCGTGCTGTTCACACCCACCCGCTCGGTGATGGAGCTCATTCCAGTGAACTGGGATGTTGCGGAAGTGATTCCGGAGCAGCGCGTCTGGCGCAAACTGGTGCCGCGTGATCGCGGACCGGCCCTGGCTGCGTTTCTCAACGCATGCAGCCAGACCGATGAACACGACCGCCCAGTCGTCGTCTGTGAGTCGAGCTGGGGCAAAGGCGTCCAACTCGAATCCCGCCATGATTATTTCATTCCCCGCGTCTGCAATGTCTGGACTGTCCAGGCACTCGAGGCGCTCGGTGGCGATTTCAACGCATGGTTCGCACTGACTGCCGACGGTTTGATCCGCCAAGCGGAAAAACCACCCAATGACCTCGAGCTCATCTGGCCTGGCGTTGCCGAGACAGATGGTTTGGCGGATATTTCCGATTAAATTTTAAAAAATTGCGTGATGCTTCGATAGGATCCTGCTGAATTGGTGCCAACCCATGCAGGCAACCCTCTTACCTCCGCGCAACCCCGCGCTTTGTGCTCCCATCACCACTAACCGCGATCTCGGCGCGTGCTTGATCGCCAACCTGCCGATGCGCGACTTGCTGGCGGCCGACCTCCGCCGTGCCGGGCTGCAATTGGTGGACCCCAAGGAGGCTGAGCCGCGCGCGCTGCGCATCCCGCTCGACAACTGGATCGAGCTCGGCGCATTGCTGTTGCTGGGCCGTAATCCGAATTCCGCATGCCTGCTGGATACGGAAGGCAACTTGCTGGCATGGAAAGGTTCCGCCGATCCCGCCGATTGCGTGGATAAGATTGTCACCGACGCCACCTGTTTTCCGGTTATCTATCCATGGGACCTGCTGCGCATGAACGAGGAAGTGCTCGCGCTGATGGATGAAACATCGCTGCTCGGCGAGGTCAGCCCGCTGGCTAGCATTTCCGGCGTGGTGCGCCTTGGCAATGGCTCGCGTATCCTGCCCGGCACGGTGATCGAGGGCCCGGTGCTGATCGGCGCCAACAGCCAGATCGGCCCGAATGCCTATATCCGCGGAGCCACCAGCATCGGCTCGAATTGCTATGTCGGAAACGGCGCGGAAGTGAAAAACTCGATCATCTACAACAACACCTACATTTCCCGCCAGTGCTACGTGGGCGATTCGATCATCGGCACCCATGTCACCCTCGGTGCCGGGACCTGCACGGAAAACCACCGCCACGACGGCCGCCACCACGTTTCCATCGTGCGCGGAAAACCCGTGAACACCGGCCGCCTCAAGCTCGGTGCCATCCTCGGTGATGGTGTCCGCACCGGAGTCAATACCTCGCTGGAGGCTGGAGTTAAAATCGGCATCGCGCGCACCACCTCGCCCGGCAGCGTCATTAGCAAGGACCTATTGTGACCGAATTGTCACACGTGGCGGATTCCGACACGGCCAGGCCCGATTACCTTCCGCTTGCAATGCATCGCATTTTGATTGTTGAGGACGAACAGGACATCGCTGACCTCATCGGCTTCAATCTCCAACGGGCAGGCTTCGAGGTGCTCAAGGCCCACGACGGAATCGAAGGCACTGAGACCGCGCTACGCGAGCGGCCGGACCTCATTGTGCTCGATCTCATGCTGCCCGGGCGCGATGGCTATGGCGTTTTCCGAGAGCTCCGGCGCGACTCCCGCACCGTTGGTATCCCGGTGATCATGCTCACCGCCCGCGCCCAGACCGAGGACCGCATTCAGGGCCTGGAAGCCGGTGCGGACGACTACGTCACCAAGCCTTTCAGCCCCAAGGAGCTGCTGCTGCGCGTGCAAGCCATTCTCAAGCGCACCGACGCAACGCCCGGCGCGGTGGATTTCACCCACGGGCCGTTTCGTTTCGATAAAAACGCGCTGAAATTTTACATCGAGCAACAGCCTGCCGAGCTCACCTCCACCGAGTTCAAACTGCTGCTTTACCTCTGCGAGCGGGCTGGCAAGACTCAGGACCGCAACGATCTCCTGCGCACTATCTGGGGCTACAGCGATGCCGCGCACAGCCGCACGCTCGATACCCACATGAAACGGCTGCGCCAAAAACTCGAGTCCCACGGCTCTTGGATTGAAACCGTGCGTGGTGTCGGCTACCGAGTGGCGAGAGCCGAAGAATGATCACCGAATCAGCCATCCTTATCGCCACCGTCGCCACTGCGGCAGCCATCATTTTGGCGATAAAAAGCAGGCGGCTTACCGCATTGCAAAACGCCTTGCAGCTTGAATCCAAAACTTCTCATGACCGCCTCCAACAACAAATCCACGACGCTCACGAAGAGCGCGACCGCCTGCTCGATGCCCTTGGCGACGCCTTCTTGCTGGTGGATTCCGAGGGTAGGATCTGCTTCGCCAACGCCGCAGCCCACGCGCTCTTCGGCAAGCGCGAACTCGTTGGCCGCCCGGTGCTCGAAACCTTTCCGGACCCCCGCCTCGCCGTGGCCCCGATGCAGTGCCTCGAAACCGGCGAGCCCGCCCAAGCCCGCGTGGTCCTGCCGCAGCAAACCTCGCCGCGAGGAGATTCGGAAACCCGCGGCGTCAATGCATGGATCATCGACGCCGCCCTACTGCCCACCCCCGATGGCGGCGAACCCACCACCCGCCTCATTCTTCGCGACGTGACCGCCGAACACCAGACCGAGCAAATCCGCAAAGACTTCGTGGCAAATGCCTCCCACGAACTGCGCACCCCCATGGCCATCATCAATGGCTATCTCGAAAACCTGCTCGATGACGACATGGTCAACGATCCACAGATGGCGCGCCGTTTCCTCTCGGTCATGCGCAAGCACGCCGACCGCATCTCGCGCATTGTTGAGGACATGCTGGTCATTTCCCGCCTCGAATCCGGCGAGGCCGCCGCACTCAAGTCCGAACCGTTCCGCTTCCGCTCCTGCATCAAGGACGTGCTCGAGCGCCTGGAATCAGTCATCCGCAGCCAGCAGGCGGAAATCATCGTGCACATGCCCGACGAAGCGCTCATCCTGCATGGCGATCGCTTTTACTGGACCCAGGTGCTCTTTAACCTGGTGGAAAACGCGCTCAAACAAAACCCGCACCCCGGCCTGCGGGTGGAAATCGGCTGCGAAAAGGCTGCTGATTCCCATCACATCTGGGTGGCCGACAATGGAATCGGCATCCCCAGTGCCGACCTGCCACACATCTTCCGCCGCTTCTACCGCGTGGAAAAACACCACTCGCAGCAGGAAATCAAAGGCACCGGCCTCGGTCTCTCCATCGTCAAGCGCGCCATCGAAGCCCACGGCGGCACGATTGCCGTCACCTCCGTGCCCGGCCGCGAAACGAAATTTTTCATCACTCTGCCAAAAGCTGGTGCTTCGGCAGAAATCCAATCAAACGCCGCAGGTTAAATTTCAGCAAGATTCTGCTTGGCAAGGCCTCCGGGATTCTCCAATTTCCGCGCCCCGCCCGCTGCCGGGCGCTACCCATTCGATTTTTCATCATGTCCGTATCCATCCGACTCAACCGCAAGGGCACCAAGGACCGCCCATATTACAAAATCGTTGCCGTGGACAGCCGCAAGCGCCGCGACGGCCGCTACATCGAACAACTCGGCACCTATGATCCGCTCAAGGAAGGCACCAATTTCACCATCGATCTGGCACTTGCCGACAAATGGCTCGCCGTCGGTGCCAAGCCCTCGGAAACGGTCAACAGCATGATCCGCAAGGCCCGCACCGCCGCTGCCACTGCCTGATCAACTTCCGCTGGCCGAAATTTTTTCAACAACCGCGTTCCGCAAGGAGTGCGGTTGTTTTTTTGCTGCCAATAATGCCGTCACCCCATGGACTTCTCCACACTGTTTGAGGATTGCGCCGCATGGCAGGTCTTTGCCTCGGGCCAGGCCAAAGGATCGCTCACGCACATCGACGCGCCGGATGGGAATTCTGGCCTGCGTCTGGACTATGATTTCCAAGGCGGTGGCGGATTTGTGGTCATGCGCTGCGTGATCGGGCTTCGGCTGCCGAGCACCTTTGAAATCGGTTTCCTCATGCGCGGCGAGGGCCTGCCCAATCACTTCGAGTTCAAAGTGGCATCACCCGGTGGCGCCAATGTGTGGCGGCACCTGCGCCAGGACTTCATCATGCCTGAGCACTGGACGAACTTCCATTTCCATGAGCGCGAATTTCCCTTCGCTTGGGGACCCGCTGGCGGCGGTGCCCCATCGGAGGTAGAGGCGGTGGAAATCGTCATCGCCGCAGGACCGGGAGGGAAGGGCCGCGTGGAACTATCGGCCGCATCTTTGTTAGATCAGTCATTGCAAACGCCGCAGGCGGTGACCGCCTCCAGTTATCTAACAGACTATCCGCCGCAAGCGGCGTTCGATCCCGGAGCGGGCGGTTGGTGCGCGGCGGCGGATGATGCAAGTCCTTGGTGGTCGGTCGATTTCGGCCGCAGCTTGCGTTTCGGCGGCCTCGTCATCCATTGGCTTGAAAAACTGCCGCCGCGGGACTGCACCGTCGAGCTTTCAGATGACGGCAAGAATTGGGAGTTATTGCATCGCATGCTTCGGGCTTTCGGTGATCAAAACCATATCTCCGCACACGGGGCGGAGGCGCGTCATTTGCGCCTCCGCTTCGGCAGTGCCGACGGTGCGGCAATCCGCCACATCGAGGTGAAACCCGGCTCGTTTTCAAGCACACCCAACGAGTTCATCCATTCGGTGGCCGCTGATTACCCGCGCGGTTGGCATCCGCGCTACTGGCACCGCGAACAATCGTATTGGACGCCAGTCGGCAGTCCCGAGGGCAAACGCCGCGCTCTGATCAATGAGGAAGGCATGGTAGAGGTGGATGAGGGAGGTTTTTCCCTTGAACCATTTATCCTAACCGGAAAAAAAGCGTTTAGCTGGGCGGACGTGAAAACCTCCTGCTCCATGGCTAAACACGGTGTGCCACTACCAAGCGCCAAATGGAAAAATCCCGGAATGAGCCTGGAAATCCTGCCATGGGTGGATGGCAAGGGCGATGCGCTTGCCTTGCGGGTGACATATCGGCTCAAAGCAACGCGGCCGCACGAAGGAATGCGCCTTGCGCTGGCGATCCGGCCGTTTCAGGTGAATCCGCCGTGGCAGGCATTTCGCAATCTTGGTGGACGCAGTCCAATCACGCGCGTGACCCATGGGCCGGATGGCATGCGCGTGAATGACCGCCTGGTTTTTTCATCGCCGCCACCAATTTCCGCTGGTGCCGCCACCTTCGATGAAGGCGGAGTGTTGGGTTTTCTCATGCGGGGTTTGATGCCACCCGCGCAGTCGGTCGAGGATGCCACCGGCCTGGCCTCCGCAGCCATGTTTTGGCAACTACCGGCAGGTGCCAGATTGTTAGAGGTCACGGTTTCAGTCCCATATTTCATCTCACGCGACGAACCGGCACCCGCTGGGAGGGTGAAGGCTCTCTCACGATGGAGAAGAAAACTCGGTGCCGTGCAATGGCAGGTGCCGGTTGGTGCGAAACAGGCATTCGACTGCATGCGCAGCGCCGCCGGTCACATCCTCATCAACCGCGATGGCGCGGCAATCCAACCCGGCCCGCGCCGCTACACCCGCTCGTGGGTGCGGGACTGCGTGATCATGGGCGCGGCGCTGGCCAAGTTGGGACTGCCGCATGCCCTCGACGAGTTCATCCGCTGGTATGCGCATTTCCAACGCGACGATGGATTCATTCCCTGTGTGGTCGATCGCGATGGCGTGGACTGGCTCGTCGAACACGACAGCCACGGCCAATTCCTCTGGGGTGTCCGCGAGGTGTTCCGCTCGTCCAACGATGCGCGGTTTCTAACAAAATTGATGCCGCACGCCCGCAAGGCGGCTGATTATCTGATCGATCTGCGCTCGCAACGCATGACGGAAGGGTTCCGAAGTGGCAAACGCTCGGTGTTTTTCGGACTGTTGCCGGAGTCGGCGAGTCACGAAGGTTATCTAGCGCATCCGGTGCATTCGTATTGGGACGACTTCTGGGGTGTGCGAGGCTTGCAAGCGGCGGCGGACCTGGCTGAGGCTGCCGGTTTCCTGCAAGATGCCGAACGCTGGCGAAAGGAAGCACAACATTTTCAGAACGACCTGCTCAGGTCTCTGGACAAGGTAATCGAGGAAAAAAACCTCAACTACATCCCCGGCTCGGTTGAGTGGGCGGACTTCGATCCCACCGCCACCTCGAATGCCATTGCCATGCTCGACTTCGCCGGCGTCTTGCCCGCCGGACCGCTGCATGCGATGCTCGATACTTATCTCGACGGGCACCGCCGCAAGCATCGCGGAGATATGCCATGGAACAACTACACCGCTTATGAGATCCGCATCATCGGCGCATTCGTCCGCATCGGGAAGCGTGAAACCGCTTACGAGTTGTTAGAATTTTTCCTGTCCGACCGCCGTCCGCGCGAGTGGAACCAATGGCCTGAAATCTCTTGGCACGATCCGCGTTCGCCCGGGCATCTAGGCGATGTGCCGCACACTTGGATCGCCGCCGAATACATCCTGGCGCTGATCTCGATGGTCGCCGCCGAACGCGAGGATTCCTCTTCTCTGGTCCTCGCCTCAGGCATGCCGTGGCAGTGGATCGCGGAAGGAAATGGATTTTCTGTTAGAAATCTCCCAACCCGCTATGGAGCGCTGGATTTCCGCATCCATGCGGTGAGTGATAATCAAATCCATGTTGAAATCACCGACAACATCACTGTTCCTCCCGGTGGCCTATGGATCGCTCCGCCACTGCCGGAGGGGAAACGGATTTCGGCGGTCAAGCAGGCGGGCGGGGATTCCGGACAATGGCTGTTTTCGGGCAAGGAGATCCAAGTCGTCTCACTACCTCTTGCGGTAGAACTGCAGCTCGAAACACTCCCGCGTTTGCTTTTGTGAAAAGTGAACGGCACGTGCCATTGCTGCCACTGACTCCATGGTCGGTTCCCACACTGGCGACTTCAGTGTTTTGGCTGAATTTCAGACATCCTTTTTCCGGCCCGTGTAAGCAAACTCAGGGGGCCGCGGTGCCCGGATCAGGATGTCTGGAGTTTCTGGTGGAAGTCGTGCTTGTCCTTGAGCGAGAGGACGAAGACGGTTAGCAGTTCGATCGTATAAGCGATGTCATCGAGGTGCGCGGTTTCCACCACGGAGTGCATGCAGCGCAGTGGCAGCGAAACCAGCGCACTCGGTATGCCCTGGCGGCTGTGGAAAATCCGGTCGGTATCCGTGCCGGTGAAACGACTGCTGGCTTCGTGTTGGACCGGAATTTTGGCGTCCCTGGCGGTTTCGATCAATTGTTTGACTACCAGCGGGTGGTTGGCCGTGCCGTGGGTGAGGCTGGGGCCGCCACCCAGTTTGACCGATCCATGTTTGGAGGCTTCCAGTCCCGGTGTGTCGGTGGCGTGTGTCACATCGAGACAGACTGCCACATCCGGACGCAGGCGGTAAGTCGCCATCATCGCGCCATTGCCGCCCACTTCCTCCTGGATGGCATTCAGGCAGACGAGAGTGAAAGCAGCTTTGCGCTTGCTGGTGGCTACGCGTTTCATCACTTGGGCGATGATGTAGCCGCCGATCCTGTTGTCCAGGGCGCGGCCAACGATGCGCTTATTCGCCAATTCCATCGGCCCATCCTGATAGACTGCAGGGTGGCCCACACGGATTCCGAGTTTAGCGACCTCGCCGGAATTTGAAGCCCCTACGTCCACCCACAGATCATGCACGGCTGGAGCTTTTTCGGTGCCTTGGACATCGCGGCGCAGGTGGATGGCGGTGTTCCCGATGATGCCGGGCACTGGGCCTTTGTCGCCAAGGATGATGATTCGTCGGCCGCGGGCGGTGGCGGCATCCGAACCGCCGACGCGGTCGATTCGCAGGAATCCTTTGTCGTCGATGTGTTTGATCATGTAGCCGATCTCGTCGGCATGGGCGGCGAGCATCACGACTTGATCGGTCTTGCCGGCGAGCGTGGCCCAAGTGGAGCCGTAGGCGTCGCACTCGACGTGGCCGGAATGTTCGCGGATCCAATCGGCCCAGATTTTCTGGCCTGGCATCTCAAAGCCGGTGGGGCTGCGGCTTACCAAGAGACGATATAAAAACTCGCGATCTTCCTTTTTCACACGGCGATTCAAGCAGTGGCAGCGCTGCTGGCAAGCACGCTGATGCCCATCAGCATGGATTTGTGCCCGGCCACGGGAATCCCTGCACCAAACATCCTACGGTTCTTCAGCACCCGCGGCATTGGAACGGAGCTCGCGATACATCGCAGAGACCATCACCAGACCTTCCTGCAGGCTGTTGCCCGCCACATCGTAACGTTGGCCTCGCTTTTGGGAGACCTCCCTGCGTTCCAGTTGGAGATTTTTTGCGGGTTCCGCCGGTTTCACTTCCGGCATCTTCACCTTGAGCTTGCGCATTTCCTTGGCCGAGTGATTCGACGGGGTACTGGAAACCTCGCCATGAAATCTTTGCTCCACAACAACCGCAGAGGGTGCGCGTGCGTGGGCTGCCGTATCGAAGGCACGGGGTTTGAAGATTCTGCTGAACAGGCTGGGATTGCCATGAAGATTCTGGGCCGAAAGCATTGCCATCAAGCCGAGCATCAATAAGGCAACCGAGTGGGGGGACACTTGGTTTTTCATATTTTTATGGGGGATAGTTCACACTACACCCCAACTTTGGAGTTTTAGCAAGAGCTACCGTGAGGGAATGATGCCTCAATCATCCGGGTGAGCCTGAATCTGCCTGAGCGCGGCTGCAAGAGTTGCGACGGCTTCGGGCGGATGGGCGGCGGAGAGGCTGATGCGGAGCCGGGCGCTGCCGCGGGGCACCGTGGGGAAACGGATGGCCGGAACCATGAAACCTGCATTCGCAAGGGAGCTTGAGGCGGCGAGGGCCGCTTCGTTCGAGCCAAGGATGTGCGGAACGATCGGCGTGGGGCTGTCGGCGATGATGGAGATGTTGTGGCGGAGTTTCCCGCGCAGCGATTTTCCCTCGTCGGAGCGGATGAGTTGAAGCGCCGTGATTGTCGCATGCGCCAGCGCCGGCGGTGGCGCGGTGGAGTAAATGAACGAGCGGGCGCGGTTGACGAGTAGGTCGATCCACTCGCGCGAGGCGGCGACGTAACCACCGGAGAGTCCGGCGGACTTGCTGAGCGTGCCCATTTGGAAGGTGATGCGTTGCTGGAGCCCCTCGCGTTCCGCAAGGCCCATGCCGTTTTCGCCAAGCACTCCGAAACCATGGGCTTCGTCTAACAAGAGCAGCGCGCCGTGGTTTTCCACAAGTTCGACAATTTCACGCAGCGGGCAGAGATCGCCATCCATGCTGAAGACCGATTCGGTGGCGACCAGGATGCGCGAGTTGGCGTGCTTGGAGCGGATGGTGGAAAGCAGTTGGCCAAGTTTGCGCAGGCTGTTGTGTGGAAACACGCGCAGCGTGGCTCCGGAGAGGCGGGCGGCATCGACGAGGCAAGCGTGGCAAAGTTTGTCTAACAGAATGAAATCCGCCTTGCGGACGACCGCCGGGATCACGCCGAGCGAAGTGGCGAAACCGGATGAGAAGACAAGCGATGCGGAGCATTGTTTGGCGGCGGCAAGCTCTTCTTCCAACAACTGGTGCGGCGGCAGCGTGCCGCAGACGAGGCGCGATGCGGCGGCGCCCGCGCCATATCGGCGGACTCCATCGACGAGCGCATCCTCAAGCTGTGGATGGCGTGCCAGACCGAGGTAGTCGTTGGATGCGAAGTTCCACAAATTCCTTCCGTCGCGGGTCACACGCGGGCCGGCGGGCGAGTCGAGCGGCTTGAGTGAGCGCAGCAGTCCATCCGTCTGGAGATTCCGGAGTTGTTCGGAGGGGCTGTGCATGGTGCGGTGGGATCAAACATCGGCCCCCGGCCGTTCGAGAGCCCAGCGCAGCAGCTTGCTGGAATCGTTCCAGACGTTGGCGGAGTTCGACTTGAGCACCACCACGATGACCGAGCGGCCGTTGAGAGTGCCGGTGGATACGAGGCAGCGGCCGGAGGCATTGGTGGTGCCTGTTTTCATCCCAGTGCAATAAGGCACCGTCTTTAGCACCTTGTTGGTGTTTTCCAAGAGGCGTGTGCGGCCGTCGTAGAAACGGAATGGATAGGACTTGGTGGCGGAGAACGAGCGCATCAGCGGGCTGCGGTAGGCGTAGCGCGCGGCGATTGCCATGTCCCTCGCGGTGGAATACTGACCTGGCTCGGTAAGACCGTGCGGGTTTTTGAAATTCGAGTTGCGCATACCCAGAGAGGCGGACTTGCGGTTCATTATGTCGGCGAATCCCTCCTGGCTGCCCGCCACATCGCGGGCAAGCGCTCGGCCGACGTCATTGCCGCTCTTGACCATCAGTGCTTTTACCAGCTCGCGGCGGGTGTAAACCTCGCCCGTCTTGAGTCCCAGCTTGGTAGGCTCGCAGTTGGCATCGCTGGCGGCGATGGTCACCGGCTTGTCGATATCTCCAGTGTCCAGAACGCAGAGAGCGGTGATGATTTTCTGGGTGCTGGCCACCGCTCGCGGGACATCGGCGTTTTTCGCGTAGAGAACACGACCGCTTTGAAAATCCACCACGATGGCACTCTCACCAGCGATCGCCGGAGGCGATGTCTGAGGAATGGTGGCGACGCGGACGCCATCAGCACCGCGGTTCATCGGCTGCCGCTGCGGTTCGTCGCGCGATTGACTGAGCGGCGGCGGAGGATTGCCACCACATGAGGTGCCCAGCGCAGCCATGAAGACGAGCGCGGCCAATCGAACACATATCGGGCGGAACATGGCCGAGATAATCGTCATGGATGGTCGATTATCAAGCAACGAATGGCTGCAAGGAATTTGCTTTCTGCGGGAGGCCCCTGAAAGAGCCAATGGGGGAGTAGGTGGCGAAGACTGGAGGGCGGGGGAATAGGGGTTGGCGGTGGTGTTCACGTCATGGAGGAAGAGCACCTGGTTGCCCTCGGGGGCCGAGCCGCGGGAGGACGTTTCGGGGGATAAGGAGACAAACATGATCAAGGGCCAAGCATTTAATTTCCCTTGGATTTAACCAGATCCCTCAAGCTGAACAAGCTCGCCCCGCGCGTCAGTGCTGCTGCGTCGCCGCGCAGCCGGCGCGCGCCGCTATTGCGCTTCGGCCCGAAGCGGTCGCGGCACGCCTCGAACACCGAATCCACAAACTCCCGGCTGCCAATCACCGCCCCGTCGCTGAAATACCGCAAGCGCCAGCGCAGCCGCTTCGCCAGCGCCACACGCTGCTCCACATGCACCCTCTCGCGCTCCATTCGCGCCTTCTCCGGATCCATCCCTTTCCGCCTCACCCGTTTGTGAATTTCTCCCTTCTCATCGATCTTCAATTCCGCCATTTCCGCGCCTTCCGCCAACAGCAGCGCGCGATAAGCCGCGTGGGTCTTTGACTTG